>NZ_SJUP01000039.1:0-423 GCF_004337025.1 Exiguobacterium sp. SL-10 | reverse complement strand
CCATCAACGTCCCCCCGAAGGGTTCAGATGATTTCCTGCGCTCGACTTGCATGTATTAGGCACGCCGCCAGCGTTCGTCCTGAGCCAGGATCAAACTCTCCAAAGAATTTGATATAGCTCTTTAAAAATGACGAAGCTTGCGCTTCATTCAAAAATTGTAAAACTTTTTTGCCTCATCGTTCAGTTTTCAAAGTTCGTCGGTTTCAAAAATGGTGGAGCCTAGCGGGATCGAACCGCTGACCTCCTGCGTGCAAGGCAGGCGCTCTCCCAGCTGAGCTAAGGCCCCAAAAGTTATGATGGTCGGGAAGACAGGATTCGAACCTGCGACCCCTTGGTCCCAAACCAAGTGCTCTACCAAGCTGAGCTACTTCCCGTTATAAATGGTGCACCCTGAGAGATTCGAACTCCCGGCCTTTAGATTCG
>NZ_SJUP01000038.1:0-425 GCF_004337025.1 Exiguobacterium sp. SL-10 | reverse complement strand
GGTAATGCCCGCGCGCATCGGCCGGCATCCTCGCGAGCCAGGCCTGGTAGGCTTCGCGTGCCTCATCCACGCGCTCCAGCGCCTCCAGCACGATGGCGAGATTGCCGAGCGCCTGCGGATGGTCCGGCGCCAGCGCGAGGGCGCGGCGATAGCAGGCCTCGGCCTCGGCGTGGCGCGCGTGCTCCTTGTGGATGTTGCCGAGGTTGCAATGCGCGTCGGCATGCAGCGGCGTGAGCCTGAGCGCGCGGTCGAGCAGGATCACAGCCTCGTCGCCGCGCCCGCGCTGGTGCAGCAGCACGCCGAGGTAGTGCAGCGCGTCGGGATGCGCGGGCTGCAGCTTCAGCACGCGGCGGTAGAGCGGCTCGGCGGTGTCGAGCTGGCCGTCGCGGTGCGCCGTCATCGCTTGCTGCAACGACTGCGCGAGG
>NZ_SJUP01000037.1:0-427 GCF_004337025.1 Exiguobacterium sp. SL-10 | reverse complement strand
ATTATGTTACAAGGACAAAAAGATGAAACTTCAGGTATTACCGTTAAGTCAGGAAGCCTTTAGTGCTTATGGCGACGTAATCGAAACGCAGCAACGGGATTTTTTCCTTATTAACAATGGCCTGGTGGAGCGTTACCACGATTTGGCGCTGGTTGAGATTCTTGAGCAAGACTGTACGCTTATCAGCATTAACCGCGCGCAACCGGCGAATCTGCCGCTGACCATTCACGAACTCGAACGTCATCCGCTGGGTACTCAGGCCTTTATCCCGATGAAAGGTGAGGTGTTTGTGGTGGTCGTGGCGTTAGGTGACGACAAACCAGACCTGTCAACGCTGCGGGCGTTTATCACCAACGGCGAACAGGGAGTGAATTACCATCGTAACGTCTGGCATCACCCACTTTTCGCCTGGCAGCGCGTCACCGAT
>NZ_SJUP01000036.1:0-450 GCF_004337025.1 Exiguobacterium sp. SL-10 | reverse complement strand
CATTAATACGATGATAGCTATTCGCTGTAATATCATGTAGTAATGCTGACAATGCTGCGTCACCCGCACCATTTGTATTCATAATTTTCTCAGGACCACCCATATATGGTTCAATATGAGAATAGACCTTCTCTGGCTCATCACAATCTTTACGGCGCATTGCACGACTAAATTCATAGCGATTAAATTCAGCAATCGCTCCCGGTAATAAAGGATGTGTGGTTTGGCGCTTAAAGCTATGTTCTGTATAACCCCCCATATAAAGCCCAGCAGGCCCAGCGGTACAAAGCACTAAATCTACCCACTCTAAAGCAACATCAGAGGCTAACAGAGGATCAGAATGCCCTGTTAACTCAAACGCTTCATCTTCATTCATTGCCACAACAGACACATGCTCTTTTAGGAAATCACGCCACCATTGTGGATCATCTGCAATAACGTATTTTGTAC
>NZ_SJUP01000035.1:0-457 GCF_004337025.1 Exiguobacterium sp. SL-10 | reverse complement strand
AGTGCCAAGGCATCCACCGTACGCCCTTTCTACCTTGATCTAGCGTCTAAGACACACGGTCCTCACGGACCATATGTGAAATTAATTGGTTTGATGTCTTGATGAATCTTCAGTTTTCAAGGAACAAAGTGGAGCCTAGCGGGATCGAACCGCTGACCTCCTGCGTGCAAGGCAGGCGCTCTCCCAGCTGAGCTAAGGCCCCATATTGGAATTCTCAAAAAAATGGTGGGCCTAAGTGGACTCGAACCACCGACCTCACGCTTATCAGGCGTGCGCTCTAACCAGCTGAGCTATAGGCCCTCATATTTTGATTGTCGAGAGATTTGGTCTCTCAAAACTGAACGATGGGCAATGCCACATGGGCATTTTCCTTAGAAAGGAGGTGATCCAGCCGCACCTTCCGATACGGCTACCTTGTTACGACTTCACCCCAATCATCTGTCCCACCTTCGGCGGC
>NZ_SJUP01000034.1:0-458 GCF_004337025.1 Exiguobacterium sp. SL-10 | reverse complement strand
CAACCAATTTGGAGGCGATCCCGATGATGCCCGACCTGCCGAACATGCCGCCGAGCCCGTATGCGGCCCTCTATGACCTGTTGATCCCGGCCGATGATGAGCTGCGACTCATCCATGACCTCGTCTCATTCGATTTCATCACCGGCCTGCTCGAGGATACGTATTGCCACGACAACGGTCGGATGGCCGTCCATCCTGTCCGGATGTTCAAGTATCTGTTCCTGAAGGCGCATTCGAACCTGTCCGACGTCGACCTCGTCAGACGGGCGAAGACCGACCTCACTTACAAATATTTTCTGGACCTCGCACCGGAAGATGACGTCATCAACCCCTCCTCGCCTATGCGCTCGCCGTCGCCGAGACCGTCGAGACCGTGATGCCCGAGCTGATGTTTCGCGAACACATCCGAGACCAGGTGAACCGGGTGCGTGAGCTCGCGGAGGACGCGCACGTCGAGC
>NZ_SJUP01000033.1:0-740 GCF_004337025.1 Exiguobacterium sp. SL-10 | reverse complement strand
TTGGTCCCAAACCAAGTGCTCTACCAAGCTGAGCTACTTCCCGTTATAAATGGTGCACCCTGAGAGATTCGAACTCCCGGCCTTTAGATTCGTAGTCTAACGCTCTATCCAGCTGAGCTAAGGGTGCGAGACGAATGAACTTTCATGGGATATTAAGATGGTACCGAGGGCCGGACTTGAACCGGCACGAGGAAACCCTCGCAGGATTTTAAGTCCTGTGCGTCTACCAATTCCGCCACCCCGGCAAGGTATAATTCATGCGGTAGACTATTTGAAAAATGGTGCCGGCGAAAGGATTCGAACCCTCGACCCTCTGATTACAAGTCAGATGCTCTACCAACTGAGCTACACCGGCAGGTGTAAATGGTGGAGGATGACGGGATCGAACCGCCGACCCCCTGCTTGTAAGGCAGGTGCTCTCCCAGCTGAGCTAATCCTCCAAATATGTAATGCCTGGCAACGTCCTATCCTCACAGGGGGAGACCCCCAACTACTTTCGGCGCTGAAGCGCTTAACTTCCGTGTTCGGCATGGGAACGGGTGTGGCCGCTTCGCTATCGCCACCAGACATATATGAGATTAACATTATTTTAACATAATGTCAACTCTTTTTAAGAGATTGTTCTCTCAAAACTGAAGATTCATCAATTCATACAAACCTTAGACTAGATCAAAGCCTCGACCGATTAGTATCATTCAGCTCCACACGTCGCCGTGCTTCCACCCATGACCTATCTACCT
>NZ_SJUP01000031.1:0-841 GCF_004337025.1 Exiguobacterium sp. SL-10 | reverse complement strand
GAGGGCACTGAAAAACCTCCGCTCTATCCGAGCGTGGACAGAAAAAAGAGCGATTGGACCGACTCAAGTCGGGACGATCGCTCTTTTTCCTTGCCCTCATCCTGTATTTTCTTTTCGAAGGACGATGATCCGCTTCAGGTTGACCGCGATGATCGCCATCACGGCCTGCAACGTCATGCCTTTCAGGTCTGACGTCTTGTTGCGCGCCAAACCTTGCGGGTTCTTCAGTTGACTATTCTTCGCCTCGATGGCGTGCCGTTTGCGGCGATAGTCCTTGAATTCATCCGTCTGCTCGTACTCGTACTGTTCACTATGCTCCCTCGATTTCAAGGACACGCTGTACGTTTTCGATTTTGCGCCATCCTTGTAACAGCCATCGCGCAATGAGCATTGCTTACAGAGCTCGATATCGAAATAATGCGTCTCTTTCTGATTTTTACCGATGTTCCTTGTCCCTGTCCGGGCCTTTCGGATGGCCATGTGCCCGGCGGGACAGACGTAGCGTTCGGCATCCTTATTGTAGGTGAACCCTTCACCGCGGTTATCGGCAGGCGAATAGACACGCGGATTCAACGGAGCGACAAGCTTACATCCTTGCGAGGCTGCGTAAATCAGGTTGTCACGGCCAGAATAGGCGGCGTCACCCACGATGTGGTCGAACTCGACACCGGCTAGATGGCTCTTCTCGACAAGGCTCGCCAATTGTGGACCGTCTGCCGCCTCGCCAGATGTGACGATGACGGCCGTAATGATTCCCTCCTCCGTCATCGCGAGATGATGCTTGTAGCCGAAAAACGAGGAGTCGGCACTCTTGTGCCCGGTCCGGGCATCACTGTCTTTG
>NZ_SJUP01000002.1:0-315827 GCF_004337025.1 Exiguobacterium sp. SL-10 | reverse complement strand
CCATCAACGTCCCCCCGAAGGGTTCAGATGATTTCCTGCGCTCGACTTGCATGTATTAGGCACGCCGCCAGCGTTCGTCCTGAGCCAGGATCAAACTCTCCAAAGAATTTGATATAGCTCTTTAAAAATGACGAAGCTTGCGCTTCATTCAAAAATTGTAAAACTTTTTTGCCTCATCGTTCAGTTTTCAAAGTTCGTCAGTTTAAATGGTGGGCCTAAGTGGACTCGAACCACCGACCTCACGCTTATCAGGCGTGCGCTCTAACCGGCTGAGCTATAGGCCCATAATGAAAATGGTGCACCCTGAGAGATTCGAACTCCCGGCCTTTAGATTCGTAGTCTAACGCTCTATCCAGCTGAGCTAAGGGTGCATATTGGTGCGGTCGAGAGGACTTGAACCTCCACGGTGTTAACCACCACTAGGCCCTCAACCTAGCGCGTCTACCGATTCCGCCACGACCGCAGCGTATTAAGGTGTTACGAGGGAATAAAAATGGTGAGTCATGCAGGGCTCGAACCTGCGACCCTCTGATTAAAAGTCAGATGCTCTACCAACTGAGCTAATGACTCAAATTATAAGCTGGGCCGGAAGGGATCGAACCTTCGCATGTCGGAATCAAAATCCGATGCCTTACCACTTGGCTACGGCCCAACGTAAATGGCGGTCTTGACGGGATTTGAACCCGCGATCTCCTGCGTGACAGGCAGGCATGTTAACCCCTACACCACAAGACCGTTATACGTGCTTAAATTTGAAATGGTGGAGGATGACGGGATCGAACCGCCGACCCCCTGCTTGTAAGGCAGGTGCTCTCCCAGCTGAGCTAATCCTCCATATGATGGTGACCCGTACGGGATTCGAACCCGTGTTACCGCCGTGAAAGGGCGGTGTCTTAACCGCTTGACCAACGGGCCAGATGTATGTGTTTTCTAAAAATTAAGTGGCGGAGACGGAGGGATTCGAACCCTCGCACCGGTTTCCCAGCCTACTCCCTTAGCAGGGGAGCCCCTTATAGCCTCTTGGGTACGTCTCCAAAATAAAATGGCTCCGCAAGTAGGATTTGAACCTACGACCTACCGGTTAACAGCCGGTTGCTCTACCACTGAGCTATTGCGGAACGTTGCTTGAATTTATCGAAGTAACGATTTAAATTGTAACCGCAAACCAGAAACCTGTCAATCACTTTTTTAGAAAAGCTTTAATATTCCATGCCGTCTCTCGGCGACTTCTATAAGATAGCACGGGTAGAAAAGACCGTCAACACTTTTTCATAAAAAAATCGAGCAAAATGAAAAACATTTTGCTCGATGCTAGTTTCTTCTTATTTAAGCGCGTGGTTCAAGCATCGTGAGACTGATTCTGCCACGATTGGCATCGACTTGTTCGATCCATACGGTGACAATATCGCCGACCGCGACGACATCGAGCGGATGTTTGACGTAGCGATTCGACAACTTCGAAATATGGACGAGCCCATCTTGCTTCACTCCGATATCGATGAACGCCCCGAAGTCGATGACGTTCCGTACCGTCCCTTGGAACTCCATACCGACTTGAAGGTCTTCTAAGTTCATGACGTCTGTCCGAAGTAACGGCTTTTGAATATCTTCGCGCGGATCACGTCCTGGTTTTGCGAGCGACTTCAAGATATCTTCGACTGTCGGCAATCCGGCGTCCATTTTCTCGCTCAGCGCTTTGGCGTCGACCGTCTTCAATCGATCTCGCAGTTCAGCTGTACCGACCGCTTGCTTCGAAACACCGAGTTCCTTCAATAGAGAGAGCGTCAACTTATAGCTCTCCGGATGAATCTCGGTTTGGTCGAGTACATCACTCCCGTTTGTGATTCGTAAAAAGCCGGCCGCTTGCTCATACGCCTTGGCTCCAAGACGCGGTACTTTCTTGATCTCTTTTCGTGTATCAAAGCGCCCGAACTCATCCCGATACGCGACAATGTTTTTAGCCGTCGTCTTATTCAACCCGGATACGTATGTCAACAGTGATTCGGAAGCCCGGTTCACATCGACCCCAACCATGTTGACGACACTTTCGACGACAAACTCGAGCGATCCTTTCAGCTTGTTCTGACTGACATCGTGCTGATACTGTCCGACCCCGACAGACTGCGGGTCGACTTTAACAAGTTCAGCCATCGCATCTTGAATGCGTCGCGCGATCGAGACAGCCGAACGTTCCTCCACTTTCAATTCCGGGAATTCAGACCGGGCGATCTCTGACGCCGAGTAGACACTCGCCCCCGCCTCGTTGACGATAGCGTAGGCAATCTCGCGTTCAGCTTTCTTCAGCCAGTTCGAGACGAACTGCTCCGTCTCACGTGAAGCGGTCCCGTTTCCGATGACAATGACTGAAACCGGATAACGTTTCACGAGCGATGACAACACTTTCTCCGAACCGGCAACATCGTGTTTCGGTGCGGTCGGATAGAAGACACCGACCTCTTCGACTTTTCCAATCTCATTGACGACCGCCCATTTACATCCTGTACGGTAAGCCGGGTCAATCCCGAGGACGACGACTTCGCGAAGCGGTGGCTGCATGTAGAGCTGCTTCAAGTTTTTCGAGAACACATCGATTGCCTGTTCTTCGGCCGTCTCGGTCAACTCGCTACGAATCTCGCGTTCGATGGCCGGGAATACTGACTTCTTGAACGCGTCCTTCACGGCGAGCGTGACGAGTTCACGTTTTTCCGTCGGCAAACGGTCAAACTTGGCGAGCGCTTGGCGCATGAAGCCCGCTTCGTCGAAGACGACCTTCACTTGCAACACATCCGTGCGCTCTCCTCGATTCAATGCGAGGATGCGGTGCGGAACAATTCCCGCGATTTTTTCTTCATATTCATAATACTGGGCGAACACTTCTTTCTCGTCTTCTGCCTGTTTCTTCTTCTGTGAACGAAGGAGCGCCTCTTTTCGGACTCGCGTTCGAAGTGATTGTCGAAGTGTCGCCACTTCGCCCCACTCCTCACCGATGATCGATTGCACGAACGGAAGTGCTTCTTCTAGCGAAAGGTCACCCGCGAACGACTCCGCTTCTTTCAGTGAATAGGGTGTCGGTTGACGATACCAGTCGGCGAGGGCTTGCAACCCTTTTTCCCGTCCTTGTTCAGCTTTCGTACGTCGCTTCGGACGATAAGGAAGGTAAATGTCATCGACTTGTTGCAGGGTCGTCGCCGCTTCTAGCGCCCGCGCTAATTCCGGTGTCGCTTTCTCGAGCTCTTCGAGTTTGGCGAGGACATCCGACTTACGCTTCTGCAAACTCTCTTCATATTGTAAGGCGTCGAGAATCGCTTTGATCTCCACTTCATCGAGATTACCGGTCATTTCTTTACGATACCGGGCCATAAACGGAATCGTCGCTCCGTCTGCGGCGAGCTGTTGCACCGTCTCAACTTGATTCGTCTTCAACTTCAACTCTTTAGCAACTTTCGTAATCAATCGAATCACTTCCTTTTCTCTTCTCTCTAGAAGTGTAGCAAACTCACGCGCGGACGACAAAAAAACGATGACCGTTTAGTCATCGTTCGAGAATACTTCATTGAGCGGGACTTTGATGGCTTCACGCAATTTCTCGAGTGCACGTCGTTGCAAGCGCGATACGTGCATCTGTGAAATTCCGAGGAGTTCACCCGTCTCTTTTTGGCTCATGTTTTTATAATAAGCACATTCTAAGATTGCCTGTTCTCGTTCATTCAGCACACTGAACGCTTTTTCAAGAATGAGGCGCTGGTCGACCGACTCGTAGCCACGTTCTTGGCTCCCGACGAGGTCGAGAAGTGTGACGGTCGAACCTTCGTTGTCCGCTTCGATTGAACTATCGACAGAGAGGGCTTGATAACTCTTACCCATCTCGAGCGTCTCGAGAATCTCTTCGTCAGAAACGCCGAGGTGATCCGCGATCTCATCGATGCGTGGCGAACGTTGCAGTTCGGTCGTCAATTCTTCGACCGTCTTCTTGATTTTCGGTCCAAGCTCTTTAATCCGGCGTGGAACGTGGACGCTCCACGTCTTGTCACGGATGAAACGCTTGATTTCACCGATGATCGTCGGAACGGCAAATGACTCGAAACTGCGTCCAAACTCAGGGTCGAAACGACGAAGGGCAGCGAGAAGTCCGATCATACCGACTTGAACGAGGTCGTCATGGATGGCACGGCCGCGTGAAAACTTTCGTGCAAGTGCCTCAACGAGGTCCGAGTATCGGTTAATGAGGAGCATCTGGACTTCTTCATTTTGATCGTCCTGTTGATAACGCTCAATCCACTCTAATACTTCATCATCACTGTGATGGCGTTGTTGAGATTTTGCTGGCACTCTGATCCACCTCGTCCCTATTAAGGAGTTTCGTCATCGTCACCTTGACACCATTGTCCTTGTTGATCGAGACGTCATCCATTAAGGCTTCAATGAGGAAAAGACCGAGTCCCCCTTCGTGAAGCGATTCGATTTCAGCCGTCTCTTCGACTGGCGCCGCTTGGCGTTTCACGTCGTCGGCAAACGTTTTGCCAGAGTCCTCGATTGTCATTTCGAGACGATCGTCATGGACGCCGCACGTGAGTTTCACTTCACCTTCTTGGTCTTCATAAGCATGTTGAACAGCATTGCCACAGGCTTCCGAGACCGCGATTTTAATATCTTCGATCTCGTCGTACGTGTATCCCATACGGTTAGCGATTCCTGAGACGACTAAACGGACCACACCGACATACTCCGGTTTGGCCGGGAACGTCATCACCGTCTGTTCGATGTTACTCATTGCGTGCCACCTCTTACGTTTGTATTGATTGAAAGCAACTTGTGCAGTCCTGTCAATTCAAAGAGACGATTGACGCGGTCGGTCACGCCGACGAGCGACAACTCTTTCTCATTACGTTTAGCTATTTTAAGGGCACCGACAAATACGCCGAGACCAGTTGAATCCATATAATCCACTTCATCCAAATGAACGGTAACATCTTGTTCCGTAATGGCCGGATGCAAGACTTCCTTCAATTTTGGTGCGGTATATGTATCCACTTCTCCGGATACGTAAAGGTGTAATTGTTCTCCAATGACTTGCTCGCGAATCGCTAAATCCATCGTATATTCCCTCCTAATGTGCGTACAGAAAAACTGAGTACGATTAAACTAAATTCCCGTTTCACAGAATTCTAAACTAATTTTAAAGATTTTTTTGAAAAAAAACCGATACCCATGTATCGGTTTCTTTATATGTAAGCTAGAGAGGGATTAATCCCAGACTAATCTCTAGCGCTCGGTCAACTTTGTGCATCGTCTCATCATCGAGATGAGTGACTTTATCCGTCAGACGACGCTTATCAATCGTTCGAATCTGTTCAAGCAAAATCACGGAATCTCGTTCGAGACCATGTTTGACTTGATATACCTCTACATGAGTCGGCAGTTTTGCTTTTTGGATCTGAGCCGTAATCGCAGCGACAATGACGGTCGGGCTAAAGCGATTGCCGATATCGTTTTGAATGACGAGAACCGGACGAACTCCACCTTGCTCTGAACCGACTACGGGCGACAGATTCGCATAAAACACGTCACCACGCTTTACGATCACTCCGCTCACACCCCGCTTACTTGACGTAAGAGAGCATGTTCGGCTTCCGTCTCAATCATCAGCATCTCTTCTGCCATATTCAAATTAAACGCGGCCATCTCTTGATAGCCTTTCGCCAATTCTTCGCGCAGTGTTTGTTGTCGATCAGCAATTTCTTTGGACAAGTACGTCACTACATCGTTCAATGACAATGATTCACGGTCTTTCATCGAAATCGGACCCACATGCTGCGAGAACCGATCTGGAACGGACGCTAAAGCACCCGCAGTTCGCTGTTTCAACATCTTACACCTCCAGAATCGTTTCAATGACTGGCGGAAATCTTCCCGCGTTCTTTACCAATATAACACGCGAGTTTGGGAAAATATAGAGAATTCCTAAAAGAATTCAGATAATTTCACACGGTTTCCGCTTTACACATAACGTCGTGGAAGACGGCTCGTCAATTGACAGACGACTTCATAATTGATCGTCTCGAGTTGCGTGGCCAGTTCGTCAATCGCGACCGGTCCGCCGATGAGCGTGACGGTCGTCCCGACCGGCAGCTCGTTAGGAAGCCTTACCATGAAGCGATCCATACAGACACGACCGACGATTGGACAGCGCTCTCCATTGACGTCGACTTCGAAGCCGCTCGCTTTACGAATCCAGCCGTCGGCATATCCGACCGGCACGGTACCGATCCACTCATCTTCAGTCGTCGTATACGTCGCCCCGTAACTGATCGTCTGTCCGGCTTCGAGTTGCTTCACCTGCATGAGCTTGCTCTTCAAGGTGAAGGCAGGACGAAGGAATGTATAGAAAGAAGCCATCTCAGCAGACGGGTAGAGACCATAGATCGCAATTCCGACCCGTACCAAGTTATACGGCACATCTTCCCCGGCCATACGGATCGCCCCGGCCGAGTTTGACGTATGGATGTAGCGGAAACGTGAGTGGAGTCCGTCCATCAACTGACGGAACCGCTCCTGTTGCTCATAATACAGCTGGCTGTCCGGCTCATCCGCCGTCGCGAAATGAGTATAGATGCCTTCCACGACGAAGCGGTCATCGGCCGCTTCTAGAAGCGCATCAAGTTCAGCGCGGGTCCGCAGACCGAGGCGTCCCATCCCGGTGTCGACTTTCACATGAACGGTGAGCGGACGGTCAGATAGATGCGTGCGCGCCTCACGTAACCAGTCGGCCGAAAAGACAGACAATGTCACATCGTGCTCGGCTGCGACGCCCGCATATTCTGGGAACTGGGCTTCCATGACGAGAATCGGCGCTTTAATCCCGGCCTCTCGGAGCTCGATGGCTTCCTCGAGCAAAGCCACACCAAGCATCGTCGCTCCGTTCTCGAGCGCGATCTTCGCCACTTCGACAGCGCCATGTCCGTAAGCGTTGGCTTTGACGACGGCCATGAGCGCTTGCGGGATCCGTTTTTTGATTTCGATTACGTTATGCTTGATCGCCGCCCGATCAATTTCAATCCAACTTGGACGAAACATCGTGATCCTCCTCTTCAATGATGACTTGTGCCACGGCGTATTGCTCGCTATGGCTGATACTTATATGAATTCGGCCTGAGAACGGCGCCGTCATATGCGGTCGCCCGGTCTCATCCGGTAAGATTTCGATTTGTTGCCACGACAGGCCACGGGCAATACCGGTCCCGACCGCTTTGGCGTACGCTTCTTTCGCCGCGAATCGTCCGGCGATGAATTCGACGCGGCGCTGTTCCGGGTATGCGTCCGCGAGCGCCCGTTCGGCTTCGGTCAACAGACGCGTGACGAAACGCTCATTTTTGATTGAGCGGGCAACCCGCACGAGCTCGACAATATCGATTCCGATTCCCACAATCACAGGACACTCGCTCCTTTCCTTTTTCACTCATTTCCTTATACAATTAAAGAAAGAGGTGATGCTATGTTTAGTCGTACTGAGAATGTTCAAACGTTCGTCCGAGCGTATCCGCTCGTAACGCTGTTCATTGTAATCCAACTGCTCGTGTTTGTCATCGATTCTTTGGTCCCTGGCCTCCGAATCGTCGCACTCGGCGGGTCATTCCATCTCGCGCTTGCCCAAGGGGAGTGGTACCGTCTCTTGACGGCCAACTTCATCCACTTAGGCCTCGGTCATTTGCTGTTCAACTCGTTCGCTTTGATCATCTTCGGACCTGCGCTGGAACGCATGGTCGGTCACATCAAATTCGCCGTGTTTTATATCGTGGCCGGTGTGCTTGCCAACCTGCTCACGTTCTTCACAGTGAGTGAACTGTTTTATCTGCAAGCCGGTGCGTCCGGTGCGATTTTAGCGATTCTTGGCTTCTACGTGTACATCGGTCGGTTCCGCCGAACGCTCATCTATAGCCAAGATGCTCGACTCGTCTATATCTTCGTCGCCATCAGCGCCGTGTTCACGCTCATCGGGGCGAACGTATCGCTGTGGGGACATGTGTACGGCTTCCTGGCCGGATTTGTGCTCGCGATCCCACTCTCCCGGTTCGCGGTGCCCTATTCGCGCCCGCTCCGTTACGGGAAGTACAAGCCACGTAAGTATTCGCCGCCAATCATCCATACAGGTGAAGGCAAATGGATTTTCTACGTCATCGTCGGACTGGCCGTGTTCGGTCTGTTCGCCCGCTTCCTATGAGAGTAAAAAGAGAGGATTCGCCAAAGCGGCGAATCCTCTCTTTTGTTTAGGCAAGCAAGGTGAGCATAAGCGCCTTTTGCGCGTGTAAGCGATTCTCGGCTTGATCGAACACGACCGATTGCGGGCCATCGATGACGTCGGTCGTCACTTCTTCGCCGCGATGAGCCGGGAGGCAGTGCAGGAAAATCGCATCTGACTTCGCTTGCTGCATGAGCGAAGCATCGACTTGGAACGCCGCGAACTGCGTCAACCGTTCCGTCGCTTCCGCTTCTTGCCCCATACTCGCGAACACGTCTGTGTAGACGACGTCAGCTCCCTTAGCCGCAGCGACCGGGTCTTGCCACAAGGTGACGCTGCCTCCTGTCGTTGCCGCGAGTTCATTCGCCCGTTCGAAAATGTCGGTCTCAACCGTATACGCTTCTGGCGAGGCGATGCGGATGTGCATCCCACTGAGCGCGCCGCCGATCATGAGCGAATGGGCCATGTTGTTCCCGTCGCCGATGTACGTCAACGTCTTCCCTATTCTCGTGCCGAACACTTCTTCGACCGTCAACAAGTCGGCGAGCACTTGGCACGGGTGATGGGAATCGGTCAATCCGTTGATGATTGGAATCGAGCCTGCCGAAGCGAGCGTCTCGACCGTCTCATGGGCGTATGTCCGGATCATGAGCGCGTCGACATAGCGGCTCATGACTTGAATCGTGTCCGTCAGCGGTTCCCCGCGTCCGATCTGTAAATCACTGCTGCTCAAGAACAACGGGTAACCGCCGAGTTCGACGACCCCGACCTCGAACGACATTCGGGTCCGGGTCGATGCCTTCTCGAACAAGAGCGCCACTTTCTTGCCGGCGAGTGCAGATTGGAACGCTTCCGGCTTTCGTTTCACCTCGGCCGCGAGTCCGAGCAAGTCGTCGAGGGTGGACGGGGTCAGTTCCTCGAGTGTCAGTAGATGGTTGATTGTTTGCGTCGTCATAATGGTAGTCCCTCTCCTGTCTGCATCGTTTGAAGTGAACGGACTCGTTTGGGTTCCGCTTGCATCGCTTGTTGATAGTAATCGGCTAGATGGATCTCTGAGATGACGTGGACGCCGTTCCGTACCGCCGCCTCACGTGCCGTTTGTTCTTCTGGTACGTTCGAGAAGAGGACCGACACGTTCTGGAACTCGGTCGTCTCATCGAGCGCTTGATCACTATATGCCGACCAGCCTTGTCCGGCTACAATCTCAGTCCGATTCATGACGCGCGTCGTTGTCGCATCATAACAGAACCGTTCGGACACGTACGGGGTCATACTGAATTGAAGCGTTTCTCCGGTCGAGCGCATGACGGGTCCAGTGAGCGGGTCGACGCCCGGTAATTTCAAACTCGAGAACACTGGCGTCTTGATGGCATAGCCACTCCATACCGGACGTACGTCTGGGACGATGGTTGCCAACTCCTGGCCGACCGCAGCGAGCGTCGCCCATTCGATGAGCGGTTCGCCCGTCACTTTGCTGACGATCGGGACGGTCCGAGATGCACGAGGATTGATTTCGAGCACATAAATGATGTCACCTTTCAAGACGAATTGGATGTTGAGCGCCCCCTTATAGGCGAGCGCTTGACCAATCGTTTGAACGATGGCTTCAATCTTCGTTTGTTGCGCGAATGACGTTTTTACTGGCGGCAGAATCATCGTCGAATCGCCCGAATGGACACCGGCTGCCTCAATCTGTTCGAGCAAGGCCGGGACGTAGACGGTCTTCCCGTCTGTCACACAATCGACTTCAAGCTCGCGTCCTTCGACATACGCATCGACGAGGAGCGGATAAGTCAATTGCGGCTCAATTTGGTGTAAATCTGCCGCGGTCCGGATGATATACATCCCTTTTCCACCGATGACGTAGGAAGGACGGACGACACACGGATAGCCGAGACGATGGATCGCGGACGTCAAATCGTCAACTGATCCGACCTCTTCGCCAGGGATGTGGGCCACCCCGATTTCGTCGAGGAATTGATAGAACCGATCCCGGTCCTCCATTTGATCGATGACGTCTGCCGTCGCCCCGAGCAAGTGATAGCCTTTGGCTTCTAGTGCATGGGCGAGTGAGATGCCGGTCTGGCCGCCGAACTGGATCAAGACGTCCTGACAGCCTTCTGCCTCCAACACATGCACGACATCTTCAATCGTCAACGGTTCGACGTACAATTTGTCGGCGACCGTGAAATCGGTCGACACCGTCTCCGGGTTGTTATTGATCATAATCGTCTCGACCCCGAGCTTTTGAAGCGCCCAGACGGCGTGCACCGAACTGTAATCGAACTCAATGCCTTGCCCGATCCGAATCGGACCAGACCCGATAATGGCGACTTTCTGTCGCTCGCTCGGTACGACTTCAGACGTCCCGTGCCACGAGCCGTAAAAGTACGGCGTTCTGCTCTCGAACTCGGCGGCACACGTATCAATCATCTGATAGACCGGCGTGATGTCGTGTTCGATCCGTATCGCTGCGACCGCGTCGGCCGTGACGTTCATCTGCTGTGCAATCTGGGCGTCTGTGAAACCGAACCGTTTCGCTTGTAGCAAGTTCCCTTTCGTCGACAGGTCCATCTTGATTGTCGTCACGAGACGTTCGAACATCGTCATGAAGTGCGGGGCGATGCCGGTCATTGCTTCAAGTTGTGACGCCGTGGCGATTCCCCGGTCGAGTAGCGCGAGGCACGCCAGAAGACGACGATCGGTCGGTGCCGAAATTTCAGCGTATAACGCGGCGGCATCAGCTGTCGCCATCCAACTCGGATAGAGCGGATACTGCTCGACGCCGGCACCACGCCACGCTTTCTGAAGCGCTTCTTCGAGCGTTTTGCCCATCGCCATGCTCTCCCCGGTCGCTTTCATCTGCGGCCCGAGCGTCCGGTCCGTCCCATTGAACAAGTCGAACGGGAACGTCGGTACTTTCGCCGTCACATAATCGAGGGCCGGTTCGAAGCTCGCCATTGTCCCGTTCGTGACGGGATTGATGCAATCGTCGAGCCGTTCCCCGAGGGCGAGACGAGTGGCAATCTTCGCAATCGGATAACCGGTCGCTTTCGAGGCGAGCGCGGAGCTACGTGAGACACGCGGGTTCACTTCAATCACGTAATAAGCGTCTTCCGTCGGATGGACAGCGAACTGGATGTTACACCCGCCGACGACACCGAGTGCCGAGACGATTCGGAACGAAGCACTCCGTAACGTCTGATGCATCGCATCCGATAACGTTTGGGCCGGGGCGAACACGACCGAATCACCCGTATGGACGCCGACCGGGTCGATGTTTTCCATATTGCAGACGATGATGCACGTCCCGTTGGCGTCACGCATGACCTCATATTCGAACTCTTTATAGCCGGCGATGCTCTGCTCGATTAAACATTGCGAGATCGGACTCGCTTCGAGACCACGCTTCGCGAGCGTATACGCCGCGTCCACCGTCTCCGCAATTCCACCGCCGGTACCGCCGAGCGTGAACGCTGGACGAACGATGAGCGGCACACCAGTCTCGGAAATGAAGTGATCCAGGGCGTCGATCGATTCAATCGTCGTGCTGATCGGGAGTGGTTCCCCGAGTTCGTTCATCTTCTGCTTGAACCGTTCGCGGTCTTCCCCGTCACGGATCGTCTCAAGCGACGTACCGAGAAGGTTGATGCCGTATTGACCGAGCACGCCGGCCTCGTCCAAAGCAAGCGCCAAGTTGAGGGCGGTCTGCCCGCCGACCGTGGCGAGCAAGTGGGTCGGGCGTTCTGTCTGGATAATCCATTCGGCCTTCTCAAGCGTCATCGCTTCGATGTACGTGTGATCGGCTATACCCGGATCGGTCATAATCGTGGCCGGGTTCGAGTTGAAGAGTACGACCTCACAGCCCGCTTCCCGGAGTGCTTGGCACGCCTGTGTGCCCGAATAATCAAACTCGGCCGCTTGTCCGATGATGATTGGACCGGAGCCGATGACGAGTACTTTTTTATGCATAGACGTTCACCCCTTGCTGAATCATTTCGTCGAAGCGGTCAAAGATGGCTTGTGCTTCCTTCGGTCCCGGACTGGCCTCCGGATGGAACTGGGCCGTCAGAATCGGGACTGTGCGGTGCAACGTCCCTTCGACCGATAAATCGTTCACGTTCTCAAACAATAGTTCGAGCGGCGTCGCTTCCAAACTGTCTCGTGTGACGACGTACCCGTGGTTTTGGGACGTCATCCACACTTCCCCCGTCTGGACGTTTCGGACCGGATGATTGGACCCACGGTGGCCGTACGTCTGTTTTTCAATCTCACACCCGAACGCGAGCGCGAGCAATTGATGGCCCATACAAATGCCGAGTGTCGGATACGCCAGTGCCACTTCGCGCACATTGTCGAGGTAGTCGACCAAATCACGCGGGTCGCCCGGACCGTTCGACACGAGAATGCCAGTCGGCGCGAGCTCATGGACTTGGGCGGCCGTCGTATCGAACGGTACGACGGTCACTGTGTAACCGCGTTCGACCATCGCCTGAACCATCGACGTCTTCACGCCGAAATCAAGGCAGACGATGTGTCCGTTCGTCCCGTCTCCGTGACGCACATACTCTGGGGTCGAAACCGTCTCTGTGATTTGATGAAGATCTCCATCAAACGATGCATCCAGATCGGATGTCATCATCCCCCATTGATCGCCGTGTTCACGGAGGGCATGGACGAGCGAGCGCGTGTCGACGTCAGACAGTACCGGCACACCGGACTGCTCCAGCCAATCCTTCAAGTCAGTTGCCGCCCCGTTTCCAGCTAACGTCTGAACAAGCACGCCCGCCACTTGAATGTCCGCACTTTCGGATGCCCCCTCGGTCAATCCATATTGCCCGATGAGCGGATATGTGAACGCGACGATTTGCCCGGCGTACGACGGATCGGTCAACACTTCCTGGTAACCGGTCATTCCTGTAAAGAACACGACTTCACCTTTCGCGAAGCGTGCACTCGTCTCCCACGTCCCATCGAACTGTTGACCACTTTGTAACGTCACCGTCCCCGTCATGACACCATCTCCTTTATCATCACATGTCCAATCATCGCGAGCGCCTCATCCACTTCCTCTTCCGCGAGCAGTAAAGACGGCAAGAAGCGAATCACGTCCGGACCTGCCGCAACGACCAAGAGGCCAGTCTCCCGTAACTGTTCGATCCACGACGCGACCGGTTTCGTCGCGACGAGCCCAAGCATCAATCCGAGCCCTCGGACTTCGATGAACGTCTCTCCGTCGACAAATTGTTCCAAACCCGCTCGTAATCGCGCGCCCATCGCATGGACGTGGGCGAGTGCATCCGCCTCGAACAAGATGTCGAGCGTCGCTTCAGCCGCGGCCATCGCGAGCGGATTGCCGCCGAACGTCGAACCGTGACTGCCAGCCGTGAAAACCTGTTCAGCTCCAGGAGCTGTCAAAATCGCTCCGACAGGGAAGCCGCTGCCGAGCCCTTTCGCGAGCGTGACGACGTCCGGTTGGAGCGGTGTCTGTTCGAACGCGAAGCGGGTACCTGTGCGGGCAATCCCGGTCTGCACCTCATCAACGACGATTTTGACCCCATGCTCGGTCGCTTTCGCTTGAAGCGCTTCGAGCCATGCTGTGTCAGCGACGACGACCCCGCCCTCGCCTTGGACGATTTCGAGCCAGACCGCAGCCGTCTCATCATCGATCATGTCGAGTGCGTCCATGTCGTTGAACGGTGCGTGTACAAAATCAGACACCATCGGGCCGAATCCGGCTTTGACCTTGTCTTGGCCCGTCGCCCCGAGCATGGCGAACGAGCGACCGTGGAACGATTTCGTGAACGTCACGATTTTCGTCTTGTTCGTCCATTTCCGAATTAATTTGAACGCCCCTTCGTTCGCCTCGGTCCCGCTGTTACAGAAGAACGCATGCGTCAAGTGCGTCCCCGACACGAGTTTTTCGGCGACACGCGCCTGCCCGCTGATGTTGTATAAATTCGACGTGTGCCACACTTTTTGCAGCTGCGTCTCGAGCGCTTGGCTCACGTGCGGATGACGATGGCCCGTCCCGCAGACGGCGATGCCCATGACGAAGTCGAGGTACCTTTTCCCTGCGGTGTCGGTCACGTAAGAGCCGCTCGCCTGTTCGATTTCAATAACTCGTTGTCCGTATGTCGGTAGTAGTGAATGCATGGTGCACCTCCTGTAATGTTGTCCCGGGATGAGCCGGGTCCTTGCCGTCACGGATGACGGCGGCATCGATTCCTCCTGTCAAAGCAGCCAATAGCGCTTCGGTCTTCGGGATCATCCCCCCATAAATATCCCCTGTGGCGATGGCCGTCTGGATGTCTTCACGCGTGAGCGTTCGACGGAACGTCCCGTCAATCTGAATGCCTGGGACGTCAGTGATCATTTCGAAGCAGTCGGCTTGAAGCGCGACGGCGACGGCGATTGCACAATCGTCCCCGTTACAGTTCAACGTGCTTTCTGTACTGTGTAGTAACGACGTCACGACGGGCACGTAGCGCCCCGCGAGCAATAACTCGAACAAATCGGTTTCGATGCGTTCGACTTCGCCGACCGCTCCGAGTGCCGCGAGTTGTCGTCCCGTCATCGTCTGTCCGTCCACACCCGAGAGACCGACCGCTTGAATGTGATGACGACCGAGGGCTGCGACGATTTCTGTCTGCATCTCGCCCGCGAGCACGCGCTCGGCCCCGGTCAACACGTCGGCGGTCGTGACACGACGACCGTTTTGAAACACAGGTTCGATTTGTTGATGCGCGCAATAGGCCGATAAGGCGGGGCCACCCCCATGAACGAGCACGAGTTCATGTCCCGCCTCGAGCCACGCCTCCCACTCTTTGAAATAGCTTGGGTGGAGCGTGTCCCAAACGCTCCCTCCGAGTTTGACGACCTTCCGTTGCTTCATGTCCGGTAACTCGCATTGATTTTGACGTAGTCGTACGTCAAATCGCATCCATACGCCTGTCCTTGTCCGATCCCGTCTTGTAACCGGATCTGAATCGGCACGATGTCTTGCCCCATCTCTTCTGTCGCGAGCGTCTCATCGAACCAGACCGGCGCACTTTCCATGAGAACGTGCTGTGACCCGATCCGGATATCGACGTGATTCACATCGATTGGCTGCTCGGTGGCACCGATGGCGGCGATGATACGTCCCCAGTTCGCATCTTGTCCGTAGACTGCCGTCTTCACGAGTGAAGACCCGACTACTTGTTTTGCGATCATCCGAGCCGCCTCATCTGTCTTCGCCCCGATGACCTCGACTTCAATCAGTTTCGTCGCCCCTTCCCCGTCACGGGCAATCGCTTTGGCGAGATCTGTGCATACGTCCGTCAACGCTTGAAGGAAACGGTCATAGGCGAGTGTCCCTTCGATGATCTCGTCCATCTCGGTCAGCCCGCTCGCCAAGGCGAGCACCATATCGTTCGTTGAGCTGTCCCCGTCGACGGTGATGCTGTTGAACGAGGCGTCCACGCTCTGCTTCAACGCTCGTTGTAACACAGCTGGCGCGATGACGGCATCCGTCGTGATGAAGCCGAGCATCGTCGCCATGTTCGGATGAATCATGCCCGAGCCTTTGGCGACGCCTGCGATCGTCACGACAGCTTCTCCTTCGGCGTACTTGACCCCTGTACATTTTGTCCCTGTATCGGTCGTTAAAATCGCTTCCGCGAATGCCTCTGCTCCCGATTCATGATGGATTGGTTCGAGCAGGTCAATCCCATTCAATAACGTCTCCATCGGCAACAATTGACCGATGACACCCGTCGAGGCGATGACCACCTCTTCCGGCTTCACCCCGATATGCTCGGCCGCTTTGTCGCGCATCGTATAGGCATCATCAAGACCTTGAGGCCCGGTGCAGGCATTGGCGTTCCCACTATTGATTAAGACGGCGCGTATTTTCCCGCTCGACGCGTGTAGCGTCTCTTTCGTTACTTGGATCGGGGCTGCTTGAAATTGATTCGTCGTATACACGGCGGCGGCACTTGCTGCTTGCTCACAGACGAGCAGGGCTAAATCCTTACGCTTCCGCTTTAGTCCGGCGTGAACCCCGCACGCTTGAAACCCTTTCGGTGTGACGACGTGGACGACAGGGCTAATCGTTGTTTCAATCATCCGTTTGACCTCCTTATATATATTGGGGCTGTCCCTGCAACCCGGCTGTCTCGTTTAAACCAAAGCGAACGTTGGCGTTTTGAATCGCTTGTCCGGCCGCACCTTTTTGCATGTTGTCGATCACCGAGATGATAGTTAATCGATTCGTTCGTTGGTCGGCATACACCCAAAGGTCGCAATAGTTCGACCCGACGGCCGTTCGAATCTCTGGTTCACCTTGTTGTACGCGAATAAACGGTTCGTCGGCGTACGCCTGTCGCAACACGTTCACCCAATCTGCTTCACTTTGTTCGATTGTCGGCACGACACTCATCGTGGCCATGATACCTCGATTGATGGGCAACAGATGAGTCGATAGCGACACGGTCACTTGCTTTCCGCTCACTGCTTGGAGCGTCTGTTCAATCTCCGGGATGTGTTGATGCGTATGAATTTTATAAAGTTGCACGTTTTCGTTGGAACGGGCATGGTGTGTTTTAGTGCTGAGCCCTTTCCCAGCGCCGGTGATGCCAGAGCAGGCCGAGACGATGATGTGATTGGGATCAATCCAGTCACCATTCACGAACGGGAGCAAACCGAGCGCGACCGCCGTCGCGTAGCATCCAGGATTGGCAATCCAATCGGCCGACTTTACAGCGTCTCGACTCCATTCCGTCAATCCGTATACCGCCTGCGCTTGCAGTGACGCCGGTACGGCCGGTTTGCCGTACCACGTCTCGTAGCTCGATGCCGGCAAGCGTAGGTCACCGCTCAAATCGATGACGACCCCTTCATATTCCGTCAACTGCACCACATATTGCGCCGACACTCCGCTCGGCGTCGCCAAAAACAGGATGTCTATGTCATCTAGCGCGTCCACCCGGAACGGTTCGAGCGTCAAGTGATCGATCTCTAACCACGGATACAATTCGGCAAGCGTCAATCCGGCGCTCGAATCGCTCATCGCCCGGACGAGTGTGAACTCGGGATGTTTCCCGATGAGCTTCAATAACTCCATCCCGGCGTATCCCGTGACACCGACGATTCCACAAGTAATCATCTGTCGAACCTCCTTAAAAGAATAAACCGATTAAAACATACGTATATTTATACTGTCAATTGTATTTTTATACAATTTATTCAGAGCGGTACCGATGACCTCATGAAAAAACGGCCCGGTGCAAGTGCACCGGACCGTGATGGATGATTAAATTTGATTTTTGTGACGAGCGTCTTGGAGCGCGTCGACCAAGTCTTTCACATCTTCGACGAGATTTTGAATCGTGTCTTGGTTCTCTTCGTAGAGTGCCTTCAAATCCATGACACGATCTTTCAAACTCGCTTTCGAAGAGGCTTGAAGGCCGACCGAATGAGCTTGTGTAGACGTATCGTGTGACTTGAGTCGTGATTTCATATGCTTGAGCTGGCTGACTTGTTGCTCGCGCGTCTCCTTGTGGAGAAGCGATGCCCCGGCTCCGATGATGGCACCTGCGGCCAAACCCATCCAGAAGTAGTTCTTGTTCATAAAAAATCCTCCCCTAACGTGACGTTATGTTTATTATAGGTCATCCGCTTCATCGACGACATAGTGTTTTATGATTGGACCGGCTCCTTTTTGTTCGACGGCTTCTTTCAGCCATTCTTGGAACAAGACATACTCGGTCGAATCACGGAAACGATTTCCGCCCTCGGTGAATTGAATGAAGATAATCCCATGGTTGTCTTCGGGATCGACACCGAGCCGATAGGCGGCAAAACCGCTATGGCCAAACCCAAGACGTGATTTGTCTTTCAACAAGCGATGGAACAAGAGCGACCGGGCGTTCGAATCGACCGGAACGTTCGCATAGACAATATTCCCTTTCGAGGCGAATTGTCCTTCCGCTTCTTCGATTTGAAACGTCTTCCCGCTTTGGAACGGAGATTTGTCTCCTTCTGCAAGCAAAATCGTCTCGGTCCCGTTCGCGATGATGACGCCAGGTTGTTGGCGCAATCGTTCAGCGACAGTCCCTGAGGCGAACGTCATGAACAGTTTAGACAAACCCCTCACAACCTTTCGCGAGCATGATGTCTTTCTCCGTGATCCCGCCTTCGTCGTGCGTCGACACGGTCAACGTGACGTTCCGATACTCAATCAAGATATTCGGATGATGATTGAGCGTCTCCGCCAAATCGGCGACGAGATGGACAAATTGAATCGCCTCCGGAAACGTCTCGAGTCGATACGTCTTTTGTAATTCTCCTTCGACAACTTCCCAGCCATTCAGACGAGATAGTTGCTCTGACAGTTCGGTTGATGACAGCAGCATGTGCTGATTCCCCTTTCGCAAACAGTTCTTCTTACACCTAGTACCCGACCCCGATCAAAAATAATCTTTTTCGCATCACGTAAAATGATTTAGAATAAGAAGGATAGCCAACTATTCTTTACATGAGAGAGGAGAGCTCCCCATGCGTGCATTGATCGTTATCGATTACACGTTTGATTTTATCGCAGATACGGGTCGTTTGACTTGTGGAAAACCAGGGCAAGACATAGAAGAACGAATCGTCCAGTTGATTGAGGAGTTCGCAGACGAGGATTATGTCGTCATCGCGAACGACGTCCACGACGCTGGCGACACATATCATCCTGAGACGACACTCTTCCCGCCACACAACATTCGCGGGACCGATGGCCGTGAGTTATACGGTGCCGTCAAAACTGTGTCAAGCCGTGCCGATCACTGGATCGACAAGACACGGTACAGTGCTTTCGCCGGAACGGACCTCGACTTGCGCTTGCGCGAACGGGCCATCACGGAGATTCATCTCGTCGGTGTGTGCACAGACATTTGCGTGCTCCACACCGCTGTCGACGCGTACAACTTAGGCTATACAATCGTCGTCCACGCCGATGCCGTCCAAAGCTTCAACCCAGTCGGACACGCTTGGGCGCTCGAACATTTTGTCACGACCCTCGGAGCAACTGTGACCGGGAAGTGACGTAAAACAGAAAGGAACGATTATGTTACATCGCAACCTAGCACTTCACACAGACTTATACCTCCCACGCTGGATGTATATTTATTGGAAACAAGGACGTCACAACGAAAAAGTCGTGTTCGACCTGTATTATCGCTCGAACCCGTTCAGCGGAGGGTACGTCGTCTTCGCCGGCCTCCAAAACATCGTGCATTATTTAGAGAACGTCTCGTTCACGGAAGAGGATATCCGCTACTTGAAACAGCAACTCGACTTCGAGGACGAGTTCGCGGACGTACTCCGCAACTTCAAGTTCACGGGCTCACTCTATAGTGTCCGCGAAGGAGAAGTCATCTTCCCGAACGAACAAGTCGTCCGCATCGAGTCGACGATTTTTGAGGCGAAGCTGTTCCAGACGGCGCTCTTGAACATCGCCAACCACGAGTCACTCATCGCGACGAAATACGCGCGCATCCGTCAAGCCGCGCCGAATGAGACGCTGCTCGAAGGTGGGGCCCGCCGCGCCCAAGGCGTCGATGCCGCTTACTACGGAACACGGGCCGCCTATATCGCTGGTTTTGATGTGACGAGCTTAGTGTCGGCCGGACGTGATTTTGATATTCCGACCGGCGGTACGATGGAGCACGCCGACATCCAGTTCCACGACGACGAACTCGAGGCGTTCCGCTCGTTCGCCGCGATGTACCCGGACAACACGAGCCTGTTGATCGATACGTATGATACGCTCAAATCGGGTCTTCCGAACGCGATCACGGTCGCCAAAGAACTCGAGGCGAAAGGCTATCGCTTGAAGTCGGTCCGCCTCGATTCGGGCGACTTGGCCTACTTATCGAAACGAGCCCGAAAAGCTTTGAACGCGGCCGGACTCGACTACGTCAAAATCGTCGTCTCGGGCGACCTCGATGAGTACGTCATTCAAGACTTGCGGATGCAAGGGGCTGAAGCCGACACGTTCCTCGTCGGGACGCGTGGCATCACGGCCTACGAGCAACCCGCGCTCGGCATGGTGTACAAGCTCGTCGCCCGCGAAGGCGCCGACGGAAAACTGAAGCCGGTCATCAAAGTGTCGTCTTCGAAAGTGAAGACGACGACACCGCACAAGAAAGAATTGTATCGCATCATCGATAACGAGACCGGGAAGTTCAAAGGGGATTATATCGCCCTAGCTGACGAACCGGTCGAGACGTATAACGAGATCGACTTGATTGACGTGCGCGACCCGGCGTTCCGCATCAAGACACGTAACTTTAGCGTCAAACGTTTGCTCGTGCCAGTTTTCCAAGATGGCGAACGCGTCTATGACTTACCGAACGCGAAAGACATTCGCGCGTATCATCACGAGCAAATGAATGGTCTGTGGGAAGAGTACAAACGCCTCCGCTTGCCGGAAGTGTACTCGGTCACATTCAGTAAACCGCTCTGGGACTTGAAACTAGAAATGATTCGTCAAACACGAATTCCGAAATGAAAACAAGAGGCTACGGATTTTTTCCGTAGCCTCTTGTTTTATGCCGTCGTCATCTCGTTCGCATGGATTTTATCTTCTTTTCTCCGAAAGTAAAGGGCGATTGAAAGAGAGATCAAAATCAGTATGAAGTACACGGTCCGCTGCCAAAACGTTGCTTCCGTATCCCCTTGGAACAACGCGATGATATAGTCACTCCCGCTCACGAAGAACAATCCCGCGAGCAAGAGGAAGATTCGATATCCGGCCCGACTCCGCTCCTGCTTTACTTTGAAGAAAAGGACACCATAATAACCGATTGCTAGAATCGCGATATACCCGATTATGCCAACAACCCAACTCATCTTGATGCCTCCTTGTCCTCTATTTTTTTACGTCGCTTCCCCGCTATCGTAACACAATCTTCGAATCAGACTGTGTTAAGATGAGTTAAAGAAAATGTGGAAGGGATCGATACGATGAAAACGTTCCGCCTAGTCCAAGTTCGCCTCGTCCAAGACGAGTATGGCAACGAGTTGAACCTCCCCGTCGAACTGCTCGATGGGTTGATCATCTCAAAAGAGCACGACAACGAATGGCTCCTCGAGATGCTCGTCCCGACTGAATTTGCCGTCACGCTTCATCATTACTTGAATAAACGAATCCTGCTCCTCGCCGAGGCCGTTATCACGTCTCCATCGAACCGCCCGGCCGCCCTTGCGCTGACGTTCACGAGCGAACGGTCGCTCAGCGATCATCACACGTTCGTCGCCGAAGGGCTCATGCTGATGCCGAAACAAGACACCACGAAGCAAGTGCTCGACTCGTTGATTTCCGAAGGTGTGGCCAACGCCGAACTCAAACCGTCCTTCTTCGAAAAACAAATGGAGCAACAACAATCATTCAGCCGCTCCGCCTTCACCCAGCTCGTCAAGACAGGATCGTTCGAATAAATCGAACGGTCTTGTTTTTCTTTCCCCCTTTTTTAAAATATCTCAACCCAAAAAGGCGAAGAAATTTCTCCGCCTCAAATGTAGATGAAAAACAAGATGACCATCATCGTCATTCCGACGACTTTAAGCACCGTGCTGCCGAGGAAGGCGAGTACGGTACCGACACCGATACTCCACGCCTCACGCGTCGACTTACCGAGCGTGAGCTCTGCTAAAAACGCGAAGATGAACGGGAAGATGAGCACTCCGACGAGCGGGAAGATGAACGGACCGGCAATCAATCCGATCGTCGCTCCCCACTTCGCCCGTTCGGAACCGCCGCGTTTATCGACCGTTGCCCGGGTGACGATATAGTCGACCACGAACAGGAAGATCAAGAATAAAATTTGCCAGACCCAAAACGTCCATGTGAGCGGTTCGAATGAGAATCCAAAGCCGTAAATCATGTAACCGATGAATAAGAACAAGACGCTCGGGATGACCGGATAGATCAAACCCGCAAACGCCACAACAAATGATGCGATGATGAAAATCCAGAGCAATGTCGTCATGAGCTTCTCCTCACTTTGCGACGATCACATTCGTAATATGGTCGGCGACATTGACCGCCTTGACCACGAACTGACCGTCTTGATGTGCGATATAGTTCGAGCAGGCGTTACGCATGGCATGGCGGAACGTGTACGTGTCGTCAATCGCCGACAGGGCGGCTTTAATCGCATGTGAATGACAGACGACGATGACACGCTTTCCGGCATGAGCCGTGACGATGTCTTCCATGCCGCTCAAAACACGGGCCCGCATCTCGTCTTCAGACTCGAGACCTGGGACGCGGCTTTGATCATCGGCTTGGACAGCCTCATAGATGCCAGGCACCGGTTTACCCGACGCCGCCCCGAATTCACGTTCGATGAAGCGTTCGTCTTGAATGATGGCGTCTGAGTCGATGCCACACGCCTCTGCGATGTAGCGAGCCGTATCCATCGCTCGTGAAAGCGGGCTCGCGACGATGACGTCCCACGCTTCTTGACTTAAAAAGGCCGCACTCTCTTCGGCCTGTCGATGTCCGAGTGCGTTGAGCGGGATATCTTCCCGTCCTTGAATGATTTCTTGAAAGTTCCAATCGGTCTGACCATGTCGGACCAAGCAAAGTTCTGTCACGCGAGTCACTCCTTTTTGATTCCTAAATCCTTCCCCATCGTACCATCTTTGAAAAAAAGCGCAACGTCACATCATGGCGTCATCGATGAAACGATCGATCCGGGTCATCAGTTGCGTTTCTTTGATCGGGTTATCAGATTGGAGGAAACTCGCTAACGAATGCGTGCCGTTCGGAAAAGAGATCAACTGTACGTTCGCACCGACCTCGCTCGCATGCTCCACGAAATGAAGAGCTTGTCCGAACGGGACGATCGGATCTTTTTTGCCGTGCAACAGGAGAATCGGCGGTGCATCATCGTACAGATGTGTGACCGGGGAGCACTTCACCATCAGCTCACGCCACGCCTCCCGGCTCCCTTCATAAAATTTCAAATGAGCGAGCCATGTCTGGATGAACTTGAACAATAAGAAATTCGTCGGTGGATAGAGGGCGATGACACCTTTCACCTTCGGTACGTCGTCGCCGAGTTCGCCCGTGAACTGTTTGCTTCGGTCGAGCGCCGTCGCGAGAACGAGGGCAGCACCTGCCGAGTCGCCCCAGACAATCAACTTGTCGATGTCGAGAAGGAGCAGACTATCGTGTTGCTTGAGATAGCATAGCGCGTCCGAGACGTCGATGATGTTGTCTGGAAAATACACGCCGTCCTCGAACAGACGATAGTCGATACTGATGACAGCGAAACCCTTGGCGAGAAAATGGTCGAGCAATGGATGGAACAACGTCACCATGCCCCGACTCCCTCGAACGAACGCACCCCCATGCGCGTACATCGCGACCGGGAACGGTCCTTCACCGGGCGGGTAGTACACATCAAATTGGAGCGGACGATCGTCGACAATCTTGTACGTGTGGGTCCGACGTTTCCGGGTCGAGGGACGCACCGGTAACTCGGGCTCTTGCCACCGCACGAGCGATCCATACTGGCTCCACACGCTGGCCCCGGCTGCCGTCGCCGCCGCGAGCGCCGCACCACCGACGAACCAGGCAGTCTCCTTTCTCATATACATCCACTCCTCGTTCTTTTTTTAATCTTATTCCCTTTTTCTCGAAAAACCATCCATCTGAAGTCGGACTTGACGTGTAACGATTCGCCCCCTATAATATAAAACGCAGTCTCAGAACGTAACGGTTACGATTTAAAGGTTTTATATAGAGAGGACAGGTGGAAGAGTTCATGAATAAGAAATTATGGAGTGTCGCCGCTGCCGGCACACTCTTATTAGGTGGATGTGCAAGTAATGAAGAAGGCGGTGCGACGGAGGAGACGAGCGACCAGTTGACCGTCTATGCGTCAACGTTCGCCTTGAAATCGTTCGCCGAGGAAATCGGGGGCGACCGCGTCCGTGTCGAGATGGTCATCCCACCCGGTGCCGACCCACACACGTATGAACCGACCTCGAAACAGATGACCGACATCGCCGAGGCCGATTTGTTCTTAACAGTCGGCCACGACCTCGAGCCATACGTCGAATCGATGGAGAAGAGCTTGGCCAATGAGAACGTCATGTTCGTAAAGACGGCTGAAGATATCTCACTTTTATCGGCTGAGGACACAGTTCACGTCCATGGCAACGATGAGCATGGGCATGAAGAAGACGAACACGGTCATGAAGAAGACGAGCACGGTCATGAAGAAGATGAGCATGCCGAGGAAGAAGCCGGTCATAGTGAAGATGACGGCCATAACCACGGTCAGTATGACCCGCACGTCTGGCTCGATCCAATGAATGCTGTCTCGATGGCCGAAGCGGTCGAAGCGGCCTTCAGTGAACAGGCCCCTGACTATAAAGACGAGTTCGCGGATCGCTTGAGCGCCTTTAAAGAAGAAGCCGACACGCTCGACGCCGAGCTCAAAGCGGCAGTCGACGCTGGCTCGAAGTCAGAGCTGCTCGTAACGCATGCGGCCTACGGTTACTTGGCAGAGCGCTACGGATTTGACCAACTCCCAATTACAGGTCTCACACCTGCAGAAGAACCGTCCCAACAGGCATTGAAACGCGTCATTGAAGAGGCACAACTTCATGATTTGAAATACATCGCCTTCGAAGACACGGTGACACCGAAAGTCGCCCAAGTCGTTCAAAACGAAATCGGCGCGGAGACGGTGACAATCTACAACTTGGAATCGGTCACGAAAGAGCAGATGGAGAAGAGTTACTTCGACCTCATGCGCGAGAACGTCAAAGCGCTTGAGACGGCATTGAAATAAGACAAAAAACTCGGCGCTGCGGCGTCGAGTTTTTTTGTCTAAATGGTATGACTAGCGTTTGGCGTTGTCCTGTAGAAGTCGTTCCGCGACCAGGACGTAGACTAGAGAGACCAAAACGCCGACGGTACCTGGTAGAACGGCCACGATTGGGTCGGCCAAATACGAGTCTGGGATTAGATAGATGAGTAAGGACTTCACACCATAAAGTGCCAGTAGAGCCGTAAGGAGAATGATGATTCTAGTTTTTTTCTTCACATTCCCAAAAAACTGACGTTCAGTTTGATCTGCTTGATCTGTATTCGTTATGCCTAACCAAGATAACATTCAACGAACCCCCATAACATAATAAATGCTTTAGAAGAATATCATTTAAATAACTTATCCCACCCCTCGACGCTACGACGCCGGGGGCTTTACATGTCAGGTTGCCGATTGATTTGTCTCAATCGAATCCAGATGACACTTGTGACAAAAAGAACGACTGTCATCATACTCGCTTGTAGCAACTTCTCTCCCAGTACTTCATGTGAATCGAGATTATAAGTGACTAGCAAGCTTCCTAAAAAGAAAATGATTGCCCTGGCACCGATGGGCAACAAAGAACGGGTGGGCCGACGGTCATATAAAAACATTGCGCTCGTCATCACAGCCAATAAAAGATTTAGGAACAGCAAAATACCCCAAAGGATCGAGACAGGGTGTTCGGAAGACGTCCCCGCTCCAAGGACATAGCCCCAGCTTACGATATAAAGCAAAAGCGATATCATATTCATCCTTGCGACGCGTTTTCGGCCGATTCGATACGCAAACGCTGGGCTAACCATCATATAAAATAAAGCTAAATTAACAAAGAAATTACCCACTCAGCTTCACCACCATTTTTTCAATATTATACCATTTAGGCGATGTCATTCATAATAAATCAATACGAGTTCGTCTCGTTTAATCGCTTCTTCGCAGAATCGTTTCAACAGCGTCCATTTAAGCCATACGTCATCGATTCCGTCATGGTCGACGAACGCCATATCCGCGACATCCTCTTTGGTGAACGCGTTCATCGCGTCTTTGACGATATGAAGCAGTTGCGGTGTCAAGATGCCGACGACGACCGCCTGCTTTTCGTTGACGATCAACTCTTCCCCGATGACGGCCATCTCTAAATTATACGTGTCGTCCCCATCGATATACACCTCGATTTGACCGAGAATTTTTTGGAAGCGTTCAATGTTTGGGAGCGTCAACGTTTCATACGTGTCACGTTGTTGAGCGTGCACATGCAACAGCCAATCTAAAATCATTTCCGGATCTTGCCCGAACGAGACCCATACTTCTGGGGAAATGCGTATATAATGTGTCGTCTCCATAATTGAACGCCCCCCTTTTCTTCAGTTTACCCATCTTTTAGGCGCAAAAAAACCGCCTACGTGTTTTCGTAGACGGTTTGGCGTTTATGAACGAATCGTGCCTGTCTTGACTTCTTCCTCTTCTGTCGTTTCCCAAGCCTCGATGTACTCGCGGCCTGGCAAATCGTCAATCGAATCGGCATAGAATACCGGATCGTCACCTTGGCGGCGTTGTTCCAAGTAATCGTCGAGGACGAGACGAGCGACTTTCGTGAGACGGAAGATTGCATACAAGTTGACGAGTGCCATGAGACCCATGAACACGTCCGCAATCGACCAGACGAGACCGGCCGAACGGACGGCTCCGAAGAGAACCATGCCGACGACACCGATGCGGTAGAGCGTGACGTAAATCTTTTTATCCGAGATGAACTGGATGTTCGTCTCGCCGTAGTAGTAGTTTCCAAGAATCGAGCTGAACGCGAACAAGAAAATCGCAATCGTGAGGAACGATGTCGCCATCGGACCAATTTCAGCCGTGAGCGCCGCCTGTGTCAATTCAACACCCGCGAACGACTCCGACCCGGCTACACCTGACAGTAAGATGATCATCGCTGTCGACGTACAGACGAGAAGCGTATCGACGAAGACGCTGAACGATTGAATCAAGCCTTGCTTGACCGGGTGTGACACTTCAGCAGTCGCTGCCGCGTTCGGGGCTGAACCCATCCCGGCTTCGTTCGAGAAGAGGCCGCGACGAATTCCTTGGAGCACCATCGCTCCGATCGCACCACCGAACAATTGTTGAAGACCGAATACACCTTCTGAGAAAATCAAGCCGAATACTTCCGGCAACAGTGAAGCGTTCGAGATCATGACCCAGCCGGCAAGTAAGATATAGCCACCCGCCATGACCGGGACGATGATACTCGAGAGCACGGCGATCGATTGAATCCCACCGAAGATGACGATCGCTGTGATCACGGCCAAGACGAGACCGACTGTCGTCGTGCTCACACCGAACTGGTTGCTCATCGAGAGCGAGATTGTGTTCGATTGTACCGAGTTGAACGCGAATCCGAACGAGAACGTGATGAGAATTGCGAATAAGATCCCGAGCCAACGCTGACCGAGGGCACGTTCCATGTAGTACGCGGGACCTCCACGCCATGTGCGTCCGTCCCGAATCTTGTAGACTTGCGCGAGCGTGCTTTCCACGAACGCTGAAGCCGATCCGATGAGGGCGATGAGCCACATCCAAAAGACGGCTCCTGGACCTCCGAGCGCGATGGCTGTCGCGACACCGGCGATGTTCCCCGTTCCGACGCGGGCTGCTGTCCCGATGGCGAACGCCTGGAATGACGAGACTTGGCCTTTTTCACGTTTCATGCCGTCTTTGAACAAGAGGCGGAACATTTCAGGCAACATCCGGAACTGGACGAACCCCATGCGAACGGTGAAGTACAAACCTAAGGCGACAAGGACAACGATTAGCACTGACGACCAAAGCAAGTCGTTGGCTGATGAAACGAGATTTTCTACGAATTTCTCCATCTTTAAATCCTCCATGTATATATGAGTTATAAGAAAAAGTTATGTCAACTTTCTTTACATGAGTAGAATTATAGGAAAAACGTTCAAAAAATGCAATCTTTTTCGACAATTTTCCCCATCGATAGTAAGCATAAAAAAGCGACCGGTCTATGGACCGATCGCTTAGATTCCAACATTTGATTAGATAAACAGGTTCAAGTTACCGCCTTCGGCTGCCCCGAGGTATGCTGCCACACCACCGAGGTCGATGCCGTCGATTAGCTCTTCTTCTTTAATCCCCATGACATCCATCGACATCGTACAAGCGACCATTTTGACGCCTGCCTCCTGAGCCGATTTGATCATTTGGTCAAGTGATGGCACGTTTTTATCACTCATCACTTTCTTCATCATCTTCTGACCAACACCACCAAAGTTCATGTTCGAGAGCGGAAGTTCACCCGCATGTGATGGCATCATCATGCCGAACATCTTCTCGAGGCCTTGCTTCTTCACTTCTGGCGCGTCTGGTTTACGGATGACGTTGAGTCCCCAGAACGTGAAGAACATCGTTACGTCTTTGCCCATCGCGGCCGCACCTTGGGCGATGATGAACGAAGCGAGTGCGCGGTCGAGGTCCCCACTGAAGACGACCATCGATGCGCCGTCTGTTGCCGGTGCGCCTGCTTGCACAGCCGCAGGACCATTGCCTTTTTGAAGGACCGCTTCGACGCGACCGTTGACAAACTGTTTCGAGACGAGCTTGTTGCCCGTTTTCTTCGCCCATGCTTCGATGTCTGCGAAGAAACCTGGATCGCTCGCGAGGACGCGGAGCGTCTCACCTTCGCCGAGCTCGGCTACTTTTTTATTGACTTCTAAAATTGGTCCCGGGCATTGCAGACCGCACGTATCTAGGAAAATCGGTTCCCCGACTGGTTCATTCGTCATTGCTGGTGGTGCCTCCTCCGTTACTGTTGCGGCAGTCTCATTTGCCGCCGACGCGTCTGCCTCGATGGCATCGAAATCGCGTTTTACTTGTGACCACGTCTTGTAGCCACCGCTCAAGTTTTTCACCTTGAAGCCGTTTTGACGCAAGATACGGGATGCGAGGTATCCGCGGAGCCCGACTTGGCACGTCACGTAAATCGTTTCGTCTTTGCTGTAGTTGTCCAAGTGATCGCGTAGCGAGTTGAGCGGAACGTTGATTGAACCAGGAATCTTGCCAAGTTCATGTTCTGACTCATCACGGACGTCGAGCAATGTCGCGCCGTTTTGGACCAACTCGTCGATTTCGTTCCAGTGCACGACTTCGTTATCGCCGAGGACGACGTTCGACGCGACGTAACCGATCATGTTGACTGGATCTTTCGCTGAGCTGAACGGTGGTGCGTAGCTGAGTTCAAGGTCTGGAAGGTCAAGGACCGTCAAGCCACCTTTCATCGCTGTCGCAATCACATCGATCCGTTTATCGACGCCGTTCATCCCCACGCCTTGCGCGCCGTAGATTTCACCGGTCGTCGGATGGAACAAGAGTTTGAGTGATACTGGTGTCGATCCTGGATAATAACCCGCATGTGAACCCGGGTGCACGTGAACGGCTTCGAATTCTTTACCAGCTGCTGTTAAACGTTTCTCGTTCCAACCTGTTGAAGCAACGGTCATATCGAATACTTTGGCGATCCCAGTCCCCATCGTTCCGTTGTATTTAACGTCACGACCGTTGATGATGTCGGCGACAAGACGACCTTGGCGGTTGGCCGGCCATGCGAGTGGGACGACCGTCGGCTCTTTAAAGATATAATCGAGTACTTCGACAGCGTCCCCGATGGCGTAGATGTTCGGATCTGACGTGAGCATCTTCTCGTTGACGCGGATGGCGCCGCGGATGCCTGTTTCAAGTCCCGCTTCCGTTGCGATTGACGATTCTGGTACGACGCCGATGGACAAGACGACCATATCGGTCTCGATGACGCGGCCACTCTTCAAGTGGACACGTTTCCCTTTCTCAGAGAACGAATCGACACCGTCAGAGAGCTGAAGGTCGACGCCATGGAGACGCATGTGTTCGTGAACCGGTGAGACCATCTCACGGTCGAGCGGTGTCATGACTTGATCGGCCATCTCGACGAGCGTGACGTCGACACCACGTTCCCGTAAGTTTTCAGCCATCTCGATCCCGATGAAGCCACCACCGATGACTGTCGCGTGTTTCGGTGCTTGGTCGTCGACGTAGCTACGAATTTTATCCGTATCCGGAATGTTGCGGAGCGTGAAGATGTCTTCCGCCTCTTCAATCCCAGGAATGTTCGGACGAATCGGTTTCGCTCCTGGCGACAAGACGAGTACGTCGTATGACTCATCGTATGTCTCACCTGTCTTGACGTTTTTCACCGATACCGTCTTCTCGGCACGATTGATTTTCGTCACTTCTGTCAAGTTACGGATATCAAGTTGGAAACGTTTGTTCATCCCTTCAACGGTTTGAACGAGCAATTTTTGACGATCTTGAATCACGTCACCGATGTAATATGGGAGACCACAGTTGGCGAACGAAATATACTCGCCCCGGTCGAACATGACGATATGATTCTCTTCATTTAAGCGACGAAGACGGGCGGCTGCCGAAGCGCCACCGGCCACCCCACCGACGATTACGATTTTTTTACTCATTGCTCATTTCCTCCTTTGATGACTTCACCAGGCCAGCTCATCAAGCCATCTTCTATATTGACCACTTTATAACCTTTCGCTTCCATTTGCCAAGTTGCCTGCGTGCTGCGAGCACCTGAACGGCAGAGAACGATGTATTCTGCTTCAGGATCGAGCGTCTCGATCCATTCCGACATTTCCGATAGCGGATAATTTGTCGCGCCAGCAATGTGCGCTTCTTGGAACTCGTCACGTTCACGAACGTCGACGATGTTCACCGGTACTTCAAAGTCCATTTGACGTTTTAAAGCAGATGCTTTCATGTTCGTTTACCCATCCTTTTCATCTATGATGCTTCACTTGTTTCATAGTCAGTTTGGCAGCGGGCGTCCGATGAATCTTTGTGATTCGTTGAACATATCGCTTCCACGTCATTAATATACCCCCTATGGTATTTGATTGCAAGGGATTTGTTTGTCGAATCGGTAAACTTTTAAAAATCTTCACTTCAAACGTTGTGGCTCGACACATACTCCCCCACGTATTAAGATGAGACTACACATAAAATAGTTGGGTTACTGAACGATTTGAATATAGAGGTGAATCTAATGGAACAGTATCAATACGATGCAAAAGTGTTGAACCGGATGAAACGGGTCGAAGGTCAAATCCGGGCCATCATCCGGATGATGGAAGAAGGAAAAGAATGCCGCGACGTCGTGACGCAGTTGAGCGCGGCTCGATCGGCGCTCGACCGGGCCTCGACGATTATCGTCGCCAAGAACTTGGAGCAGTGTATCATTACCGCCCAACAAGATGGCGAAGATACGTCAGAAACCGTTGAAGAAGCCATCAAAATGTTGATGAAACGCTAGTTCCCCTTGCTTTCCCTCCGCAAATGGGCGAAAGTTAGAGTAACGACTTTTAAGGGGGACTTGTTTGTGAACTTCGAAGAAAAAGTAGAATCATTTAAAGCGCTCGTCGCTGAACGCAATATGACGTTCAAAGAGAGCGAGACCGAAACACACGTCACATTCTTGACACGTGAAACGACTAAATCCGGGGCTCAGCCCGTTATGATTATCGCCTTCAATAAAAAGACGACAGATGCGGAATTGTATGCCGCGACGGTCACTCACGTGCCGGATTACGTCGAAGACCTACCAATTCTGAACGCCTTGAACGAGTTCAACCAAGAGTTCAAATACTTCCGTTGCGTACTCGACAGCGACCGTGATGTCACGCTCGCCTCGACGCTCGACCTCGACCTCGGTTTCTCACCAGAGATCATCTTGCAACATTCATTCATGATGTTCCAAGCGGCCGACGAAGTGAACGAGTACATGCAGAAGTTGTATACGCAAGTCCAATAACAAGCAGCCGCCCCGGACGAATGATATGCTCCCCAATAAGTAGACAGATGAAATAACAAATCTGTTTATCTGATTGGGGAGTGTTTTTTTTATGACGAGAAGTCGACATACGATCGAACAAAAACTGAGCGCGCTGCGCATGATGGATCAAGGCACATATACCTGGAAGGAAATCAGGGAGGCACATGACGTCTCTATGGACACCCTTAAGTTATGGAAAGTAAAATTCGATACCGGCGGTATTGACGCGTTGAAGCAATCGAGGACATGGAAGCCCTACACCAAGGAACTGAAGATTGCGGCGGTCCGTGACTATCTCGGTGGTCTCACTAAACTAGAGACACTCTCCAAACATCAAATCAGTCACTGGTCTGTTCTTCACAGATGGATTAGGAAGTATACTAGTCATAGCGAGTTAACAGATTCGAGAAAAGGGATGGGTCTAGCTATGACAAAAGGAAGAAAAACTACATTTGAAGAGCGCTTTGAGATCGTGAAATACTGTTTGGAGAATGGTCGCAACTACCAGCAGACCGCGGAACAATATCAGGTATCCTATGCCCAGGTCTATGGCTGGGTCAAGAAGTATGACACGACCGGGGCAGAAGCGCTCCTAGACCGCCGTGGGCGTACGAAGCCAGAGGATGAACTAAGTGAAGAAGAGAAGCTGAAACGTCGTATCCAGCAAATGGAGCTTGAGAACGAACTTCTTCGTGCGGACAACCTGTTCCTAAAAAAGTTAGAGGAGATCGAGAGGAGGTCGTGATCAGCCAGGTACGGCTACAGCAAAGATATATCGCCATCAAAGAATTGAACGGAGAGGAAGCTCTCTCGATTGTGCTCCTCTGCCGGGTCGCCGGCATCTCACGGGCGGCCTATTACAAATGGTTGAATCGCACCATATCGGTGCGTCAAGAAGAGAACGAGAAGCTCCTGGAGGACATCCGTCTACTCTATGATCAGGCGAACGGGACATACGGGTACCGTCGGATCACGATGACCATCAATCGGCTACGCCGGCAACAAAACTTGTCCCCGTTCAATGAAAAGCGAATCTATCGTTTGATGCATAGCCATGGGATTCAATCGATCATCCGCCGGAAGCGGAGGAAATATAAGAAGTCAACGCCACAGCATGTGGCCGAGAACTTGATGAACCGAGAGTTCAGCGCGGCCCGGCCGGACGAGAAATGGTGCACCGACGTCACCGAGTTCAAATACGGTGCCGGGAAGAAGGCGTACCTTAGCGCGATTATCGACCTGTACGACGGCTCGATCGTCGCCTATCGTGTCGGGAAGTCCAACAACAACGGGCTCGTCTTTAAAACGATGATGCCAGCCATCGCGGGTCTACGTACAGAAGCGAGTCTGATGATCCATAGCGACCGAGGGTTCCAATACACCTCGAGAGGGTTCAAACGCATGGTAGAGGACGCGGGACTGACCCACAGCATGTCCCGCGTGGGACGCTGTATCGACAACGCCCCAATCGAGAGTTTCTGGGGCACCCTGAAAGTGGAGATGTACTATTTGCGTGAGTTCCAGGCCTATAGCGAACTGACGAAGGCAATCGAGAACTACATAGCGTTCTACAACCACGACCGTTTCCAGAAACGACTAAACGGCCTGAGCCCTGTCGAATACAGGTCTCAAGCCGCCTAGGTTGGTTTTCATTATTTACACTGTCTACTTGACGGGGAGCAGTTCAGAATCCAGGGCGGCTTTTTTTTGAATCATTCTTTCGATTAAGCTCGTATAAGGAGAAAAAGGAGGAATTGCTGATGATGACACGTTACACCCGTTACCTCGAAGCACTCGAAGGAATCAGGGGAGCGACAAAGTGGTTCACTGACGATTTCCGACGTTTGATGGCCATCAACTACGCCATGCACGATACCCCGTTCGATTCGGAACGGTTCGAGCACGCTCAAGCGATTCTGAAACAGAAGACCGGCATGTTCTCGAAATTTCGCGGCAGCACTAATTTCGTCTGGCTGTCGTTTCTCGATGCCAAGTACGAAGACATCGAACCAGCCATCGACGAGGCACTCCGGCTCGACACGTTGCTCGACCGGAAACACTTCCGCTTCAGTATGTTGCGCCCCTTCATCGCGAGCCAACTGATTAACGTCGATGAGCCCGAGCGCCGACTTGATGAGGCGAGCGCACTCTATCAGACGTTCAAACGAAACCATCCTTGGCTGACGAGTGAAGAAGACCTCTTGTCCGCCCTCGTCCTGGTGCAAGCGTTCGATGACCACGATGCGTTGAGTCAACGGATTGAGACGTATTACGAAGCGTTGAAGGCCGAGTTACCCCGCTCAAACGAGCTCCAACTCGTCTCCCATCTGCTTGCTTTTAGCGACTTGCCTTCAGACGAGGTCGTCAACCGCCTCCTCGTGTGGCGCACGCGGCTCCAAGGACAAGCAATCGCCTTCAAAAACGAGCATCTGCCAGCGCTCGCCCTCTTGGCCATCGTCGCGGCCCCGAACGACAACGATGAGCGTGACCTGATCGACATCACGAACGCCGAGAAGGAAAAGCATCGCTGGTTCCACGCCCACGCGTTGACGGTCGCCCTGCAACTCGTCGCGGCGAACAACATCAAGGAAGACGCGAGCGATTTACTGTTACACGGTACGTTCGCTCATCTGCTCGCCATGCAACAAGCAGCAACGGCCGCGACGACCGTGGCTATCATTTCGAGCACATCTTCGAGCGACTAAAAAAAGAAGGGTTTCCCCTTCTCAACTAAATAAATACCAACTGAGACAACCGAGCACGAACACCGAGTTGGCGATTTCGACGATCCCGATCTTCATGATAGGGATCTTTTTGCCGTAGAACGTCACCGCCCGGACGAGACTTGGCGCGTAAGCGAGTGCCAAAATCGGATAGCCGAACGCGATGAAGATGACGACAAGCAAGGAGTGATACCCCCATGATACGTTTCGATAGAATAGACTCTTCTTCTCTCGAATCATCGTCTTGACGAAAAAGATACTTCCGAGGAAATATAAGTACGGCAAAGCGAACATCCACATCATCGTCCCATCCAAGGCATGTGCCCCGAGATAATAACTCGCCATCCCGCCGATACAAAATGAGGTGACGGCGCTGACGTCGTTCCAGACGTTACGCTCGTCTTTGATTTTGGCGAAATAGGCGTTGACGAGTCCACACGGGATCATGGTGAGGACGAACCAGACGAGACGCCACTCGGATAGAAACACCGGGATGGCGGCGACGGTCGCAATCGTCAAATACGTCACGACCGTACGCAACAGCTCCTTAGACTTCTTTCGTTGCTTAATGTATTGGAACAAGAAAAATGTTCCCATATAGACGAACAACCAGGCGATGGCGAACGGGATGTGCGCGAGCGTCCACCCTCCGACAATGCCGCCGAGTAAGAACGGTAAGATCAGCATCGACCAAGCGCCGTGCTGTTTTGGAATCATCCATGTCATGTGACTCCCTCCTTCTATGTTTAGTGTAGAGCAACAGCTCCAGAAAGCGCTGTGACGTTTGTTACTGTTCTCCGCAGATTTGATTTCTCATATCCCTGTTACATAAAACAATCGTCTATTTAGAATGTTATTTCGGTATGCTAGAAGTGATTAGAATGAGAGGAGACAGACCAGTGACCCGTCAAACAAATCAAAGAACCAGCCGGCCCATATTCAAAGTCATATTTGGCTTGATTTTTATTCTTCTGATTGCCGGACGGGCTCCATTACCACTCACATTCACGACATCGTTCGTTCCGTTCAAAGTCAATGAACCTAATTATCTTCCGATTGAAACAACGAATCAGTACTCCAATCTCGTCAATTTGAGTCAAGTCAAGCTTGTATACGAGAACGACGTCGAATCGTTGACGATATGGACCACGACAAACCTCGGCTGGAATCACGTCACTAGTTGGGACGAGTCTATCGAGTTACTAGATGGCTCGAGTGGATATTATACAGAGGTTGATCAAACAAAAATGGTCAGTTGGCAACACGAAAATGTTGAATACGCAATCGACTATTCAGGGAGTCGTCTTTCGAAAGAAGAGTTATTGAAAATTGCGAGTTCAATCGAAAAGTAAGTAATGACAAGCTCCTTTACATACACCATTAAAAAAACGATCTCACGCGAGATCGTTTTTTGGTGCAAGCTTAGGTTTAATCACTGCCGGTGCAGGCTGTTCGACCACGTCGTCCGCCAACATCTTCGTGACGACACGACCCGCGATCGAGACTGCGAGAAGCGTGTAGAGCGCGTTCGAGAGCGGCAAATAGATGAGCGAGATCGCCAAGACGATGACATCAAATATGATGAGAATCGTCCCGACCGATACGCCGGTCCATTTAGATAGGCCAAGAGCGAATAAATCGTCGCCCCCGGTCGCCCCGCCTGACTTCAAGACGAGACCGAGCCCGTACCCGGTGACAATCCCGCTGGCGATAGCGGCAAACAACGTCGCCGGCCAGACTTGGATGTCGAATGTGAGTAAATCCAAGCGGTCCCACATCGCGTAGCTGAGCGATAACGACGCCGCGGCAAGCACGGCTTGTCCGACGAAGCGCCAGCCTTTCCACCAAAGGGCGATTAAAAAGAAGGGGATGTCGAGCACGATCATCGAAATCGCTGGATCGATATCAAATAGATAGCGGCCGAGTAATGCTAACCCGACAAAGCCCCCTTCTGCCAAACCAAACTGTTCATTCAAATAATAATAACCGAACGCCATGATCAGCGTTCCGAGCACTATGGTAGCAACTCGTTTCATTCCGATTGTCCTCCCCGTTTTCAACGGAGAGGAGGATCCTCAGTCGTAGCCGCGGTTCCATCTGTTCCATCTCCGATCTTCCGTTTGTTGATTTTTTACAATGATGTCGCCTGTAAAAAGCTCAACGCTAGAAGTCCGGTAATTGAAACAGAGGCCATGTCCTCTCGGTATCCATAAAGACCTTCCTTTCCCAAATTGCGCGTAATCATGAAACTATTTTAACACATTTTCATGACTATTTCATTAAATGTATATTTAGTGTAGGTTACGTTTCGGTAAATCTTTCTTCCCGAACCACCACCAGTTCCAGTTCCCGAACAGTTTCATCAAGGACGGTACGAGCAAGATGCGGATGATTGTCGCGTCGATAAAGATGGCGAGCGCGATGCCGACCCCGAGCTGTTTGATTGGGCTGACGCCGGTGAAGGCGAACGCTCCCGTGACGACGATCATGATGACTGCGGCCGATGTGATGATTTTGCTCGTTTTCGCGAGACCCATCTCCGTCGCGTAATCATTATCCCCAGTCTCCCGGTAATATTCTTCGATCCGTGATACGAGGAACACCTCATAGTCCATCGACAGGCCAAACACGAGCGAGAAGATGAACACTGGGGTCAAAATACTGATCGTCTCGGCGTCATATACGTAACCGGATTCGAAGATGATGACGAGCAGTCCGAACGTCGCTCCGAGACCAAGCACGTTCATGATGATCGCTTTGATTGGGATCAAGACAGAACGGAACGCCCACATGAGAATGACCATCGTCGCCAAAATGACAGTGATGACCGCATACGGGATACTGTCGTAAATCTCTTCATAAATCTCTTCGTTGAACGCGGCCGGTCCCCCGACGTCGAAGCCGTTCTCGCGCCAATCACGGACGAACGCCTGAGCATCCTTGTCGCTCGGCGGGACGTCGAAGCTGATGTTGACGAGCGCGAGGTCTGTATTCCCTTCTAGCGTGACGAGACGATCGAACGCCTCTAGTTGTTCGGGTGCCACTTCGACGAGCTGTTGGAATTCAGCCGGTTCGAGCCCGGAAGCAGTGAGGAACGTCGTGACGTTATCGACAATCGGATCGGCAGACAGTTCCTCAGTGAGCGCCGTCAATTCGTCGAGAATCATCGGATCGGTCAAATCATTCGTCTCAAATAAGAGCACCGCATCGGTCGACGTCTCGCCAAATACATCGTCCCACCGTTCAAGGGCGGCCCGCGACTCATACGAGGTCGGGAGCGCATCGGCATCTGGGATGTTCAGTTCGAGGTCACGGACGAACCAAAGGCTCGGTAGTAACAGCAAGAGTGCCACGAGTGTCATCGTGACGGGACGTCTCATCACGAAACGGGCCAACTTTTGCCAGCGCACTTCAGAGCGCGTCTCGTTCGTTTTGACGAGACGTCCTTTATTAATCGCGTCCCCAACGATGTACAGAGCAGATGGCAATAGCGTGAGCGCCGACAAGACCGCACCCGCCACGGCAATCAACGCACCGAGGGCGATCGCTTGAAACACGTCGACTTGGATGAATAAAAGTCCAGCCAGTCCGACGAAGACACAAAGTCCTGAGAATAAAATCGAACGTCCGGCCGTCGCGACCGTTCGGACGATGGCGGCCTCACGCGACTTCCCTGTCACGAGTTCTTCCCGGTATCGATTGACGAGCAGCAAGGAGAAGTCGATTCCGAGCGCGATGGCGATCATCGCGACCGCATTCAACACGAAAATGGACAGTTCCATCGTCTGGGCAAAGAAGAATAGCGAACCCGCCGCCACGATGAACGTGATTAACCCGACAAATAAAGGCATGAAGGCGGCGAGCGGTGTCCCGAAGACGAGCAAGAGCACGAGCAACGCGACCGGGATCCCAATCAACTCGGCCCGAATCAAGTCATTTTTTGATGCCTCGTTCAAGTCATCGGCGAAGACCGGCTCTCCGGTCAGCCGCACGTCTGTATCCGTGTCGCGAATCAAGGCGCTGCGAACGTCCTCAATCGACGCCTCAGCCGTATCGTAGTCCTCGAACTCGAGCAATAAGTAAGCGACGTCCCCATCGCGGGCCTCCGGATTCTCGGCAGGCGTAATCACGCCGTCGACCCCATCGACCTCTACGAGTTGATCGCGTTGCTGTTCAATGATCGTGTCCAAATCCCCACCTTCGAGCAAGACGATCATCGAGGCACCGGCCCGGTCGAACCGGTCGTTCAATTTGTCTTCCACTTGGGCGAAACGCCCGTCTTGAATGGCGAAACCGTTACCGCGTAACTCACTTGGCAACTGCAGTCCGAAATAAACCGATACGGCGAGTAACACCGTCCAAATCAACACGACAGCATAGCGCCATCGAACCAAGTTTTTTCCCAATCGTTCCATCCCTGTCCACTCCTCTCCATCTAAGAAGACTGTTCCCGTTTTGAGACGAGATTCTGTCAGCCTTCGTAAAAAAATCCTGAACCATGGTCTGGTCCAGGAGCGTCAACGTTCGAACACTTGAAGCCAACAATGGCAAAAGTGGCGAGGTGTTGACAAGACGACAAGTCGGTCGCCCGGTTCGTCCAATAAGACGACTTTCAGTAATTCAGTTTCAGCACACACTTCAGATGAGAACACTTCACGATCGCGCTCAAACAGTTGGAACGACGTCATCGAAGTAATCGCGGTCGTTTCGCCGATTTGATCGACGATGACCAAATCGCGGTCACCCCCGTACGGAATCGTCCAACGCTCCCCTGCTGTGACGTTTTCGACCATGAACTGTTGATTGGGTTCATCGTACAAGGTCACAAGGCCAGGTGCCGTGAATCGTTCGAAATCATAGGTTGGCTGATAAGCAAGCTCAAGGATATTTCCGAACTCTGGAACTTCTTCGTAGCGGCTATACCGGAACGTGTGGTCGTTCAAGTTCAAGGCGACGATATCTGACTCGGCTGAGTAAAGATACAAGTCGTCTCCTGACCAATGGTACAGGTTACTGAAACAATCGTCATGAAACGTCCGTGGAATCGGATATTGTTCCATCGTCCCATTTGTTACATCCATGACTCCGTAAGTCTGTAAATCTCGAAACAGCGCGATGGCTCTTCTTCCATGTGGTTCAATATATAGTGCGCACGGTGCCCATTTCCACTCGAGGTCCCATCGGATTTGGAACGTCTCATCGAAAAACAGAAAACCCGTTTGCGCCAAATACAACATCCATCCTTCACCAACGCGCTCCAACCATTCAACCGTTTGATGAAATTGATAGTCTGCTACTTGTTTGTACATTTGATCACTTCCTAGTTTCAGCTTAGCAACGCCCGACGTATTTTTCGATTTTGAATGTGTTCACCGAACACATTCTCAATACGTCTGATTTTCCTGTATACTGGCAGTAACAGACTTGTAAGTAGAAAGGAGGGACCTCCATGCGCCCACTTCAACTCTCTCCCGAGACGGCGGTCGAGCTTGCGAACAAGCTGAACGTTCCGCTCGAGGAGCTCATGCATATGCCAAAACACATCCTCGTCAAGAAGATGATGGAACTCGAGGCAGCCAATACTGAAACAAACGAGGAAAAGGAGACGGAATAACGTCTCCTTTTTTGTTTACTGTTGTTTGTTCTTGCGTTTCTTCGCGACGTACCAGAGGCCGAGGATGGCCAAGGCAGCCCCACCGGCGACCGCATATTTGCTGTAATCCGGGCGGCGTTCCGTCACGACGAGCGTCGATAGCGGTGCCACCGTGACGTGACGCTCTTCAATCAGGCGCGGCGCTGTCAAATTGACGGTATGGTCTTCGACGTGAACCTCGAACTTACCGGCCGGCAGTTTCACCTCAACCGCTTCCTCGAGCCCGTTATGGTAGACGAGGTGACGTTCGACGTATCCTTCGAGGTGGCGGCTCAATTCAAAGGCGATCACGCCTTCTTCTTCGTCGAAGAAGCGCAAGTGTTTACGAATCTGCTCCGCGTTCTCGAGACGGAACAACGGATATTGTTTGCGTAGACTGATCAATCCTTTCACGTACTCGACGCTCGGCGTCTCTTGTTCGGCACGTGTCCAATCCAATCGGTTGACGACCTCACCCGAGTTGAAACTGTTCTCGTCCCCGTCTTTCGTGCGGAAGAACTCTTGACCGCTATGCAGGAACGGAAGACCTTGACTGAGCAACACGATTGATGTCGCGAGGCGATGCCGGCGGCGACGTGTCGTCTCATCATCGTCCGGGTTCGTGGCGGCAAGCTTGTCCCAAAGCGTCAAGTTGTCATGGCACTCGACATAGTTCACGACTTGGTTCGGTTCATCAGCAAAACTCTGGCTCGTGACCGCGCCCGCAATACCGCGCTTGACGTCCGCCGTCAAATCCGTGTTGCCACTGATCCAGCCTGGCAAGTCCTCGATGAACACATCCCCTCGCACGCCGTCGCGAATCGCGTCGTTGAACTGAGCGATGCGTGGCATCTTATGGGCATTATGTTGGTTCGCTTTCTTGCGGACCGAGAGCGGCGTGTCAAGGTCCCACCCTTCCCCGGTGACGAGAATCGATGGGTCGATGCGGTCGAGCGCTTTCCGGACTTGATTCATCGTCTTGACGTCATGGAGACCCATCAAATCGAAGCGGAAGCCATCAATCATGAACTCTTTCGCCCAGTATGAGACGCATTCGACAATCAATTTACGCATCATCGCGCGTTCTGACGCCGTATCGTTTCCACACGCCGAACCATCGGCCAGCGTCCCGTCCTCGTTCAACCGGTAATAGTAATCCGGTACGAACTGGCCGAGCGGTGTCGTCAAGGCGTCGTACGTGTGGTTGAACACGACGTCCATGATGACACGGATGCCACGGTCGTGCAGTGCCTGAATCATCGCCTTCAATTCGATGATGCGAGCGGCCGGGTCATCGGCGGACGAGGCGTACGACCCTTCGACAGCGAAGTAATGGACCGGGTCATAGCCCCAGTTATAATTCGCCTCGCTCTCGCGTGACTCGTTCACTGAACCGTAATCGAAGAACGGCATAAGTTGAAGATGGGTGACACCGAGCGCGGTGATATAGTCGAGTGCGGTCGGATAACCGTTCGACGTTTTCGTGCCGACCTCGGTCATCCCGAGGAATTTCCCGCGATGCATGACGCCGCTATCCGGATGGCTTGTCAAATCACGGACGTGCGCCTCATAAATGACCGCCTCTTGTGAAGAGTGGAAGAGCGGACGTTCTTTGACCCAATGGTCCGGGTTGAGCGCTGACGGGTCGAGCAGACACCCGCGCTTCCCATTGACACCAACGACTTTCGCATACGGATCGAGCGACTCGACGCGCTTGCCGGCGACGACCGCTTCAAACACGTAAAAATATCCTTCGAATGAGGCGCGGTCGAGTTCAAGGACCCACGTCCCTTTCTCAGCCCGTTCGAGTTCAATCCGTTCGAACTTTCGTGCTCGCGGCGTCCGGTATAATTTTACGGTCATCGCTTCGGCGACTGGCGACCAGACCCGCAACCGGATGATATCACCTTTAAACGTCACCCCAAGGTCTTTGCCGTGATACGCCATATGGTCTAAATCTACATTTGTCTGTTGATCGATAGTATGTTCCATCTCTTTCACTCCTTCACTACTTCAAATCTGCTATCATTATAACAAAACCCTTGTAAAGGATGGATGAAACATGGCAAAAGACAATTCTTTTGATATCGTGTCAGAAATGAACCTCGAAGAAGTAAAGAACGCGATTCAAATCGCGGAGAAAGAAATTTTAAACCGTTACGACTTTAAAGGATCGAAGAGTGAGATGTCACTCGACAACGGCGATCTCGTCCTCGTCTCAGATGACGACTATAAGCTCGAGCAATTGAAGGACGTCATGATCACGAAACTGATCAAACGCGGCGTGCCGACAAAAAACCTCGACTATCAAAAAGTCGAGCGCGCCCTCGGTGGCACCGTACGCCAACGCGTCAAGCTGAAGAGCGGCATCGATAAAGACGATGCGAAAAAGATTAACAACGCCATTAAAGAATCGAAATTGAAAGTGAAGTCGCAAATCCAAGACGATCAAATCCGAGTGACGGCCAAGTCACGCGACGATCTCCAAGCCGTCATGCAACTCGTTCGTGAGCTCGAATTGTCCGTCGATGCCCAATTCACGAACTACCGATGAAACTCGCCATCATCAGTGACCCGCATGGTTCGTTTGATGATTTGAAGGCCGTCCTCGATGCGGTCCGGCGTGAGACGGAACATATCCTCTGCCTCGGCGATTTGTATGAATGTCATATCGGCAAGAAGCGACGGAACGAACGGTTCCACGAAGTATCCGACGTCGTGTCGTACGACCCGGACTACGAGGCGCTGCTCACGTTCCCGAGCCTGCGTGGCAATCAAGAGGAACGAATTGATGAGGTGCTCGTCGTGTCGCATCCGATCAAGACCCGGATTTCGTTATTACCGGAACAGACGACGCTCGATGAGGCGTTGTTCTTACATGGTCATCAAGTGAACTGGAGCCCAGCCTGGGAACCGATCGTCGAGAAGGGCAAGTATCCGCTCGTCTTTATCGGACACAGCCACATCCCGGGAATTTACCGGAAAGGCCGCTCGATCCCCTGGGAAATCGGGAAGCCGTTCACGTTAAAGAAAAAGCGTTACGTCATTAACGTCGGTGCCGTCATCTTCGACCGGGAATGGTGTTTGTATGATACGAAAGCCCGGACGGTCACACGAATGAAGGCGTAAGAAAAGGGACCCCCTCAAAAGGGTCCCTTCTTTGTGCTTACATTTCTTCTGGAGCTTGAACGCCAATCAAACGGAGTCCTTCTGTCAATACGATCGTCACTGCTTTGACGAGGGCGAGACGCGATTGTTTGCCTGCATCTTCTTCAAGGACACGGACATGACCGTAATACTTGTTGAACGCTTGCGCCAAGTCGAGGACGTAACGGCTGATGATCGATGGTTCACGGCGCTCATGGGCACGCGTGATTACATGTGGGAACGCGTTGAGCATCGTCACGACACCCCATGTGTGGTCGTCGTCTGCACCGGTGAACGTCGAGCCGTCGTAGTTGCCTTTACGGAGGAGTGAGTTCGCACGCGCGTTCGTATACTGCACGTATGGCCCTGTCTCCCCTTCGAATTTGAGCATGCTGTCGAGGTCGAACTCGATGTTGTTGATGCGCTCGTTCTTCAAATCGTGGAAGATGACCGCGCCGACACCGACCATGCGTGCCACATCGTCCGCGTTCGCAAGTTCCGGGTTCTTCTGGGCGATGTTGCCTTGAGCTTTCTCAATCGCTTCTTTCAGCACTTCTTCGAGCAAGACGATGCGACCTTTACGTGTCGACATCTTCTTCCCTTCTTGCAAAATCAAGCCGAATGGCACGTGATGCATGCCATCGACGAAGTCATAGCCGAGCTTGCGCAGAACTGAGAACAGTTGTTTGAAGTGAAGCGCCTGCTCGCCGCCGACGACGTAGTTCGCTTGGACGAAGTTGTACGTCTCATGACGATAGACGGCAGCTGCCAAGTCGCGTGTCGCATAAAGCGTCGCGCCGTCTTTCTTTTTGATCAAGCATGGTGGCAAGTTCTCGTCCTCGAGTGAAACGACCATCGCCCCTTCACTTTCGACGAGAAGGTTTTTCTCTTCGAGCATAGTGACGACGCGGTCCATCTTGTCGTTATAGAACGCTTCCCCGTTAAAGCTATCGAATTCGACACCGAGGAGGTCATATACTTTTTGGAACTCCTTGAGTGATTCTTCGCGGAACCACGTCCAAAGCTCTGTCGCTTCCTCATTGCCGTCTTCAAGTTTCTTGAACCACGCACGGCCTTCATCCTCAAGTTCCGGTTGCGTCTTCGCTTCTTCATGGAAATGGACGTAAAGCTTCAAGAGCTCAGCAATCGGATTCTCACGGACTGCTTCCTCATTGCCCCACTTTTTGTAGGCGACCATCAGTTTTCCGAACTGTGTCCCCCAGTCTCCGAGGTGGTTGACCCCGACGACATCGTAGCCGTTCTTACGGGCGATTTGGTTAATGGCGTTCCCGATCACAGTTGAACGGAGGTGTCCCATCGAGAACGGCTTAGCGATGTTCGGTGACGAGAAGTCGGTCACGATTGTCTCGTTGCGGGTCGCGTGCGTCGCATAGTCCGCTTTTTCGTCGAGCACGGTGTTGATGATTTCTTGTGATACGACGTCACGGCTCAAGAAGACGTTCACGTACGGGCCGGCCGCCTCGACTTTCGTGAACAATTCGTCGTTCAAGTCGTTTGCGATATCCGTCGCGATCATGACCGGCGCTTTCCGGTAGGCTTTCGCAAGTTGGAAACAAGGGAAAGCAAGGTCACCGTGCGCCTCATGTTTTGGTTTTTCAATCAAAGCTTCGATTTGGTCGAGCGTCAACTCGTCTCCGATGACACGGGACAAGGCTTCTGCATATTTGCGTTCATAACTCATTACAATTCCTCCTTAATAAATTCTTCATAAAAAAAACGCCCTTTGCACAGATGCAAAGAGACGGGATGACCCGCGGTACCACTCTTCTTGCCTGTTTGACACAGACCGCTTTATCGGTGATAACGGGGGTCCCCCGGCTACGCCTACTCGCTTCGGATAGCATCTCAAAAGTGCGTTTCGCGATGTTTGTCAGCCTAGGCTCTCACCAATTCCTAGGTCGCTTTGTTGACGGAACGATCGTTACTCTCTTTTTCATCGACTTTCGTCTATGTGGTTGAAAAGCAATTTCATTATAGAGGAAATTTCATATAGACTCAATGCTAGAATTCCGCCATTATGGTGGATAGGCAGGACTATGGCGCGCTAGTGCCGAATCTTCTACCATACATAATTGAATTTTTCCCACATAGGAGGGAACCATGAACTATTTTCGCAAGATGTCCGTCCTCGGTTGGAGTATTTGGAGTGCTTTATTCATCTTGACGATTTCCTTGTTCGCGACAGGCGTATTGAACATACCGGCCATCGAGCCGTTGCATTTCTTTTTAATCGCGTTGCTCGTCATCATTTTTCAAATGGACTCCATCGAACGGAAAGGTGTCTATTTCACATTTTCAGAAAGTATCGTCCTCATCATTTTCTTGTTTTTCGATTTCGAGACGGCCCTGTTCGTCAACCAAATCGGCCTACTCGTCTTTCAGTTCGTCAACTTGAAACCACGCGTCGCGCTTCGGCGCTTCCGCTTCACGTATCCGTGGAACGCGATCACATCGTTTTTAGAAATCGCGATCCCGGCCAGCGTGTATGTTGCACTCGGCGGTGAGACCGGTCTCGGCTTTTATTCCCAAGACTCGTTTCTCCCGCTCGCCGGTTTGATTGTTGCCATCATTTTGAATACGGTGATCCAAAAGTATCAAGTCGGTTGGTGGTTCCGGGTCGATATCCCGGTCCGCGATTTTTTGAACATCGCGTTTTATACGTATATCGTCAGTCTCATCTTCATTTTGGCGGCATCGTTCTTCCGAGAGACGAACTTGCTCGTCGTCAGCAGCATCGCCGCCGCGCTCACGTTTTTGATCAAGCGGCTCGTCATCCAAAAAGGTCGACAAGACGCTTTCAAGTCATTGATTGAGCAGTATGATGAAGCGAAAGAAGCCGTGTCGCTCTCGCAGAGCGAGGCCCAAGCCATCGAAGTGTTTCTCAGTCAATGCGAGCGACTCAATCACTATGACGAGGGGTTCGTCGAGTTTAAATTGTTCGACCGCACGCTGTACTTTGATTTGAAGACGCGTCAGCCGATTGACCGTCACCTCGTGTTTGATTTGCTCGATCACGCTTATCCGAACGAAGCCTCAGTCGAGTATGAGATGCGCTTCGAATGGGACGCACCGCTGTCGAAGGAATTTAACGACGACTATCACAGTTTCATCTCGGTCCGATCCGAGGAGATTGAAGGAATTCGCACGTGGCTCGTCATGACCGGCGAGCACGTCTACGGCTATCCTCCGATCATTCAACGCGAGATCGTCAAACTGCTCAAGTCGTTCAACCGGACGATCAGTCGTTGCCACGAACGCGACCGTCTCTACACGGAGAGCCGGACGGACAGTTTGACGCTTCTCGCCAATGCGCGGGCTTTTTATGAATACGGGATTCAACAAATCTCGGATGGGTCGATGTATCCGATTTCGGTCGCGATGCTCGACATCGACTTTTTCAAGAAAATCAACGACACGCATGGACATCAAGTCGGGGATCGTGTGCTCCAAGAGTTCGGGCGACGGATTCGCCAAGTATTGCGTACCGACGACTTTGCCGCCCGTTACGGCGGCGAGGAGTTCATCTTGCTGTTGAACCGATGCGATGTCGAACAAGCCATCGAGATCGCCGAACGGATTCGTCAACAAATCGAGAGCAAACCGTTCCATGTCGACGGGATTGACATCTCGGTAACCGCTTCGATCGGTGTTGATACGATTCTGATGTTCGGTGACAAACGCCTCGATGATACGATTCGTAACGCTGACCGGGCCCTCTACGTCGGCGGCAAATACGCCGGACGCAACCGTGTCGCCCATTACAATTTCTTGACGACTTGACGTATCCCCCACGTTCACCGCGTGGGGGTTTGCTATTGACAAGCGGATGTGAAACAGGTACGTTAGGGAACGTGTCTAATAACTAAATATCACAACTTTTTTATCAAGAGAGACTGAGGGACTGGCCCAGTGACGTCTCGGCAGCGGGTAACCTGTGCCAAATCCAGCGAGCAGTCTGCTCGAAAGATGAAAAAAGTGTTTTCTTGTAGAGGGGGCCTTTTTTCAGAAGGCTCTCTTTTTATTTTAATCAAATGAGGTGAATCGATTGGAACAACCAACAGCTAACAAATGGGCGCTCTTGCCTTTACTCGTCTTCCTCGTCTTCTTTATTGGGGCAGGCATCTACTATGACGACTTTTATAAATTTCCGGTCTTGATCGCGGCATTAATCGCGGTCATCGTCGCGGCGATGATGACGAAAGGTAGCGTCACCCAGACGGTTGAACGCGTCGCCCAAGGCGCGGGGAACCCTGGTATTTTGATCATGGTCTTCATCTTCTTGCTCGCCGGGGCGTTCTCGAACGTCGCGGAAGCAATCGGCGCAATCGATGCGACCGTCAATGCGGCACTGACGTTTTTACCGTCCTCGCTCTTACTGAGCGGTCTATTCGTCATCGCGGCTTTCATCTCGATGGCGATGGGAACATCGACGGGCACAATTGCCGCCCTCGCCCCAATCGCACTCGGTATCCATGAAGAGAGCGGCGTCAATATCGCCATCGCGGCGGCAGCCGTCGTCGGCGGTGCCATGTTCGGGGATAACTTGTCGTTCATCTCGGACACGACGATCGCCGCCGTCCGGACCCAACGCACAAATATGCGCGATAAATTTCGGACCAACTTTTGGATCGTCCTACCGGCCGCACTCATCACAATCGTGCTCTTATCCATCTTGTCGAGCGGTGAATCGACTGTCGATGCGGCCGCGTTTGAATGGTACAAGCTGATCCCCTATCTCGCCGTCATCGCTCTCGCCTTGACCGGGTTGAACGTCATCCTCGTCTTGCTCGGCGGCATCGCCTTGACCGGCATCATCGGGTTGATCGATGGGAGTTTGGCTGTCACGTCATACGTCACGGCTATGGCCGACGGAATGATGGGTATGGCCGAAATCTCAATCTTGACGCTCCTCATGGGCGGACTCGTCGGACTGATTTCGCATAACGGCGGACTCACTTATTTGCGTGACACGCTCACGTCGCGGATTCAAAAACGGGCCGGCGCCGAATGGAGCATCGCCGGGCTCGTCAGTGCGACGAACGTCGCGACGGCGAACAACACGATTTCGATTCTCGTCGCCGGACCGCTCGCGGCGAACATCGCCGACGATTATGACATCGAGCGTAAAAAGTCAGCGAGTGTACTCGACATCTTCTCGTGCGGCGTCCAAGGCCTGTTGCCTTATGGCGCGCAGCTCCTCATCGCCGCCGAACTGACGAACACGGCGTCACCGGCACTCGTCCCGTATATGTTCTATCCGTTCCTCCTCTTCATTTGTGGCGGATTGGCGATTGTCTTTAACTTCCCGCGTTTCAAAAAGCGCGCCTAACCAAAACGACCCTTTGAAGCATTAGCTTCGAAGGGTCGTTTGACGTTTTGCGTCACGTTCACGTTTCAGTTGTTCGTTTCGTTTTTTGAAGGCGCGCCGCTTGAGCAGTTCTTCGAGACCACGGCTGATCGCCCAAAGGACGAACAGCAACAGTCCAAGTATCGATAAGCGGAGCGGACTTTGAATAAACTCCTCCCACTGGTCGCCAATGACGGAGAAAATCAAGACGACAAGCAATTTTCCAAACCCGGCCGCCATGATAAACGTCCGGAGCGGCATTTGAATGAGGGCGAGTAAGTACGTGATCAAGCTGACGGGGATGAACGGGAGTGAATATAAAAAGCCAAGCGAGATCGGACTCATATGATTGATTCGTTCAAGCCAGTATACTCCTTGTTTGTGCCTCTCGAGCCACCGCGTCATCGGTTTTCGGAATACGTAGCGCACGGCCGCGAAGACAAGAATGGTCCCAAGTAAACTGCCGACCCAAGACAATAACGTCCCGAGCAAGAACCCGTACGTGGCTGCATTCGCTGAAATGATGAGCACGAGCGGAAGAAATGGGAAGATCGCTTCAAGGAACGGTGCTCCGAGTCCTGCCCAGGGGCCTCCCGGAAGTTCTTGAAGCCATTCAATCAATTGGATAATCCATTGTTGGAGTGATGTGAGCATATCAGTTTCCACCTTCGACTTTCATTAATACCTTTTTACCCGATTTCGCTCAGGAAGACGCATCCCCCTGCACGCCTTCAAAAAAAATAAAAAGTATTTGCGAAATTCCGCTGTGATATCTATCATATAATATGGACTTGTGGTTGCAGGCAAGTCCGTTTGTCGAACGACACAACCCAACGTTCGTTTTCCTGCAAAAAACTGAACACAGGGGAGTAACACAAATGGAAACAAAACCAATGCGGGTCTTGCTGTACTATAAGTACGTCAATATCGAAGACCCAGAAACGCTCACACAAGAGCATCTGAAGTATTGCAAGGACCTTGGAATCAAAGGACGCATCTTGATTTCTTCCGAAGGAATCAACGGCACGTGCTCTGGGACTTGGGAACAGACCGAGCAGTACATGAACGACTTGAAAGCGAACCCGTACTTCAGCGACATCGAGTTCAAAATCGATGAAGTCGAAGAACATGCGTTCTCGAAAATTTTTGTCCGTCATAAAAAAGAACTTGTGACGTGGCGCTTTGATGGGGAATTCGACGTGCCTAAACAGCACGGTGCGTACCTCGAACCGGCAGAATGGAAAGAGATGATGAATCGCGACGATGTCGTCATCCTCGATGTTCGTAACAACTACGAGTACGATCTTGGTCACTTTAAAAATGCGATCAAAATCGATGTAGAGGCTTCTCGTTACATGCCAGATTGGCTCGAAGAGAACAAGGACCTCTACGAAGGGAAAACGTTACTCACGTACTGTACCGGAGGCGTCCGTTGCGAGAAATTTACCGCATATATGCGTGACCAAGGTCACGACAACATTTTCCACCTTAAAGGCGGCGTCGCCATGTACGGCAAAGACGACGCTACGAAAGGCGAAGACTGGGAAGGCGAGCTTTACGTCTTTGACGAGCGCATCAACGTCCCCGTCAACACGGTCAACCCGTCGATTGTCTCTGAGTGCATGCACTGCGGGACGAAGACGGTCCGTTACGTTAATTGTGCCAACCCGGTGTGTAATGCTCAACATTTCTGCTGTGAAGCGTGTGAACCGAAGCAAATGCGTTCATGCTCGAAAGAGTGCCAGGAGCATCCACGTAACCGCTATATCATCGAGAATATCGCGGACAAACTTCAGGAGACTGAAGGCGTCGTCGGGTAACAAAAATCGACCGAAAAGCACTTCGAGCCTATGCTCGGGGTGCTTTTTTTGACAAAAACTTTACGTCTAGTGCCTGACAGAATCGGGTATAGTGTAGATACCATTGTCAGACAGGAAGTGAATCGATTGCTCTTTAACGAACCTTTACTCGCCGCCTTGCTCGCGTGGTTCATCGCCCAAGCGGCCAAGCTCGTAACCGAACTCATTAAAACACGAGATTTTGAACTCGAAATCATGTTTGCCTCAGGTGGGATGCCAAGCTCCCACTCCTCGACCGTCGTCGCATTGACGACCGTCATCGGGCGCATCGAAGGACTCGACTCCAGTATGTTCGCCCTCGCCTTGATTTTCGCGACGATCGTCATGTACGACGCGACAGGCGTCCGGCAAGCGGTCGGATTCCAGGCTCGTTTATTGAACGACTATTTCAAAGGCATCAAACATGAGACGCCGATCTTAAATGAGTTGGTCGGTCACACCCCGTTCCAAGTCATTGTCGGTGCCTTGCTCGGTCTCGTCATCGGATTGTTTTTCCCGATTTAATATGAATTGTGGAGGCATGTCGCCCCTTCTTCTCCAAACGCCTCATCTTTTTGTGAACTTTCACAACAGAGACGGTATAGTGAGAGAGAGGAGGAATCGACATGCCTTTTTTGCAGAAATCTTACGAATCGCTCGATACGCTCGCCGAAGCCATCGGACAGGCGATTCGGGCTCCGATCACGATTGAAAATCGCCACCACCAGTTGCTCGCCTATAGCACCCATCCCGACTCGACCGACCCGGCACGAATCGCGACGATTATCGGTCGCCGCGTCCCGGAAGCCGTCATCGAGGATTTATGGGAAAGTGGAATCCTGCAAGAAGTGATCGATTGCGACGAACCGGTCGTCATCCCGGCCCGGATGGCCGTCGGTCTCGGGGAGCGTGCCGCTGTCGTCATCAAGCAACAGGACGATGTGCTCGGTTATATTTGGAGTCTCGCCCGAACGACCCCGTTTTCTGACCAAGAGCTCACCGTGTTGAAAGAAGGGGCAAGTATCGCTAAAAAGCTGCTGATGACCATCGCCATGCATGAACGACGCATCGATGCCGAGCTCGAGCGTTTCTTTTTAGAAGTGTTGGCCACCCCTAACTTGTCGTCCGCTCATCGCGAGCGCTTAGATGAACTCGCCCCAATTGCCGTCGCCAGCCGACTCACAATCATCGAGTGCAGTCAACCGATCACCCCACAGCTGGCGGAACGATTGTTTTACGTCCTCGCGACCCAACAAGCGATTGAGGTCGTGTTACATGCAATCGATGGTCAACAGTTACTCGTCTGGCATTATATGAAATCGGAGTTGGCCGAGGAAGAGACGGCCCTCTTGCAATGGGCCGACCGCTTCGAGACCCAGCTGCGAGATAAATTTAACGAGGTGGAGCCGCGTCTTGGTGTCAGCCGGCGTTTCTTTGAGAGCGACATGTTGTATGCCGCGATGGAAGAGGCACGACGGGTCACATCACTTCGCCGGAAGTTTCCGTATGAACTTGCCACGACGCACACGTTCGAACAGATTGGCATCTATCAACTCGTCCCAGATCTCGCTCGCCGCATCGGGCTGCGACTCGAGACGCATCCGACCATCGAACGTTTGCAAACATATGATGTCGCCCATCATACCGAGCTCGTCACGACGCTCGAATGGTATTTCTATTTTGATGGGAACGTCAAACGTGTCGCATCTCATCTTCATATCCACCCGAACACCGTGCTCTATCGGATTCGACGCATCGAGGAGCTGACGAATATTACGCAAGTCTCCCTTCCCGAACGAGCCGCCGTCTACCTCGCCATCAAGGCTGGCCAATACCGACAAGACGATTAACGTCCACTTTGTGTTTTTTCACAAAGTGGACGTTGTCATTTTTAGAATCCATGCTAAAGACAGCGTTTTCGGATGGGTCTATACTAGAAGTGTGAACAAATTGTGTCAGTAGAGAGAAAGGGGAGCTATACATGAAAATCGGGGTATTGAAAGAGATTAAAAATAACGAGAACCGCGTCGCTTTGACGCCGATGGGTGCATCCATGTTAACAGAACTTGGACATGAGGTACTCGTCGAGACCGAAGCCGGAGTCGGGAGCGGTTTCACGAACATGGAATATATCGATGCCGGGGCGACGATTGTCGATACAGCCGCGGATGTTTGGGGAAACGTCGAATTGGCGTTGAAAGTAAAAGAACCGCAACCATCTGAATACCGTCATTTCCGTCCGGACTTGACGCTCTTCACGTACTTGCACTTGGCGGCCGAACCAGAACTTACGAAAGCACTCGTCGATTCAGGGATGACGGCGATTGCTTACGAGACGGTCGAAGTCGATCGGACGTTACCGCTCCTCACACCGATGAGCGAAGTCGCAGGACGGATGGCCGCCCAAATCGGAGCACAAATCCTTGAAAAGCCACACGGCGGAAAAGGGATTCTGTTGTCTGGCCTGCCTGGTGTACCTCGCGCGAACGTCACCGTTATCGGGGGCGGTGTCGTCGGAATGAACGCAGCTCGCATCGCCATCGGTCTCGGTGCCAACGTCACGATCATGGACATCAGCCCGGCCCGCTTGCGCCAAATCGATGACCAGTTTGGCAATACGATCAACACGCTCATCTCGAACAGCTACAACATCGCCAAACAAGTAGCCGAGAGTGACCTCGTCATCGGGGCCGTCCTCATCCCGGGCGCGAAAGCACCGAAGCTTGTCACAAAAGAAATGGTCCAACAGATGTCACCGGGATCGGTCATCGTCGATGTCGCCATCGACCAAGGCGGGATTTGCGAGACAATCGACCATATTACGACGCATGACGCGCCGACGTATGAGCGTTACGGGGTACAACACTATGCGGTCGCCAACATGCCAGGCGCCGTCCCACGTACGTCAACACTCGGTTTGACGAACGCGACGATGCCATATATCGTCGAGTGTGCACAAAAAGGAATCTTCCCGGCGCTCCGTGAAAACGCCGCCTTGCTCAAAGGCTTGAACGTCATCGACGGGACGGTCACGTACGAGGCTGTCGCGCGTGACCTCGGCTACACGTTCGTCGCGCCTGCTGAAGCGATCACGAAGCAATTACAAGCGTAAACGTCAAGCCGCCAGCTACGATGCTGGCGGCTTTTTGATGTCGTCACCCCATTAAAAACGCTCGAACCGATCGGTTCGAGCGTTTTGTGTATTTATGCGTTCTCGACGGCGATGTCCTCACCGATGATTTTCACTTCAGGCTCAAGCTCAATCTTGAACTTCTCCTTCACGGTCGCTTGGACGTGACGAATGAGCGAGATGTACTCGGTCGCCGTCGCCTCGTCGATATTAACGATGAATCCGGCATGTTTGAGCGAGACTTCCGCTCCACCGATCCGCTTCCCTTGCAGGCCGCAGTCTTGAATCAACTTACCGGCGAAATAACCCGGCGGTCGTTTAAAGACGCTGCCGCATGACGGATATTCGAGCGGTTGTTTCGACTCGCGCTTGTACGTCAAGTCATCCATCACTTCTTTGATCGCCTCGTAGCCGAGCGGTTCGAGTTCGAACGTCGCTTCAAGTACGATCAAGCCCTCTCTCGAGATCCGGCTCGTCCGGTAGTCGAGATCGAGTTCATCTTTCGTGAGCGTCATGAGTTGGCCTTCAGGCGACAACACGACCGCGCTTATGATGACGTCTTTCGTCTCTCCTCCGTAAGCACCTGCGTTCATATACACCGCTCCACCGACCGTTCCCGGGATGCCGCAGGCGAATTCTAAGCCTGATAACTCCTCCGTCAACGCTTGACGCGAGACGTCGATGATGGCCGCGCCAGCTTGAGCGATCAGTTGATTCCCGTCTCGACGAATCGTTTTCAACTCGTTCAAGTTTAAGACGATGCCACGAAGGCCTCCGTCACGGACAATCAAGTTCGATCCAAAGCCAAGAATCATGAACGGCACGCCCTCGCGATGGGCGAGCTCAAGCACGGCTTGAACTTCTTCATACGTGTGCGGGGCCACAAAATAATCGGCCTGCCCACCTAATTTTGTATACGTGTGTGCCGACAGCGGTTCATCTTGCTTCACGCGATCGGCCGGAATGATAGTGAGTAGTTGATCTAAAAAGCTCATGCGTTGCCTCAATCCTTTACGTTCAATTTTAAAGCATGCCTCGGTTCGTCAAGAGAGAGGCAGGCACGTCACTGAATGATTTCAGTACGAAACACAGTATACAAATCTTTGACAGGGGTGACAAGCAACGTTTTCTTTACAATAAAGCAATTAGTTTAGAGCAATAGTGATGTCGCTACCGCTACGACAATCGGAATTGTAAAGTTATCCCAATCTCGATATGAAATCGCTTCTGTTAGCGTAGCGATAATGGAGATAATAAATCCATATGTTACCACTTGCCACAGTGGAATATCATCCCACAAAAATAATAAAAAGAGGACAGCGTATGAACTGAGGAACATGGCCATACTGCCTTGAAACGATCGCTTCTGTCCGTATAGGTCGTACGTCACTGTACCGTATTTGCGTCCGATCAGAGCGGCCAAGCCGTCGCCCCAAGCCAAAACGAGTGATCCCGCTAAAAAGGCGAGCGGCTCGGATTCGAAGAAAAAGTACAGGATGACGAGCAAGGCGATCGGATAATAGACGGTACCGAGTGATTTACGCTCCGTCTGGTGAACCGGTGACGGACTCTTATAAAGAAGGAACGCGTTCGCGAACGTGAAAAAGACGAGCGGAACAGCAGCGATGTACCATGTCTCCATTAACCAGACTGCGAGCAGCGACCAATGACCGACCGCGATATGTACACTCTTACGAATTGTCTCATCCGTCCAGCCGAGGCGTTTGCCAATCTGTTCAAGACCGACGAGAAACACTAGGACAATGACGATGGACAGGATGGAACTGACCCATTCATTCATCGTAGCACCACCTTTATCTACAATTTTTTATACGTTTCCATTATACCTTAATCAGGCGATAGCCTAGCTTCCTTTTCAAACATTTGGTAGAATGAGGTCAAATGACTGTATAGCCAACGGACGTAGGTGGCTATAGAAAGGATGCCTGTATGCGCGACGCAATTTCGATTCAAACTTTGGCTGATTGCCTTCACTATATGCGGGTTGGCGACGTAGACCGGGCCATCTCCCTCTTCCCCGAGGACGTGCGTGAGCATTTCCCGAAAGAACTGCGTAAAATCCATTTGTTTCATATTGAAAAGAACGGATTGTCGATCAATCAAATCGTCGCTTTGGCGAACACGTTGACGGGGGAACATTTATCTGCCACCACGATTCAAAACTGGACGAAACGAGAAGTCCGGAAAATCATCGGCGTGCCTCGGGTTGGCAAAAAATACTCGCTCCAACAAGCGGCCATCATTTATTTACTGGATGACTTGAAGCACTTGTTCTCGCTAGAAGAGACGAGTTCGCTCCTCGCGCTCATTTTCAACAACCCTGATCGTGATGAAGACGACCTCATCTCACCGATCGACTTTTATCGCCTCTACGCCGAGTACGCCAAATCAACGAGCCCCATCGAGCTCCTAGACACCCGTGCGAAGCGTTCGATTGAGAAGATAGGCTACACCCACCCGAACATCTTGCACGTCCTTAAACTCTGTTTATACGCGCACCGCGTGACGACGCTCGAGATTGAGGCCAAACATTATTTGAACCGCTTCATTTGACCTCGTCGAATGGAGCTTTTTTTATAAAAAAACACCAGTCTCGGTGACTGGTGTTCGTCATATTGGTTACACCGATACCGCGATTGGCATCCGTGATTTGACTGTTAACGTTTTAAGGACAGACAACAACTCGAACATCGAGAGTTGATCGGCCTCTTTCGTCAAACAGAAGCAGTCATCCTCTTGTTTGCGAAGTTCCGCTACAAGCTTGCCCGCTTTGTCCCGAACGCTAAACTTATAACGCTCGACATCGTATTGAATCGTATAGAGACCGCGTTCATAGACGTTGTACTCACACTTTTTCCCGAATAACGAGAATTTGTCCTTCAATTGACCGATCGCTTGCCCGTCGTGGTTCATGACGACCCACTTTTGACAGTTCGGGATGTACTTCCCGTGAGCGATTTGACGGCCTGACAAGTTGTGCACTTGAACACTGCCCTCCGCGTCGCGGTGAACAGATCCGATCGCATCATTTGTCTCGTCATAAATGGTTGCTTCGCCTTGCGTAAAGACGCAACCTTTTACATAAATTAATTTGCGCACCGCTTTTCCTCCTAATACGTTCCAACCTTGAATTTGTGTGTGTTTGGTTGGTCTTTCTATGAAACCCCCAAATTGGTACTGTCAGCCGCCTTTTCTCGTTTCAGCGACTACATATTTCATATGACGAAGATGATTATTGCATCGATTGATGAAAAAGACAACCCCTTTTTCTTCGACACAATCCGCCATTCTGTCAAAGTTGTGAACACGCCTCATGTTATCGCTTGAAACCGGCCTCTTTCAGCAGCTGTTCGAGCTCCATTCTTGCAATCAGACGAACTTGATTCGGTTCTGCCAATTCGTACGCACTGTCGGTGTAAGAGGAGTTCGTCACGACCCAGCCTTCGTTCACGCCGTAGTACGGAACGGACGCCGCCACTTGCTGGACCGCTTCGAGTCCGACCGCCTTTTCATACCGTTTTGCTTGGACCGCAATCGTCCATCCGTCTTCTGCTTCAAGGAGCAAGTCCGCCCCGAAATCACGTGACGCCGGTGTCACCGTCACCGTGTAACCGAGTGCGGTGAACACTTCCTCTAAAAATAATTCAAATTCACGACCGTCCATCCGATCGATGCGATCGATCGTCGAGAGACGCATCCGCCAAATGAGCCAGAGCAGACCGACGACTACGCATACGATGATGCTCCAAATCGGCGCGTCCCACCACCATAATCCGAGGGCAATCAACAAGCTGAGCCCCATTCCTTTCACGTCCATCGTCCTCTCTATGTGTGCTTGTCTTCACTTTACCGTTTGAAGGCAGGAAAACAAAGGGGGAGCTGTCGAATGTATTGAAGATGTACCCGTTTGATATAGAGAAGGAGGGATCATCGTTAATGGAGAACCGAGGACATCTCCAAAGCGAACTGCTGCACGCCTTGCCTTACGGTGTAGCATTAATCACGACGGATGGGACGATTGTGCAAGCAAACCGTCCGTTTTTAGAGCAATTCCCTGAAGACTTACAATCGCGATCAAACATCTTTCATATGGTGAACCAGTCACCCATCACGATGGAACTGTCACGACGGATGGAGCAAGGACGCTCTTGGACGTATGAGATGCCGACAATCCGGATTCATGCCATCCCGAACGGCGACGTCTACATCCTCTCAATCGAGCCACTCCCGCTCGATACACGGGTGACGGTGCAACACAACGCGTTCGAGGCGATGATGCACACCGAACTTGATATGGCGATGATCATGACCGATGCGAACCTGTTAATCAGTCGCTTCAATAAAGGCGCGACCGAGCTATTCGGGTATGCGCCGCACGAAGTACTTTATGAAATGACCCCGTTCGGTCTATTCGAGTCAAGAGAACTGAGCGAGAAGCGGACTTATTACCAAGACAAGACGGAGCGATTGTTGTCATTTGAACAGATGCTTCGTGTGGCGTTAGATCGAGGCGACCGTGAATGGAAGTTCCAACGAAAAGACCGGACCCATTTCGTCGGAAAACTGTTCATGCACCCTGTCTATGAACAAGCACGTGTCATCGGCTTTTTCTTTTTCGTATTCGATGTCAGTCCTGAGATGGCGCTGAAAGGCGAGTTACTTCATAAAGAACAGCGTTATCGTATGTTTGCCGAATCAGTCATCGAAGCCGTCCTTTTCCACGAAGGTGGGACGATCTTAGACGCAAACAAGGCCGCCGAGACGATTTTCCGAATCCCGGCCGAACAGATGGTCGGTCGCCAAACAATCGAGTTTATCGCCGAAGGGTACCGGGCCGACGTGTTGCGCCGAATCCGGAACCATATCCAAACACCGTATGAGGTCATCGGTCGTCGTGAGGACGGGACGTTTCTCGAGATGGAAGTGTACCCGAAAGAAGTGACGTTCCAAGGCCAGACGCTCCGCGTCGCCGTCATGCGTGACATCAGCGATCGGAAGAAAGTCGAGCGGATGCTTGAACGGGAGAAGAATGCCATCGCTCGGCAACGGGATATCATCCAATCGATTTTACAGGCATCCAATGAAGCGTTCGTGTTGACCGAGTCGAACGGTAGCGTCCTGTTCATGAACGTACACGCCCGTCGTCTGCTCGACTTACCGGGTATCGCCCCGAATAAGATGCAAGAGCGAATCCCACTCTTGACGACGTTCCATGCGCGCGATCGGACCGAGATGTTGAAAAAAATCGATTTGTTGCTCGACGGCTCGGCTCGCGAAGTGTCGATGCGCTTCTCGATCCCGCAACCGAACGACCGGGACGAACAATATTACGAGATGTATGGGACGGGCATGGACACGAAACGCCAAATCGGAATGGACAGTGGCTTCTTATTCGTGTTCCGTAACCGGACCGAGGAAGAACGGATGGACCAAATTAAAAACGAATTGGTCAGCACCGTGTCACACGAACTGAGAACCCCACTCTCGTCGCTGTCAGGCTATATCGAATTGATGCTCACTCGCGACTTGAACCCGGAGAAGCGCGAGCGCTACTTAAAGACAATGGCGAAAGAAGCGAAGCGCCTGACCGACCTGTTGAACGATTTTCTCGACATTCAACGGATGGAAGACGGCAATCAAGAGTATAAAAAAGATCACTTTATCTTAAACGTACTCGTCCGTGAGGTCGTCGAACGATTCCGCGAGACGAGCAATCACTCGATTCATTTCGATGATGCCGATGAATCGCTTCACCTGATCGCCGATAAAGATCGCATCGAGCAAGTCATCATCAACCTGCTCTCGAACGCGATCAAATACTCGCCTCATCACCATGAAGTCGAGGTACGGGTCCGCCGTGAACAGAACCAAGCCCACGTCTCCATTCAAGACTTCGGCATCGGGATTCCCGAGCATGCGTTTGACGAATTATTCAAGAAATTTTATCGCGTCGATAACTCAGATACGCGCCAAATCGGTGGAACCGGACTCGGTTTATCGATTTGTAAGGAGATTATCGAATCACACGGCGGTAGTATCGAGGTCGAGTCGAGTGTAGGAGTTGGCTCGACATTCACGTTCACGTTGGACTTAGCGGAGGAGACACCATGAACCATTACGCTTTCACCGGTTTCCCCGGCTTTTTAGCCGGGAAGATGATTACACATCTCGCGTCATTGCCGCATCAAATCGGGACGATTTACGCGCTCCACCTCCCGACCGAACGTTCTGGTGCACTCGCTTTAAAACAGGAGCTATTGGATACCACGTCGTTACGAGACGACCAGCTCGTGCTCGTCGAGGCCGATATCACACTGCCGGAAGTCGTGCTCGATCCAATCATGCGCTCTGTCATCGAGCGTGAAGTGAACTATGTGTTCCATTTGGCCGCCGCCTACGATTTGAGCATCCCGTATGACGTCGGGTATCGCATCAACCTGCTCGGGACGAAACACATCACTTCGCTCGCGAAACGGGCCCTACATTTGAAGCGCTACGTCTACTTCAGCACCGCCTACGTGTCCGGGCGGCGTCAAGGCACCGTCTACGAAAATGAGTTGTGGCACCGCGTCCGCTTTAAAAACCATTATGAGGCGACGAAGTATGAAGCCGAGGCCATCGTCTCGCGCGAGCTCGGCTCGATGCCTGTGACCATCATCCGTCCCGGCATCGTCATCGGCCATAGCCAGACGGGCGAGACGAAAAAATTTGACGGCGTCTACTTCGTCTTGAAACTGATGGACCAGCTCCGCCAAGCGGCGCCGCTGCCGTACATCGGTCGCCAAAACATCGAAGTGAATCTCGTCCCGTACGATTACGTCGTCGAGGCGACCGCTTATCTCGCCCACGCCCCGGTCGGTTTAAAGCGGACGTTCCATTTGACGGACCCGTTCCCACACGGCGCACGCGAAGTGTACCGCATGATTCACGAAGCGATGTTCGATCGGCCACCACGCGGGACGATCCCGCATACGGTCGCCGAGACCGGTTTTTCGGCATTACACCTATCAGAACGTTACGGTGTTCCGCGCGAGCTGCTCGCCTACTTCAAACATCAAGTCCATTTCGATACGACCCAGACGCTCCGCGCACTGAGTGGGACAGATATCGTCTGTCCCGACTTGAAAGACTACTTGCCGAAGGTCGTGTCCTATTACGAGACACACAAAAAGCCCTAACAGGGCTTTTTGTGTGTCATCCGATTAACAGCTTCTCTTTTGGATAGCGAATCTTCCGGTCCATTTGTCGCGCGACCGTGAATAGAATCGTCAATGATCCGACGCGTCCGAGTAACATCATGAACATGATGAAGCTCTTCCCTGCACCGTTCAGTTCCGCTGTGATCCCGAGCGATAACCCGACCGTCCCGAACGCCGACACCGTCTCAAACAAGAGTGCCGTTGCCGGAATGTGCCCGTTCGTCAAAATGGTCAGCGCGGTGATCAATAAGATAAAGAAGAAACTTGTAATGGCCACCATATATGCTTTTTTGATTTGGAACGCATCAATCGTCCGTTCCAAGATGACCGTCTCTTTTTTGCCGACGATGAACGCCCACATATCCGCCAAGATGACGGCCACGGTCGTCACTTTGATTCCGGACCCGGTAGAAGCGGCCCCCGCTCCGATGTACATGAGAATCAAGATGGCGCCGATGGAGACAGGAGCCATCATCGAGATATCAATCGTGTTGAAGCCGGCTGTCCGTGTCGTCACCGCCTGGAAAAAGGTGACGTGCAACGCTTCACCGAACGGGCGACCATATAAGCTCCCTTCAGCCGATACCCACTCGAACAGCATAAGTGCGAACCAGGCAATCCCGTTGACGATGGCGAGCGAGGCGATCATAATTTTCGAATGGAGCGCGAGCCGTTTCCAACGTTTCACCTCGGTCGCGTCCGCGATTGTCGTAAATCCGAGACCCCCGACCATCAAAAGGACGGCAATCGTGACGACGATGGCCGTATTTTGTTCGAACTGCATCAAACTGTCGGGCCAAAGCGCGAACCCGGCGTTGTTGAACGCCGACACCGCATGGAAGAAGCCATAATAAAGCGCCTCGCCAAAACGATAATCACCGGTGCTGTACAGTTCGAATGTCAAAAACAGCATGCCGATAAATTGGACGATAAGTGTCGTAAAGACGATGTTGCGGACGAGACGGACCGTGCCCCCGGGCCCCGACAAGTTGAGCGACTCTTGGAGAAGGATCCGCTGTTTCAAGCCGATTTTCTTGCCGAGCACACTGAGCAACATGAGGGCGACCGTCATGAAACCTAACCCGCCGATTTGAATCAACGCGACGATGACGAGCTCCCCGAACGTGTTGAAGGAAGAACCGATATCAATTGTCGATAATCCTGTTACTGTGCCGGCCGACGTTGCGATAAATAGACAGTCAATCCACGACACGGGCTGCGTCTGTGCGAATGGCATATAAAGTAATGTCGCCCCCGTCAAGATGGCGAGCAAAAATCCTGTCGCGATAAAACGGGCCGGCTTCTCAAACACAAGCCGGTACAGCGCTTCAATCCGCTTTAAGCGCATCTCACGCACGGTCAATCGATGTCGCATCTCGCAATCTCCTTCGCATCAAGTTTTCTAAGGCTCATATTACTCCTCACGTTTAAAATTGCCAACTAGAAAAATGAATCACTAACTGTTCGTTCGATTTTTTGGTAATATGAGAGATAGACTTTTAGATAGTTGAGGAGGTTGAATGAAACCGTGGACCCTAGTACGGTGGATCATTCGCTAACGGATGTCTCGCGAAGGTTGGAGCGTCAGTCACAATGTATGCCCGCCCATCTTTATTTCCAACTTGAAGAACTGCTGCATTGGTCACTCGATCAAGAAGTTGTGAATCAATTGTACGCATTATTAAAAAAATACGACGTGTTAACCGATATAGAGCGTGAAGAACGAAATATCAGCATCCAACTGCTGATTGACGAAAACGGCGCTTAACCATCGGGAACGCATTTGCGGGAGACGAGTTAAGTCTCTCGCTTTTTTTGTCTCCCGATCTCTTTAGAAAGGTGGAAAACATAGACATGGATGTCGTCACTTTAATAGGACTTTTACTCGGTTTCTTCACGCTTATAGGTGGAATGATTTTGAAAGGCGCGGGGGTCGCCCCGCTCATCAACCCGGCAGCACTCGTCATCATTTTTGTCGGTACAGCCGCCGCGGTCAGTATCGCCGTATCAAAAGAACAATTACAAACGGTACCGCAACTCTTTAAAATTTTATTCAAGAAGCAAGAGTTGCCGAGTAAAGCTGGACTGTTGACACAATTCGTCGATTTATCGACGCAAGCACGTAAAGAAGGACTGTTATCGCTTGAGACTGCCTTAGAACAAGTCGAAGAACCGTTCTTGAAACAAGGCATGATGATGGTCATCGATGGCCAACCGTCCGAGTACATCGCCGAAGTGATGTCTCGTGATATCGAGAATATGGAAATACGTCATAAAGCGAACGCCGATGTGTTCACGCAAGCGGGTACCTACGCCCCGACACTCGGAGTACTCGGGGCCGTAATCGGACTCGTCGCCGCACTAAAAGATTTATCGGACATCGATAAACTCGGATATGCCATCTCAGCCGCCTTCGTCGCGACGTTGTTCGGTATTTTCAGTGGGTATGTCTTGTGGTTCCCATTCGCCAACAAGTTAAAGCAATATTCGAAGAGCGAAGTCGTCGTCAAAGAAATGATGATTGAAGGGATTTTATCCATCCAAGGCGGAGAATCACCAAAGACGTTAGAAGATAAGTTAGCCGTGTATTTGTCTCCAAAGGAGCGAGCGACCTATGAAGCGCAAAAAGAAGCATGATCATGAAGAACATATCCCTGAAGGCTGGCTCATCCCTTATGCCGATCTCCTGACGCTTCTGCTCGCTTTGTTTATCGTCTTGTTCGCCTCAAGTAACGTCGACCAGACAAAACTCGAAAAGATGTCCCAGTCTTTTAGTCAAGTGTTCTCGGGCGGGACGAGCGTGTTTCAAGCCTCAACCGCCTCGAATAGCGATATTAGCCGCACGACTAAAACGGACACGACTTCGAACCCACGGACATACGAACTCGCCAAACTTGATGAGCTGAAAGAAGAGGTCAATCAATACATTCAAAAGAATGGACTCGAGGATGAAATCAAAGCGACCATTAACTCGAGCGGTCTCGTCTTAACGATTCAGGACCGAGCTCTGTTCAGTATGGGGGAAGCGACACTCGACGCCGATGCTAGAGCGGTCGCCCGTTCTATCAGCGGGATTCTCGAACAAGCCGGCAATCGTGAAATCGTCGTATCGGGTCATACGGATAACATCCCGATTAACACGGCCCGTTTCCCGTCGAACTGGGAACTCAGTTCGGCCCGGGCCACGGCTTTCATGCGTGGTTTGTTGACGAACGACGCCTTGAACCCTAGCCAATTCACACTTGCGAGCTACGGAGAATATAAACCAATTGCGACGAACGACACGGAAGACGGACGTTCAAAAAACCGCCGCGTCGAAGTGTTGATTAAACCACTCGTCGATTTATCAGAAGGATCACCTAAAATGATTGAAACGATCGTCTTGCCATAAAAAAATCCCACTCTGTCGAGAGTGGGATTTTTCGTTAACGGGTCCATTCAAAGTATTTGCGGGACAAATCCGTGAGTGGGCTGTTGAACAAGCGCTTCCGCCAATAAAGGTCGGACACTTTTTTCACGGCCTCGCTCCGCGATGGATACGGATAAATCATGCGTGATAGTTTGCCGATCTTATCGCCCCGCTGCATCGCATAGACGACAATTTGCATCCAATCCCCGGCCGTCATTCCGACCGCGTGTCCGCCGATGATTTTGCCGTTCTTCCGGGTGATGATTTTGACGAATCCTGTTTCTTGACGATCCGCGACGAACCGATCGACATCGGACAGTTTTGCTTCAAACACCTCGACGTCGTCGCCGTGACGCTCACGTGCCTCGGCCTCGGTCATGCCGACGTGGAATACTTCCGGTTCGGTGAACGTAATCCACGGCATTTTCGTGTAGTCGACCTTGTTCCAAAGTCCGAACAAGGCGTTCGCCACGACCGCCTTCCCTTCTTCTCCGGCCGCGTGGGTGAACGGTAACGTCTTGATCGTATCGCCGATCGCAAAAATATGCGGTTGGGACGTCCGATATGTCGAAGAGACATCGATATATCCGTCTTTCACATTCACATGGGCCCGGTCGAGCCGTAATTCATCGATTCGCGGTTTACGCCCCGTCGCCATGAGCAGTTTGTCGGCCTCATACGTTACGGTCTCGCCATCGACTTCAGTCGTGACGTGAATACGTCCCCCCGCTTCTGCAATCTGCTTCACCTTCACCCCGATTTTAAGGCGCATCGCCATCTCGAGCTGTGAGCGGAGCAACTTGCTGACAGACTCGTCTTCTTTCGGCAAGAATGTGTCCTGTGCCTCGAGCACGGTCACTTGGCTTCCGAGACGAGCGAACGATTGGGCAAGTTCAAGTCCGACCGTACCGGCACCGATAACGATAATACTTTCTGGCAACGTCTCTTCTTCAAAGACTTGTTCATTCGTTAAGTACGGCACACTGTCCAAGCCATCAATCGGCGGCACCGTCGGTTTCGACCCGGTCGCGATGACGAATTTTTTCCCAATCAATAAGTCGTCTCCGACTTTAAGTTCATACGGGCTTTGGAATGACGCCTCGCCGATATACACATCGACACCAAGTTTTTCGAAACGCTCCGTGCCGTCATGATCTTGGATGATGGCACGAGCACGATCGACACGCGCCTTCGTCGTCTGGTAATGGTCGCGGCCGTCAAACTCAGCTCCGAGCACACGGGCCGCCTGCATCATGCTACTCGCTTCTTTCGAAGCGGCAATCAGCGCTTTCGACGGGACACATCCGACGTGTAGACAGTCACCACCAAGGTGCTTTTTCTTTTCAACCAAGGCGACTTTTGCACCTAAGTTGGCGGCACCAGCCGCGACCGTCATTCCAGCCGCGCCACCACCGATCACAATCAACTGATAATCCTTCATCTCATCAACCTCCGATAGCGTTCACTTACATCTTGCATCCGGTTCCGGTTCACCCCAAAATCAGAATGGCCAAGTCGTGATGCCGAGCGAAATTCAATTTGTCTCGTCTCATCGTCGAATCGGAATTCAACGTCATCCTTAAAGCGCATCAATTTCGACGTGACGACATAATGGAGCGTGTCATCGGTCTCCTTGACGAGCTCGGTCCGAGGCAGTTGCCCCATGACCATCTTTATTGTCTCGATGCTCTCAGCGCGGTCTCCCCTGTATGGGAGCGGGTCCATGCGCAGCGCTTCGATTGTTGTTTCGGTCGAGACAGCGTTCGGACTACCTTTTAACGGTTTCAACGGTTTCGTTGCCACAAAAAAACCTCCCTCATTCTACATACAATTACATGTATCCTGAATTCGGGAAGTTTAACCCTTTTAATGCAGTTCACTCGGGTCAAGTGGTAATAAAACGGTCACCGTCGTCCCATGACCGACTTCACTTTCGATGACGAGCTTCCCTTCGTGCGCCTCAATCAACTCTTTGGCGATGGCGAGACCAAGACCACTGCTTCCTTTCGTCACTTGTGCCTGATAGAACATTTCCGTGATGCGCTGCAGATGCTCCCGTGAGATACCAGGCCCCTCATCAATGATTGAGATGAACGCGACCCGTTCCGACTGAACAAAGCGTACCGTCAACGTCCCACCTTCCGGCGAGAAGCGAATCGCGTTCTCGAGCAAGTTCAAAAATACTTGTTTCAACCGGTTCTCATCAAACAGACCGATCGATTTTTGCGGGTACCGTTCGATGAGCGTGATCTGTTTGTCTTCGAGCGACTGTTTCAACTGAATTGTCACTTTCCGTAACAGCGATACGAGATCGAGTTCTTGCCGATACAAGACGAGACGGCTCTCTTCGATTTTTGTGTAATCGAGCAACTGCTCGACGAGCCCGATCATCCGCTCTGTCTCCGAGTGAATGATGCTCAAACCGAGTTCGGTCTCATCCGATACTTTCTCGTCCCCGCCGCGAATCGTTTCGGTCCATCCTTTGATTGAAGTGAGCGGTGTCCGCAACTCGTGCGACACGTTTGATAGAAATTCATTTCGCGTCGACTGGTGCTGCTGTACTTTTGCCCCTAAATACGTGAGTGTCCGAGCCAGTGCCCCGAGCTCATGTTTTTCATTGGAATAGACTTCGACGTCGAAATCACCTTGCGCCATCTCATCGGCCGTTTCAATGATGTCCCGAATCGGTCGTACGAAGCGGTCTGCAATCCGAATGACGGCATAGAGTGCGACCAGCCAAATCAAAACCCCAATCATGACAACAGCCATCCAAATCTCACGGATTAACGTGTCGAGATCGGCGAGCGGTCGCGTGAAGCTGATGGCGAACTCACTTGTGCCGTCCGTCATAATGGGACTCGTCACCGACAAGTAGTGGTTCCCTTCCGCATCGTAATCTTGGACGACGGACTCGCCGCGTGCGAGGTCTTGCAATTGTTCCGGCGTGAAAGCCGACTGTTGCACACGTTGTCCCGTCGTTTTTATAATTTGACCGGCGCGGTCGACAATCGTCAAATCGGTGCCGGGATACCCGAACGTCCGGACGAGAACCGAGAACGCGCTCGGTGTCTCAAAACCGACCTGCGCCTGCGGATAGAGATAGGCACTCGTCGTCGCATGGCTAAGTAAGGCCTCTGATTCATATTCATAGTAGTAGCGGTACGTTCCGTACGACAAGACGCTCATGAGCAAGACGAGCACGAGCGTCATGACGAGCATAATCCGAATGACGAGCTGTTGCTTCATCCGTCATGTCTCCGCCATTTGTACCCGTGTCCCCAAAGCGTCTCGATATAAGCCGGATGACTCGGGTCGTCTTCAATTTTTTGACGGAGACGACGAATATTGACGTCGACCGTCTTTCTGTCTCCGAAGTAATTGATGCCCCAAACAGCATCCAACAACGCGTCACGCGATAAGACGACTTCCTCGTTTTGAACGAGATGACAAATCAAATCGTATTCGGTCGGGGTCAAATCGATGGACTGTCCATACTTCGTCACTTGCTTCGCCGCCAAATCGATCGCGAACGGCCCTGACTTCAATCGTTTCTTCTCTTTACGTTTCACTTTCTCGACACGTCGGAGGAGCGCTTGAATCCGTGCGACGAGCTCACCCGGACTGAACGGCTTGGCGATATAGTCGTCCGCCCCTCTGCCCAGTCCCTCGATTTTATCTTCTTCGAGTGTGCGCGCCGTCAGCATGATGATGCCGACGTTCTCATCTAAGTCGCGAATGGCCGCACAAGCTTCGAACCCGTCCATCTCGGGCATCATCACATCCAATAACACGATATCAAACGGTTCACGATCGAACGCCGTGACCGCCTCGCGTCCGTTCGTCGCCTCAAAGACGTCAAATCCGGCTCGCTTTAAATTAACGATGATAAAGCTGCGAATCGCATGCTCATCTTCGGCTACTAATATTCGATTCATCATTCCACCTCTTCTGAAGTTCACTACTTCTTAATAGTTACGTTTTTGCGACAAGGTTGTCAATTGACCTCAAATCGTATTAGGATGGAGTCATTAGATTCTGAAGGAGGACTCCTTACCATTATGAGTTACAAGATGATTGTTTTAGATATGGACGATACGCTCCTCACGAGCGATCACACGATTTCCGCCAAGACGAAAGCGGCATTGCTGGATGTACAAGAACGTGGACACAAGGTCGTGCTCGCGAGCGGACGTCCGACGTACGCGATGTGGGAAGCAGCCCGAGAGCTAGAGCTCGCCAAATACGGCAGCTATATTCTCTCATTTAACGGTGCCTCAATCATCAACTGTGAGACAAATGAAGAAATCTTTTCGAGTACGTTGCTTCCGGAAACGGTCGCCCATCTCCATGATATCAGTGTCCGGGAAGAAATCGCGATTCATACGTACATCGGTAACGAAATCGTAACCGATCAACCGAACCCATATACCGATATCGAAGGTGAGTTGACAGGTATGCCGGTCATCCATGTCGATGACTTCAAAGAAGCGGTCACGACGCCTGTCGTCAAGTGTCTTATGCTCGGTGACGGAGACACGCTCGCCCCGATTGAAACGAAACTTCAAGTCGAGCTCGAAGGAAAACTCGCCGTCGCACGATCGAAGCCGTTCTTCCTGGAGTTCACAGAAGCGGGTGTGACCAAAGGGACGAGTCTTGCCTTCCTCGCCGAACACGTCGGGATCGAGCAAGCCCACGTCATCGCTTGTGGTGACGGAAACAATGACTTGACGATGATCGAATGGGCCGGCCTCGGTGTCGCGATGGGTAATGCTAACGCGACGGTCAAAGGCAAAGCCGACTTCATCACGAAATCAAACAATGAAGACGGGATCGCGCACGTCGTCGAAACATTCATGGGAACTGTCCTCGCCGATCGGTAAGCGGACAGCTTAGGTTGAACTGAAGGAGGAATTACGATGAATAAAGGATTGAAACGAGCAGGACTTGGACTGATCGGGACGGCTGTCGCCGGTGCCGCTTATGTATTCTTGTCCCCGAAACCGACCTCACGCCTCGTCAAGACCTCATTTGCCGGCGGGAACGAAGTGGCCATCAAAGGGTTTGAGGAGGTCGTTCAAAAAACGTCGGTCCGGAAAGACATCGACTACCATTCTGCTTATGAGCACGGGACGTTCGACTTGATTCGTTATGAAGGCGAGAAACAGATTGTCCCGACCATCTTTTGGGTGCACGGTGGTTCGTTCGTCGGTGGCGATAAGGCCGACGTCTTCAAGTATGCGACATCGATCGCGAGCAACGGTTATAACGTCGTTAGCGTCAATTATGCGCTCGCCCCTGACGTCACGTACCCGGTACCGCTCCAACAACTCGAAGAGGCGTACACGTATATCGCTGAAAACAATGACCGCTTCCGGCTCGACCTCGACCGCGTCTTTTTTGCGGGCGATTCGAACGGTGCACAACTCGTCGCCCAGTTCGTCGGTATTCAATTGAATGACGACTACGCGCCGTCTGCCGAAGTGAATCAAGTCGTCCCGAAATCGTCCATCCTCGGCACGGTTCTCATGTCGGGGCCGTACGACTTGAAACGAAGCATCGTCGAGTCATCGAAGGCGCTCAATCGCTTCTTGTTCAAACGGATCGGTTGGGCTTACTTTGGGACATACAACTGGGAAGACTTGCCGGTCGTCGCCGAGGCGTCGCCGCTCGTGAACATCCCGGCCACGTTCGTTCCGACGTTTATCACTGACGGCAACAGCGGGTCGTTCGAGATTCAAGCGAAAGAGTTCGCGACGATTCTTTCAGGTCGTACTGACGTCACGAGCGTCTTTTACGACCGAAACGAACACACACTGGGCCATGACTACCATTTCGAGATGGATCAACCAGCCGCTAGTGCGACGTATCGCCGTTTGATCACGTTTTTGCGTGAGACGACACGCTAAACAAAGAATCCCCGCCCATCACAGGGCGGGGATTCTTTTTGTCAGTTGAGTAAGCGAAGCGCGCGGCCAATCAACTCATGCCGCGACGGTGACGTCTCACGTAACGCGTGAAGGCGTTCTGTCAACGCCTGTCGAAGTTCGATGGACTCGACGAGCTCCAAGCATTCGATGTGGAGCAGCCATGCATCGGGATGGTCGGCCAGAATCGTCGGTACGAGCTCATCAATCGATTCACCTTGCTCCCGCATATTACGAACTTGATTGAACATCGGGTCATCCTTCGTCCAGACACGTGCGTCACGCTCGATGTGGACCGGTTTCTCCAAGATGACGAGTTCGTCAATCTCGGTGCCCGGGAAAATCGATGGGAGCGTATCTTGTCTCACTTCAAGTGTGGCCAGTTTAATCTGTCGGCCTTCGATGGTCACGACGACGTCTTCAAGCCGCAACGCTTCTGCCGTCTCGTTAACGACTTGACCATCTAACTGGATTCCCGCTGTCGCCAACACCTCTTGAAGCGGTCCGTCGAGAACGAGTAGGCCGTGATTGTGTAAGTTCGTCAATTGACCGTGGTTGACGTTCACGCAGTCGTCCCATTGGACGAGCGCGTGCGCCCCAGAGCGCGTCACATGACGAATCACACCGACGCGGTCTGTCCCGTCCTCAAGTCGGACGGTCGATTGACTGCCCGAGGCGAGCGCCTTCTCGAGCGAGGCGATGCCACCTTTGTTGACCGCCATCCGTGACTCGAGCTCATCCAGCGCGTCCTTCAACGCCTCAAAGTCTGGAATGACGAACAGTTCGCGTTGCATATTCGTCACGTCCTGCTTCGTCTCAAGTGCGTGCTCCAAGTCGAACGGATGTTTCGTGACGGCGTCGGTCAAACAGTGACGGCTCTCTCCGACCGAAGATAACAGACCAGCCCCGTAAATGAGCGGACTGTCCACATCACCGATGAGACCAAACTCGACCGTCCACCAAAAGATGCGGGCCACTTGTTGCGCTTCAGAGAAACCGGTCACTTGCGCTTTGGCCGCATGGACCGCCGCTTCGGCTGCCGCGATCTCTTCATCCGTCGAGTTCGCATTCTCCTTCACGACGGTCAATCGTTTTAGTGCTGCAAACGAGGCGTGTTCTTCCCGATTCATGAACGCTTTCGCCCCAAGCTGACCGAACCGCTTCACAATTTGTGAGAACTCCGGATCCATCAACATCGGTGCGTGACCGGCCGCCTCATGGATAATGTCCGGGGCCGGGCTGTACAAGATATTCTCGACTTTCCGAATGTCGGTCGCGACCGGCAACATCCCGTTCCCTTGGAAATCAAAGAAAGCGACGCCTGGAATGAGTCCATCGACCGCGACCGTCGACCAACCGGCCGTCCGCATCTCCTCGGTCATTTTTTCAACGTCAGGAAGACGATTGGGCCCCATGCCTGTCTTCTTTAGGCCTTCGATGTAGAACGGATGGGCCTTTCCTTCGAGCGTATGCAAATTCAGGCGTAGCACGAAGCGCCAGACGGCATGGTCGGTCGGCGTGTACTCGTCGTAGAACTGTGGTGAAATATGAGGGGCCAAATGGCGTGGGATTGATTGTGTGAGCATGATGTTTCCTCCTTTGATTGAATGAACGTAAAAAAGTCCCTATCGATTTACTCGATAGGGACGACTTTGCCGCGGTACCACCCTGATTACTAGACGGAGTCTAGTCACTCTAATCCGATAACGGGGGACCGCTCAACAAGTGAGAGCTCGCAAACTGTAATTCGATTCATCCTTTGGGCGTGTTCACAGCACCACACGCTCTCTGGGCCAGGGAAGATGTCTCTACTTCGGTTTGGTCGTTGCTTTTATACTGTTATACAGTTATGCTTCTATGCACATTCGCTTTTAAGTGCTAAAGCGTCTTGTTGCTAGTAACAATAACAGACGATTCGGACGCCGTCAACAAAAAAACAGTCCGCATCTGCAGACTGTTACAAACACCAATCGATTTCCGATTGTCCCCACACCTTCAGCTTGGCGTTCACTTGCGAGAACGGTTTCGATCCGAAAAAGCCGCGATGGGACGAGAGCGGACTCGGATGGACCGACGTCAAGACAGCGTGTTGCGGGCCAATCCATTTCTGTTTCTTCTTCGCGTCGTTGCCCCATAAGACGAATACGATCGGCTCTTCCCGCTGCCCGAGTCGCTCGATGATGGAATCAGTGAACTGCTCCCATCCCTGCCCGCGATGTGACCCGGCCTTACCCGCTTCGACCGTGAGCGCGGTGTTGAGCAACAGCACACCTTGTCGGGCCCATTTTTCCAAATTCCCGCTAGTCGGCACTGGACAACCGATATCGTCCTGCAATTCTTTAAAAATGTTACGGAGTGACGGTGGAAGGCGGACGCCGTCTTGGACCGAGAAACTGAGTCCATGCGCTTGGTTCGGCCCATGGTATGGATCTTGTCCGAGAATGACGCATTTGACGTCCTTGAACTTCGTGTAGACGAATGCGTTCCAAATGTCTTCTCGGACCGGATACACGGTCGATGTGGCATACGCCTCATCGACGAACGTCTTTAAGTCAGCAAAATATGGCTCGCTCATCTCGGTCGCGATGATGTCGCTCCAATCGCCGAGCAAGCGATCTGATAACGGTTCTCCCATGTTCTTCTCCCCTTTCCGTCTTATCATACCCGAATCGATGGCACAGAAAAAGACGAGCCCGATTGGACTCGCCTTGATGATTATACTGTGATTGCGCCTGCGACTTCTTTCGCAAGTGCTTCGGCTTTCGCTTTTGCGTCAGCAACGATTTCTTCGATTTTGTCTGGGTATTGGTTCATGCCTTCAACCGGAAGTGTCGTCACTTCTGTCACGCCTACGAATGCGAGTGCTTGACGGAGGTAAGCGTCTGCGAAGTTGAGGTCCGTACCTGTGTAGATACCACCCGTACCTTGGATGTGGATCGCTTGTTTGTTCTCGAGAAGGCCGACTGGACCTTGCTCTGTGTAACGGAACGTTTTACCAGCAGTCAAGACGCTATCGAGGAACATCTTCATGCGTGCTGGGAAGAAGAAGTTCCACATCGGTGTCGCGAACACATACATGTCAGCTTCCATGAACTTCTCAAGCATGCCGCTCATCGTCGCGACTTTAGACGCTTCAACGTCTGTGAGGGCTTCGCCTGATGCGAATTTGCCCCATGCGCTGAGGACGTCGCCGTCGATTTCTTGGACATCGACATCGTAAAGTTCGATCGCTTCGACTTCGAGTGACGCGTTCTCGTTCGTGAGTGTCGTCATGAACGTTTCAGCGACTTGTTTGCTGTATGACAATTCTGTCGGTTTCGGGTTAGCCGATACGTATAATACCTTTTTCATAATGGGTTCCTCCATAAATGTAATCTCTATTTGTAACAACAGTATGAACTATATCACCTGTATATCTCACAGTCAATTATTTTAACTTCAAGATAAATTGGTAAAAAAACAGGCAGGCGTCATTTGCCTGCCGCGTTATAACCGACCCGTTTCAATAAGTCGATCAGCATTTCCGTCTCCTCTTCACTGAGTGGACCGTAAATATCTTTAAAGATTTCAATATGCTCCGGATAGACGACGTCCATCAAGCGCTTGCCTTCCTCGGTCAGCGAGGCATACGTGACACGTCGGTCAGACGGACAAGCCACACGCTCAATCAAGCCACGTTTTTCAAGCTTATCAATGACGTATGTGACGCTGCCGCTCGTAATCAAAATTTGATCTCCGATTTGCTGGAGCGGGGTATCCCCTCGTTTATACAATACGGATAAAACACCGAACTCTGTTGAATTCAATTGGTGGCGTCTCAGGTCGTCTTTTACACGGTCACTGATTGCGTCCATTGTCCGTGCCAAAACGATCCATGCCTTCAATTCGAGTGATTCAATCATGTCGGTTTCACCTCAATTCGTTCATCATTTATCTTTAGTATAGCAGGACATGAGCAGTATACGGTGGGAAAAACACTTCGTCAAGAAACTTCTTCATTGTCGCCCCTGTCTGAAACGTTTAGAATGGAATTATTGCGATTTTTAGAAAGGATGGACGGTATGCGCGAGTATTATGAAATTTCATTGACGATTAAACAAGCCTATTTGGGTACGGTCATCGAGTTGTTGAACCGGGAAGGGATTGCTCCAGATTATGCGCTCGAAAAAGAAGGAGCGGTCTTTTTATTGTTCAACCACTTACCATGGCCAAACGTCACACGCGAGCCCCACGCGGTCGAACGTTTCTTGTTGACGTTATCACGTGAGGACTACTTGTTCGTCAAAACGAAACGTAAGTCTCCCGTCCCTGACCATGAACCGGTCGCCTGTATGGGCGCGTTCGACTCACCGTTCCATGAACATTTGAAAATCGAACTCGCCGTCGACGAGTCGGATGCAAGCCATCTCGATATGTCGGCGTTCCGGCACTACTGAACAACACGTCTGTGTTGTTTTTTTATGACTAGTCGAGTCACATGACGGGAATAGATGACAATATCCGAATGTGAAAAGGAGAATGTTGTTAGATGGATACAGTCATGTTAATCGTTAACCCATCGTCTGGGAAAGAGTTAGGAAACGAGCACGCTGCCTTCGCTGAAGAAGTGCTGCGGGAACGGTACGGCAACGTCGATGTCCGCTTTACGAAAAAAGCAGATGACGCGACCGAGTTCGCCCGAGAAGCGGCAGCGAAACACTATCAAGCCGTCATCGCGATGGGTGGCGACGGAACGTTGAACGAGGCGGTGACCGGTCTCGCCGAAGCCGACCACCGTCCCGATTTCGGGATCATCCCGCTCGGTACCGTCAACGATCTCGCCCGCGCCCTCGGAGTCCCGAGCGATCCCGAGGCGGCAATTGAGGCGCTAAAAACCGCGCAACCGACACCGATGGATATCGGCAAATATGAGAATGGCTACTTTATGAATGTCATCGCCATCGGTCTCATCGCCGAGGCGGTCGATGAGGTCAGTGTCGAGGAGAAAACAAAATGGGGACCGTTCGCCTACTTGATTGAAGGCATCAAAGCGTTCCGCGAACATAGCCCATACGCGCTGTCGGTCCAATCGGACGAGCATACGTTCGACGGAGACGCGTATTTGGTCGTCATCGCCCTCACGAACTCGGTCGGCGGATTTGAGAACTTCGAACCAGATGCTGAACTGAACGATGGCTTGCTTCACGTTTACTTATTTGAAAACCTCGGCTTCAAAGACGCGGTCCAACTTGCCCCGGCCCTGTTCACAGGAAAATTGAAAGAGACGGACAGCGTCACATCGTTCACGACGAAACGAATCCATGTCGACTCACCAGAGTCACTCCCAGTCAATGCCGACGGCGACACAGGTGGCAAGCTCCCACTCACGTTTGAAGTGCTCCCGAGCCATTTGAACGTCTTGAAACCGATCGAGTGAGACAAGGACTTTTCCTCTCAAGCGCGAAAGCATGTTACGGAAAGGAGGGGAAATGATGACCATCTCGCTCGTCCCTTTACAAGAAGCGTCGGACGCCATCGTCGCGACGTTTAATCGCTGGAACAATGACCCGACAATCGTCCATTTGATTCGTCCGGCCCGGTCGGAAGAAGAGCTCGTCGCCGAACAGTACATGACGGTACACGATTTGACGAACCGCCTCCAGACGCATGACATCTTCCTCATCTACACAAACGACACGCTCGTTGGGGAGGTGAACGTCATCTATGATGCCCCGCATCTGTACGACAAAGAGCCCGGAAGCGCTTGGCTCGGGCTTGTGATTGGAGAACCGAGCGGTCGCGGGAGAGGTGTCGGCACAACGGCCCTCGCCCTGTTAGAAGAACGACTGCGTGCGCAAGGCGTGCCTCGCATCGAGCTCGGTGTGTTTGGGTTCAATGAAGCGGCTCATCACCTTTATCGAAAGGTCGGCTACACGGAAATTGCCCGCATCGAGGCGTTCACCTATTGGAACGGCCGGTTTTGGCCAGATATTCGAATGGAAAAACGATTGGACTGAAAAGACCTTCCTCAAGCACGAGGAAGGTCTTTAATCAGTTGTTCAAGTTTTCGACTTCGACGACGCGGAACCCTTTTTGTTCAAGTTTCGCGACGATTTTGTCCTTCGTCTTCTCGTCACAGTCCGGTGGCAACGTGATCAATACCCGGCGCAAGACTTTACTCTTGGCGTCAAGCGTCATGAGACTAGCGATCGATGAATATTTGCTGATGACTTTCGTGATTTTCTCAAGCGCCCCTGCCTGCTCACTAAGTGCGATTGTGACAACATAACTCCCCGTATCACGGCTCCATGCCTCTTCGAGCATGCCGAGCATCTTCCCGTGCGGCAAAATCCCGTAGAATTCGTTGCTCTCATCTTTCAAAACAGCGATATACGGTAATTCTTTGATCGAGAAGAACACTTTGAAGAAGCCGTCCGATTCATGGACGTACTTTTGCGTGTTCTTGATGAGCTCCATGACGTTATCGTCTAGGCTCGCCCCACTCATCCCGTGGCGATAAATATGCATTTTATAAATATTACCGCGGAAAAACGTTCCCGTCTCATCGAGCACAGGGACACAGCGGTAGCCTGTCTTTTCGAGCGTGTCGAGCGCCTCGCGTAATGTCGCCTTTTCACTGATTGTGACGACATCTTTCTTCGGAATGCATAAGCTATGCACTAACATGCGGTTTTCCTCCTAGCCAATTGAAAGTGGTCTACACCCTATTCATTACTATTCCCCAAATATGATTGAAATCCTGCCACCAAATTTCAAAACTTATTCCTGTCTCGATGCGACCTCGGGATTTGTCGTATCGTCAAAAAGTCGTTATAGTGAAACTATCCAAACAGACAAAGGGGATTGAACGACTATGACAATGAAAAAAGCGTTAACGATCGCCGGCTCGGATACGAGCGGCGGTGCAGGCATCCAGGCTGATTTGAAGACGATGGAAGAGCTCGGTGTTTACGGGATGACCGCACTCACAGTCATCGTAGCGCAAGACCCGCATAACGCGTGGCACCACGAAGTGTTCCCGATTGACACGACGTTGATCGAGAAACAAATCGATACGGTCCTCGCCGGAATCGGGGTTGATGCTGTCAAGACCGGCATGCTCCCGACGCCAGAGATCATCGAACTCGCCGCTCGTAAAATTAAAGAGTACGGCATCCAAAACGCGGTCGTCGATCCGGTCATGGCATGCAAAGGTGCTGATGAAATTCTCAATCCGGACGTCGCGGTCGCGATGCGCAAGCACCTCGTGCCGGTCGCTAAAATCATCACACCGAACTTGTTCGAGGCGCGTATGCTCGCTGGCCTTGATAAAACACCTTCAACGATGGAAGAAATCAAAGAGGCCGCACGCTTGATCCATGAACTCGGCGCTGAAATCGTCATCGTCAAAGTCGGTGGCAAGCTCGGCTTCGATACAGCGTTCGACGTGCTTTACGACGGCAACGAGTACCGTCTCCTTGAGAGTGAGAAAATCGAACCTGCTTTCACACATGGTGGGGGTTGCACGTTCTCATCAGCAATTGCGGCATCACTCGCGAACGGTCACTCTGTCGACGAGGCGATTCAAATCGGAAAAGAGTTCATCACGGAAGCGGTCCGTCATTCGTTCCGTCTCAACCAATACGTTGGTCCGACGAACCATACCGGGTACCGTAAAAAATTAGCAACACAATCTTAACGGGTGGCCCGGGACGCATGTCTCGGGTCATCGTTTCCATTGGAGGGAACCGCGTGAAATCGATTCAACCTACAACCATCCAGACCTACTTAGACGCGCATGTATCCATGCCGCTCTATGTCCATGTCGAGACGACGAACGGTGCGTATGCGACGCATAACGACCCTGATTTCCATAACGCCGGCATGTTTATTCGCAACGTCGTCATCGAATATAGCATCGGCCAAATCAAAGGCAACGGCCCATACCGGGTCGGCTTGAAGCTTGATCACGGGTGGCTTTACGTCGAAGGCTTGACCGACTACGAACAGCATGGGGATCAACTCCTGCTCGCCGGTCATGATCGGCTCGGTCGGCTCGCCTGTGCCCTACATTTAGACATCAAACCGCTCCCACAAGGAGCCTCGGAGGTGGAAAGCCAATGAATGGACCATTACTCGTCATTTTTCCGCATCCCGATGATGAAGCGTTCAGCTCCGCCGGGACGATCATCCAACATCAAAAAAACGGATTCCCGGTCACGTACGTCTGCTTGACGCTCGGTGAGATGGGCCGCAATATGGGTTCGCCGATTTTCACGACGCGAGAAGAGTTACCGAAGATTCGCAAGCATGAGCTCGAGGAAGCGTGTGCCGTCATGGGCATCGACGATCTCCGCATGTGGGGACTCCGCGACAAGACCGTCGAATTCGAAGACGAAGCGGAACTTGCCGGACGGTTTAGTGCCTTGATTGAAGAAGTGAATCCTGCTCGTGTCATCTCGTTCTACCCGGGTTACGCCGTCCACCCCGATCACGAGGCGACGGCACGGGCGGTCGTTCGAGCACTCCAAGAGATAGATGAAGCGAATCGTCCTGAGTTTTTAGGAGTCGCATTCGACCACCGCACCGAAGCAGAACTCGGAAAACCGCACGTCATCATCGAAGTCGGTGACGAGAGCACCGCGAAACGCGAGGCGTTGCTCGCCCACCGCTCCCAGACGGAAGGTCTGCTCCGTGCGATTGATAACGCAGAAAACGCCCACGTCATGGAGTTACTCCAACGTGAGCGCTTCTATCACTATCCGTTCTCATGATTCGTAGGCGAGACGTGTCATGTACAATAGTGCACCGACAGCCCCGAGGCCGATCAACGTTCCCAATACGACAACGATATGTTCCATGTTCTCACCTCTACTTGGTTATACGAACTTGATGGATCATTGGTTTCAAAGCGCATGTGCTGACATGCGCTTTTTTGCTTAGAAGTACAAGAAGTAAATCACAGCCGCCAGCACGATGCGATACACCGCGAACGGCGTCAACTTCACTTTGTTGATCAACTTCAAGAAGAATTTAATCGACAACAGCGCGAATAAGAACGCGCTAATGAATCCGACGACGAAGACCGGGAGGGTCGCCATCGTAAAGTACTCCCATTTGCTGTAGAGCGACAGCGCACTAGCACCGAACATAATCGGTACAGCCATGATGAATGTAAAGTCTGCCGCTGCCCGGTGACTCATCCCTAAGAGGACACCTCCCGAGATGGTCGAACCTGAGCGTGAAAAACCTGGCCAGAGCGAGAAACATTGAATCAAGCCTACCCCGAGCGCTTGTTTATACGAAATTTCATCGAGCGTTGCAGTCGTTTGACGCTTTACGCCTGACAAGTCCGCGGCAATCATGAAGAATGCCCCGATGACAAGTCCGATTAAGACGGTTTTGATCGAGAACAAGTTCTCATCGATATAGTCTTCAAACAATAGCCCGAGCACGCCTGCCGGGAGCAGACCGATGAAGATATGTAGCAAGTTCAGTTTCTTTGTCGGCCCGCTGCTGCGAATCGCGAGCAACTCCTTCGGATTCAACAACTCCTTGAACCGATTTCGAAATACGACGATGACCGCTAAAATCGAACCGAGCTGAATGACGATCTTAAATGTGTTCGCCACCTCTTGACCGAGGAAACTACTCGAGTTGAGCCATAGGTCGTCCACGAGAATCATATGTCCCGTTGACGATACCGGAGCAAACTCTGTCAGTCCTTCGACGACACCTAACAAAAACCCAATCAGTAGTTCATACCATTCCATCTTCTGTCTCCTACTTCTGTATTGTTTCTTATCATACACGGTTGCTTCTCCGCCCGCCTCGGTCTTGAGGCGTAAAAAAGAGGATGCTCGCTTACGCATCCCCTCTCCATCCTATGAATATGACGACCAGCTGATGCATACAGACGACCACACCGATGAACAAAAATGCGATGAATAGCGTCATACCAGCTCCAACAATAAACACTAGTCCGATGAGAATGATGCTCCCGTGTAGCAACATCGAAACGGATGACTCGGTCGTCGCCCGGATGACGGACGGGACACGGTGATGCAGCACGCCGAGATAGAGCGGCTCGACCATGCCGACAAGAAACGCCATGCCTGCCATCCAGACGAGACCGGCTTGTCCCGGGAAAAGGCCCAGTAGGACGAAACCGATGCCGATGCCCCAGCCGATTCCGTGCAACCAGCGATCGGCCGTCGCGATTTGTAACAGGATCGGTGCGAGCAGTTGCCCCGGTACTTGAATGAGCAACAGAACGGTCGATATCATTCCGAACCAATAGATGGGCACCTCGACGTCGCGGGCGTATACCTGCCAAAACTCATCGATGAAATTGAAGGCGGCAAACGTCACAACAAACAATGACGTCATGATGAGCAATTGCCGATGCTGCCAGACGAAGCGGAAACCGGCCTCGATATCCGCCCACGTCAACCGCTCGTCTGACATGACTCGTTTCGGTTCGACGAGCCCGCAACTGCAACACGTCGCGATGAACAAACTGACAATCGACAGCACGTAATTCAGCTCGAACGGGAAGCGTGTGGCCAGCAGACTACCACTGATGGCAGCGAGAACGGCCGCAACGATTCCGATGACATTCAATCGGCCGACCGAGCGCTCGAACGTCTCCGTCTTCCCATCTTGCTCAAGCGTCTCATAGAGCAGTGCATTCTCCGCCCCACTCCGGAGCGCCGCCCCAATGCCTGATAAGGCGATGGCTAAGGCGAAACCGCCAAACGAAAAGGAAACAAGCAACACGACAAAGGAACCCCACTCGAGCGCAGTCCCGATTTGCAACAGACGTCGGCGTTCCAAGCGATCAGCCAACACACCTGTCGGCACTTCGAGCATCACGACGAGGACGGCATAAATCATCTCGAGATAGACAACCTCTTGAAGCGTGATCGTCCGCGACTCCCAAAACAGACGTTCAATCGTGTAGGCTGGGATGAGCGCATCGAACCAACGCATCCAGCCGAGCAACACGACATTTCGACCGACTTAACTAGGTGAACGTGCTCGTTTCATCTGAATCTCCTCCTTATTCACCTATTCCCGCTTCCACAAAAAAAGCCACGGAAAAATTCCGTGGCTTGCACATTATTTAAGCAGATTGAGCATCTCGCGATTGAACGCCGGGATGTCATCCGGTTGACGGCTCGTCACGAGCTGTTCTTGGCAGACAACGACTTCTTTGTCGGCATACTTCGCACCGGCATATTCCATGTCGACTTTAATCGACTTGTAGCCGGTCGCGTCGCGTCCTTCGAGCGTCTTCGCCGTAATCAACAGCTGTGGGCCGTGACAGATGGCGAATACCGGCTTTTTCGCGTCCATGAACGCCTTGGCGAATTGGACGAAACGGTCATCTTCGCGTAACAAGTCAGGTGAGAATCCGCCCGGTAACAGTAGTGCGTCAAAATCTTCCGGTGACACGTCATCGATGGCTTTGTCGATATTAACTTTCGCCTCGCCTTGTTTGCCTTCGACCGTGTTGCCGGCTTTCTTCTCGATCGTGACAACGTCGTGCCCCGCTTCCACCAATGCGTCGCGTGGACCTGTAAACTCTACGTCTTCAAACATATCTGTGATTAGCGTTGCTACTTTTGCCATATCGGAAACACTCCTTAGTTTTTGTTTTATGCACATAAGGACTTGTTCCACCCGTAACGGACCATTAAACATTCAGTGGAACTTCGAGACGTACGGATTGGCTCGTTCGAAGAAGCGGTACGGGTAGTCACGCGCTTCGCCCGTATTCGGAATGCCGACCCGCGGACCGGCCTCGATATCCGGGATGGCGCTCCCTTCGACGATATAAAGCGGTTCATGTTGAAGCGAATGCCCATACAGGTCCATCGTGATCCCGAGCGCTTTCGTCAGCTTGCCGGGACCGTTCGTCTGATCGAACCGTTTGATGCCAGGTCGATTCATGTCGATGATGGCCTGTCCTTCAATCGGCTCGATGGCTCGGATGAGGACGGCTTCCGGCGTGCCGACCGGACCGCTCACGACGTTCAATAGCGTATGCGTGTGCATCTGATACGTATAGACATGTCCCGGTAACCCGAACATGACCTCGGTCCGATTCGTCCGTCTGCCCCCGAAGCTATGGGCCGCTCGATCGATGGCACCAAGGTACGCTTCCGTCTCGACGATTTTCCCGACAATTTGACCGTCGAGATGATCGTGGACGAGATAGTGACCAAGCAGCGACCGGGCCAATTCAAGCGTCGGTTGCTCATAAAATGATGGATCAAGTCGTTTCATCGTCATCCCTCCTCGGTCTCATTTTCTCAAATGAAGGCGGAAAGACACAAAAAAGATGCCCTATGACAATCAAGTCTGCTCAGGCAGGAGTTTCAAGGGTATGACCGGAATGTATGTACAGGAAAGTGAGGCGAACCAAGGTGGGATATCTATTAGAATTAAGAAAGACAGTCGGCAACAGGCCATTAATCACTGTCGGGGCGACCGTGCTCGTCTTGAATGACAGGCATGAGCTATTGTTTCAGCATCGTTCCGATACGCATGATTGGGGATTGCCCGGAGGATCGATGGAGTTGAACGAGACGTTAGAAGACGTCGCTGCTCGTGAATTGCATGAAGAGACTGGTCTTGAAACGAATCAATTTGAACTCGTCGGTGTCTGTTCGGGGCCGAAGTTTTACTTCAAGTATCCGAACGGGGATGAGACGCACAGTGTCATCAACCTCTTCCATGCGAAGCAAGTGCAAGGGACGTTAGCCATGAACGACGGAGAAAGTCTGGACTTGCAGTATTTCTCAAGAGCTGATTTGCCGATGGATATCGAATCCAGAGCGCAGGCGCTCATCGACCAGTTCGGGGATGCGTTATGGCAACTCGAGAACTCGTTTATCTGAGACATTTAAAAAACCATCCAGGACATATCATTGTCCTGGATGGTCTTTTTGGAATCATTCGATTAAGATGCGATTCGCATCGCCTCACGTTGCTTTCCCAACTTCACGTATCCGAGAATAATCGAGAAGATTGGGCTGAGCCAGAGGAAGAAGGCGAACGGTGCGTATTCAAGCACCGGTACCCCGAGCGTGGCCGCGAAGAACGCACCCGACACGCCCCATGGGATGAGCGGGTTGATGACCGTCCCGCCATCTTCGAGGGCACGTGACAAGTAACGGGGATCGATGCCGCGGTCGATAAACCCTTGCTTGAACGCCTGACCTGGGAGCAAGATTGACAAGTACTGCTCGCCCGCGAGCAAGTTGACACCAATCGAGCTGAGGACGACCGAGAGCACGGAACTGCCCGGTGACTTCAATCGTTCGAGCAATGCGTCGACAATCGCTTGGAACACACCGAGTTCACGGAGCAACCCACCGAAGGCGAGCGCAATCAAGACGAGGCTGACCGACCAGAGCATCGACTCGAGTCCACCACGGTCCAGTACGGCCGCAATCGTCTCGTTCTCGACGCCCGACTTGAAGCCGGCCTGCATGACGCCGAACCAGTTCGTGACGTTCCAGTTACCTTGAACAAACCCTGCCGTCAACACACCGGCGAACATCCCGACGAGCATCGTCGGCAAGACCGGCATCCGGCGGAACGCAAGCACCGCGACGAGAACAGGTGCGAGGAGTGTCAACCAAGATAAGTTGAACCGCCCGGCGAGTGCCGCCTGTGCTTCAGCGATTTGGGCCGTATCCGCTGCTTGACCGCTCCGACCGAGAATCGTAAATAAGACGAGTGTGATGAGGAAGGCTGGGACGGTCGTTCCCATCATGAAGCGGATATGATCAAACAGTTTGACACCGGCCACGGCCGGCGCAAAGTTCGTCGTATCTGACAATGGACTCATTTTATCGCCGAACAATGCACCCGAAACGATTGCCCCGGCGGCAAGCGCCGGAGAGATCCCGAGCGCCATCCCGATTCCGAACAAGGCGACCCCGACCGTACCGACTGTCGTGAAGGCACTACCCGTAAACGACGAGACGATCATCGTGATGAGCAGGACGCTCGGCAAGAACCATTGCGCTGAAATTGTATCTAAACCGATGGAGAGGATTGTCGCCACCGTGCCAGACATTTGCCATACGCCAATCAACATCCCGATCAACAATAAAATCAAGACCGGCATGATGGCTTCGCGAATCCCGCTAATCATCGCGGCTTCGATTCGTTTGAAATCACGCGTGCGATAATACGCGTAACCTCCTATTAATACCATTGTGCCAAAGATCGCCATATGTGGCGTCGCTTTGGCCAAAAACATCAGTGCGAGCAGGGAAATACCGCTCAGCAGCACGACGAATACAGCCTCTTTTCCTTTCATCTGCATCGACGTCCCCTCCTTTCAGTTCCATTATTTTCTACCTAACCGCTTAAACGCTTTTATGCGCGAAAGTGTTTCAGTGATGTTCTTTACTATACCTGCTTCTCTTTTCCCTGTCAAACGTCTTTTTATGGTAAAGTAGACGCTCGAGGGTGACCTCCGGAGTTCGTAACCTCCTCCGACATCAAAACTAGCGAAAAAGGAAGTGTGCACGTTGCAACACGAAAAAGCATTGGTCGTCTTTAGTGGCGGTCAAGATTCTACCACTTGCCTGTTCTGGGCAAAACAACAATTCTCTCATGTGGAAGCGGTGACGTTCGCCTACGGGCAGCGCCATGACGCGGAAATCGAGGTCGCGAAAGAAATTGCGGCCGAACTCGATGTCCCGCACCACATCCTCGACTTGTCCTTACTCGGACAACTCACCTCCAATGCGTTGACGAGACACGATCTCGACATCGACAATGCGGACGTCCCAAACACGTTCGTCGATGGACGCAATCACTTATTCTTATCCTTTGCGGCCGTCATGGCCAAACAACTCGGTATGCATCACATCGTCACCGGCGTATGTGAGACCGATTTTTCTGGTTATCCGGATTGCCGGGACCAATTCGTCAAATCACTGAACGTGACGCTCAACTTGGCGATGGACTATCCGTTCGTCATCGACACACCACTCATGTGGCTCGACAAAAAACAGACGTGGGAACTCGCGGACCGACTCGGTGCGTTCGACTTCGTCAAAGAACGGACGCTCACGTGCTATAACGGTATCCTCGGATCAGGTTGTGGCGAATGTCCGGCGTGCGTGCTCCGTCAAAACGGCCTCGCCGCTTATGAGGAGGTGCGCGTATGAAGAACGCTCCATTCCTCGCCCCGACGAGTGTCGAAGCCAAACAAGACGGCTCGCTCATCTACTGTCCGCACCGCGTCCAAATCGTCAAAGAAGTGACATTCGATGCCGCGCATCATTTGTTCGATTACGACGGTAAATGCCGCGCGCTGCACGGACATACGTATAAATTGCAAATGGGCATCAGCGGTTTTCTCGATAACCGCGGCATGACGCTCGACTTTGGCGACCTGAAAGCCATCTTTAAAGAAGAACTCGAACCATACCTCGACCATCGTTATTTGAATGAGTCGTTACCTTATATGAATACAACCGCTGAAAATATGTGCTACTGGATTTTCGAGCAGCTCGCCAAACACTTACCTGACGAGCGTGACGTCCGTGTCGAGTTCGTCAAATTGTACGAGACACCGACATCGTACGCCGAGTTCCGACGCGAATGGTTGGTGGACTGATGAAAATCCCTGTCCTCGAAGTGTTCGGACCGACGTTTCAAGGTGAAGGTCGTGCCATCGGACAAAAGACGATGTTCGTCCGGACCGCCGGTTGCGATTATCGCTGTTCATGGTGCGACTCCGCCTTCACGTGGGACGGCTCGGAGAAACCAGATATGCTCACGGCCGATGAGATCATCGATCAACTCGATGCCCTAGGTAGTTACGACTACGTGACCATCTCGGGAGGCAACCCGCTCCTCATCGCCGCGATGAAAGACTTGGTGACGAAATTGAAGGCGCGTGACGTCAAACTCGCCGTCGAGACGCAAGGCAGTCGCTATCAGGACTGGCTCGCTGACATCGACGACGTGACGCTCAGCCCGAAACCACCGTCTTCCGGCATGGCGACCGACTGGGAGAAACTCGATGCCATCGTCGAACGGCTGCGCCCTGATCAGACAACATTCAAAGTCGCCGTCTTTGACGAGATTGACCTCGCCTATGCGAAATCGGTCCAAACGCGTTACACGCCGGACGTCATGTACTTATCGGCCGGCAATCCTGAGCCCGGTGCGGACGGTGACATCACCGACGCCCAGCTCCGTCGCTTAAAAGAATTGTGGGAGGACGTCGCCCGTGACCCGTCATGGCAAAGCGTCCGTGTCCTGCCGCAACTGCACACATTACTATACGCCAACGAACGTGGCGTCTAAGGAGAATCTCTATGAGACCAGAAGACTTACAAGACTTGTCGCTCCTCGGACAGAAGAGCGTCCCATACATTTTTGAATACGCACCGGACGTCCTCGAAGCGTTCCCGAACCGTCACCCGGAGAACGACTACTTCGTGAAGTTCAACGCACCGGAGTTCACGTCACTCTGCCCGATCACGAACCAACCGGACTTCGCGACGATTTACATCTCATACATCCCAGACGAGAAACTCGTCGAGTCGAAATCACTCAAGCTGTACTTGTTCAGCTTCCGTAACCATGGTGACTTCCATGAGAACTGCATCAACGTCATCGGGAAAGACCTCGTCAAATTGATGGAGCCACGCTATCTCGAAGTGTGGGGCAAGTTCACGCCACGCGGCGGCATCTCGATCGATCCATATTACAACTACGGCAAGCCGGGCACGAAATACGAAAGAATGGCGGAGCATCGCTTGTTCAATCACGACTTGTATCCGGAGACGGTCGACAACCGATAAATTGAAGAAGTAGGCGCCGATGAGCGCCTACTTCTTTTTATAGCGATTAATTTGTCGTTTGATTGGTTCGCGGAAGACGGTCGCCACGAGCGTCAGGACGACAAAGACGACGAGGGCGAGGATGATTAGCTTAACGTCTCCGCTCGCGAGGCTACTGCCGAGGAAGTTGTTGGCGAACGCTCCTGGGATCATCCCGACCATGGTCGCAAAGACATAACCCGGGAGTTTCACTTTCGCCAAACCTGAGGCGTAGCTGACCAAGTCAAAGTTGACGAGCGGGATCAAGCGCAAAATCAAGACGTAGAAGAACCCGTCCTCTTCAATCTTATGTTGCACCTTCTCATAGCTACTCGTCTCGAAATGGTGGAGAAAACGGTCGCCGAAACGAATCGCAATATAATAAGCGACGAGCGCGCTGAGTGTGGCCCCGATGACCGTATAGACGACACCAGGCAACGTCCCGAACGCCAACCCACCGGCGACGGACAAGACCGACGTCGGGAATAAGATCAACGGACGAACGGTGAACAGTAAAATATAGACGAGCGGGGCGAGCCAACCGAATTGAACGATATAATCGCGAATCTCACCCGGTCGCAAATCAATCCACTGATAAAGGAACGTCGCGATACCGAAGATGAGCAAGACGATGGCAATGATCCACTGCGTTTTCCACTTGTTCATCGGTCGACCTCCTCTCTTTCTTTCATCATATCGCCTCCTCTTGGAAAAGTAACGCCTTCCTTTTTTTAGGAATCACATTATGGTACGGTTAGAAAAAGCAGAAGGAGGAATCCCTATGTACTTGGCAGATGCCATTAAACTGAAGAGCCTGCTCCTCAAGCAGATTGATAAACTTGTTGAAGAAATCGAACGTGTCGCGTTCATCGAACTCGAGAAAGACGAACCACTCCCGACGATTCAATCCCGCTCACTCGAAGACATCGAAGTTGAGCTCGAGGCGATTCGGACCGATTTACGTCGCCTCGACCGCCTCGTCTGTGAGGCGAACCTGCATACCATCATCGAGACGAATGACGGACCGCTCCCACTCGTCGAAGCGATGGAGTTCGCCGTTCAATTACGGGCCCAAGCCCGGATGTATCAAGATTTGGCCGAGCGGCCGAAACGTGAATTTCAAACCGGTTACGGTGAAGCGACGACCATCATCAAGCATGCGCTCTATGACCCGGAACTGTATCGCTTGAAAGCCCGCGATGTCGAGAAACGGGCTACCCGCATCGGAAGTGCCATCGACTCCGCCAATCACCGGACCGAGATCGAGTTTGACGCAAGTCGTTATATGTAACGAAAACGCGCTGGGATTTTTCCCGGCGCGTTTTTACATGTGATGATTATGGTGGTCGTGATGATGTGAGCTCGAACGGCGTCGCGGGACCGGCTCATCGGCGAACTTCTCCCCGTCCAAGATGCCGAGCCGTTTATATTGGCGGTCGACCCGCTCTTTCGTCTCGTCGTGCACGTGCGGCGACTCCATGACCAAATGGTAACTGCCAAGCGCGACCCGGAACGGCTCCATCTGTGTCCGCTCGACCGGGAACGACGTCACGTCTCTCAAGTAGTCAGCGAGACGGTTCGCCGACTCGTCACTCGGATCGTCGGCCAAGTCTGACGCGAACTGTTGCATATCTTTCAACAGGCTGTTCGTCTTTACTTGCTTACCGATCCCCCCGATAACAGCGAATACGATAATACCGATAATCAAGAAAAAGAAAATCGGAAAAATGATGGGCACGCCACTAAAAAATGAATCCCCCATTCCTCCCGAATCGATGTATACTTCTTCTCCAAATGCAAACGCATGAACCATAATGTCTCCCCCTTTTTTCTATCATACGAATGTAGCCCCATTTGGTTTCATGCCAATAAAAAAACCGTGGCATGCGCCACGGCTTGGTCAGTTCAATTGTTTCTCCATCATGATACGAGGCTCGTTATCCTCTGTATACGCCCCCATGATGTCGTATCCGCACAACAGGTTCAAGATGATGACCCCTTTGTTCGTATTGCGTGCCTTCGTTCGAATCGAGTGGAACCCTTGCGCCTTCACCCATTCGAGTTGCGTGTCCATCAGCTTGCGGCCGATGCCATGCTTTTGAAACTCAGGGTGGACACCGCCGGCCCAGCTATAGAAGCGATACGGCTCGGCCTCATAACCGATTTTAAAACCGACGAGTCGCTCGTCTGAAAACGCGAGCAACACGAGCGGGTTCGCATGACGATACAGCCGTTCTTTAAAACGCAGTTGATCGATGTCCCCGTAAAGCGTCCGGTACAGATTAAAGAATTCCTCTTCATAGTCTTTGAAATTCGTCGTCACATCTTTCACGATAAATGAACTGGTCGTACTCATCTTTCCATCCCCTTTCAGTATATGGACAAGTTGTTCGTACGCCTGTACCTTTCGCCGTTTACTCCGTTTTTCCTGTCTCGCGCGCAAAAGCGGTCAAACCTTTTTGCTTATACACGCCGAGCGACCGCTTCGGAAGGCTCTTCACCATCCAATTTTTTAAGATGCGCTGCTTGTCTTTCGCCTTCAGTCGGTAGCCGTCCGTCACGACGTGGCGCGCCCGCGTCGTCACATCGTACAACGAGATGGCGGCAGCGACCGAGATGTTCAAGCTTTGAACGTATCCTTGCATCGGAATCAAATAGTTCCCGTCCGCTTTGGCGAGTGCTCGTTCTGACACGCCGTGATGTTCATTCCCGAACAAGAGCACGGTCGGTTTCGATACATCGATGTCCTCGAGCGGGACTGCCTCTTCACTGAGTGCCGTCGCAAGCACTTGATAACCGTCCGCCTTCAACCGATCGATCGCGTCCTCAATCGAAGGATGTTCGACCACGTCGACCCAACGATCGGCGCTTTTGGCGATAATCGAGTTCGGCTTGAACTTGGCCCGGCCCTCGACGACGTGCAACGTCTGGACACCGAACGCATCCGCCGAACGGAGCACGGCCGACTGATTGTGCGGGTCATCGACCCCTTCCGTCAAAATCGTGATATGGTTCGTCCGTAACTCCAATACTTCCTGCATCCGTTTGACCCGGTCTGGCATCAACATGCTGTACAGCAGTCGGTCCTCTTCTAATAACAGGCCCGACTGCAACAATTCATCGAGTAGTGCCGCCTGCTCTTCTTTTGATAATGCCGATGTCGTCTGTCTCCATCCCATCGTTCTCGCCCCTTTCGACCTCTAGTATTGTAGCGAGATTCGTTCCGACTGACAAGTTGGGCGAGAAACGACTCGAATATCCTCTCGGTATGAAAATCTATGAAAATTAGGAAAACGGTTGCACAAATTTATGCAATCGATTACAATCATCTATGCAAGCGATTGCATTGACAGTCGCCATAGACAGATAAAAAGTTCCGTATAGGAAGGAAGCGTATCACATGAAACAACTCATCTCGTTCGACTTTTGGCAGAAACTCGGTAAGGCCTTAATGGTCGTCATCGCCGTCATGCCAGCCGCAGGTCTCATGATCTCGATTGGTAAATTGATTGGCATGTCAGCCGGAGACGTCAGCATCTTGCTCACGACGGCCCGCATCATTGAAGACCTCGGTTGGGGAATCATCGTCAACTTACATATCTTGTTCGCAGTCGCTATCGGTGGCTCATGGGCGAAAGATAAAGCCGGCGGTGCCTTCGCTGCGCTGATCGCCTTCATCTTGATCAACCGTGTCACAGGCGCCATCTTCGCCGTCAACGGAACGATGCTCCAAGACCCGGAAGCGACAGTCCAGTCACTCTTCGGAGCTGACCTTGTCGTCGCTGACTACTTCACATCTGTACTTGGTTCACCTGCCCTCAACATGGGCGTGTTCGTCGGGATCATCGCCGGTTTCCTCGGTGGCGCACTTTACAACCGCTTCTATAACTTCAACAAATTGCCGAACGCCCTCTCGTTCTTCAACGGGAAGCGTTTCGTCCCATTCGTCGTCATCCTCGGTTCGGTCGTTGCCGCAATCGCGTTGTCCATCATTTGGCCGACGATTCAAGGCGCGCTCAACAGCTTCGGTGAATGGATCGCGACGTCGCGCAACACGGCGCCGGTTCTCGCGCCGTTCATCTACGGTGCACTCGAGCGTCTCCTCTTGCCGTTCGGACTTCACCACATGCTCACTGTACCGATGAACTACACGGAGCTCGGCGGGACATACACGATTTTGACAGGTGCAACAGCCGGTTCGGTCGTTGCGGGTCAAGATCCGCTCTGGTTGGCTTGGGTCACAGACCTCGTTAACCTGCGCGCTGCTGGTGATACGGCTGCTTACAACGCTTTGCTCGCTGACGTCGTCCCAGCCCGCTTCAAAGTCGGTCAAGTCATCTTGTCATTCGCTGCCTTGATCGGTGCCGCTTACGCAATGTACCGCAACGTCGACGAAGACAAGAAAGCACAATACAAGCCGATGTTCTTGTCGGCTGGTCTCGCCGTCTTCTTGACGGGTGTCACAGAACCAATCGAATTTATGTTCATGTTCGTCGCTCCAGTCCTTTACGTCGTCTACGCGCTCATGGCCGGTGCCGCCTTCGCTTTAGCGGATGTCATCGATCTTCGTGTCCACGCGTTCGGTGCGATTGAATTGCTCACACGCATCCCGATGATTGTCAAAGCGGGACTCTTGCAAGACTTGATTAACTTCTTCCTCGTTTCGGCTGCCTTCTTCTTCTTGAACTTCGGTGTGTTCAACTTCTTTATCAAGAAGATGAACCTCCCGACGCCTGGCCGTAACGGGAACTATATGGAAGAAGTGACAGAGAAATCGAACGTGACAGGCAACGAGCAGGTCATGGGGATTATCGCGCTACTCGGTGGGGAAGAGAACATCGAGGACGTCGATGCCTGCATGACGCGTCTCCGTGTCACAGTCAAAGACATGTCGCTCGTCTCAGAAGAGAGCGAGTGGAAAAAGAACGGCGCCATGGGTCTCATCTTGAAAGACCGTGGTGTCCAAGCAATCTACGGCCCGAAAGCCGACGTATTGAAGTCTGATATTCAAGACGTCATCGGTGCATAATCAACAGGCCAGCTCGTACGAGTTGGCCTGTTTTTTCTAAAGGAGGACTATCGTGAATATTTTAACGCTGAACTGTCACGCCTGGTTAGAAGATCGTCAACAAGAGAAAATCGACTCGATCGTCGAACGGATCGCGAGCGAGGAATACGACATCATCGCACTCCAAGAAGTGAATCAACATAAAGAGGCCCCACTCATCGACGGCTTGATTCGAGAGAACAACTTCGCCTACGTGCTCGTCGAGCGTTTGAAAGAGCAAGGCGTCGATTACTACATGACGTGGGACTTTGCTCATTATGGCTATGATATCTACGAAGAAGGCGTCGCGATTTTATCGCGCACTCCGTTCGTGTCGACCGAATCGTTCTTCGTCTCCCAGACGACCGACCCGAACGATTACAAATCTCGGAAAATCGTCAAGGCGGTCGTAGACGGTATGGACGCGCCGACGGCGATTTACTCCTGTCACCTTGGTTGGTGGCATGATGCCGATGAACCGGTACGCCATCAGCTCGATGAACTACTTCGTCGCGTCGAAGATGACGATCGCGCCTTACTGCTCGGCGACTTCAATAACGATGCGTTCATTCGTGGCGAAGGGTACGATTACTTGGTTGAGCACGGTCTCCAAGACTTGTTCCATTTGGCGACCGAGCGTGAAGGCGATGCGACCGTCCAAGGCAAGATTGCCGGCTGGGACGAGAACAAGCAGGCGCTTCGCATCGACTTGATGCTGACGAACGCCCCGATTCACGTCTCGCGCCATGCCGTCGTCTTTGACGGCGAGAACGGTCCGATCGTCTCGGATCATGCCGGTGTCGAAGCGACTGCATTCTGGCGTTAATTTAACCCTTTTCTTTCACAATGTGAGAGAAAAGGGTTTTGCTTTTGGCGAAAATTCGGTATGGTTGGAAACGACTGATGTCTAATGACTATATTTCTGAAAGTAGTGATTTATTTTGACGACCACCCCATCGCTCAGTCGGACCGACTGGACGCTGATCTTATCGCTCGCCCTGCTCACGTTCGTGCTCGGAACGAGTGAATTTGTCATCGTCGGGATTTTACCCGATATCGCCGATGGCCTATCGATTTCGATTGCCACGGCCGGAACGCTCGTCTCGGCGTTCGCCATCACCTTTGCCATTGGGACCCCGCTCACGATGTCGTTCACGAGCCATTTGCCGAAACGAAAATTGATGCTCACGCTCACAGCTGGGTTCATCGTCTTCAACTTATTCAGCAGCCTCGCTCCGACGTACGGGATATTGCTCGTGCTCCGGATGATGACCGCCGTCGTGACCGGCGTACTCATCTCACTCGCCATGCTCGTCGCCAGTGAATCGGTACCAACCGGGAAGCGCGGCATCGCTGTCTCATTCATCTTCGGCGGTTTCACGATGGCGAACGTATTTGGCGTTCCGCTCGGTACGTTCATCGGGCAACGGACCGGATGGGAAACGACATTCCTGTTGACGACCGCTTTAGGCGTCGTCGCATTTCTCGCCGTCTACCGTGTCGTGCCGAGCCATTTAACGAGCGGCAAAACGTCGATTGCCGATCAATTGCGCCTCTTGACGAACCCGCGAATTTTAATCGCGTTCTTCATCCCCGCGTTCGGCTTCGGTGCAACGTACGTCGTCTATACATATCTCGTCCCAATCTTAAAAGATGTCCTCGGCGTACCTGTCGCTTGGGTCAGCCCGATCTTGTTCGCTTACGGGTTCATCTCCATCTTCAGCAATCTGGCGGCTGGAAAGATCGCGAGCCATAATCCGATCGGACGGCTACGGTTCGTCTTTCTCATCCAAGCGCTCGTCTTAGCGGCCTTGTATGTGACGACATCGAGCGTGACGCTCGGTCTCATCAATATCGCGCTCATGTCGTTCATGGCGATTCTACTGACGACGTCGACGCAAATCTATTTGATCGATTTGGCCGAGAAGTTCAATCCGGACGCCAAAGGCCTGGCCTCATCGCTCATGCCGGTCGCAAGCAACGTCGGGATCGGAATGGGCTCAGCGCTTGGTGGTCTTGTCTATGCCAACGCACCCGTCATGACGCTCGCCCTCGTCGGTGGCGCCGTCGCGCTCGTGACAGCTTTGTTGACCGCGGTCAGTCATCAGCTCGACCAACGTTAAAACAGCGTGCCCCTTGATGTGGGCACGCTGTTTTTATAACCAATCAATGATGTGATCGATCGTCTCGTCAAGTTGTTGTTTGGCGCTGAGCGGGCTGTCGTTGTCCCCGTCCTGCGGTCCGTACATCCCGAAGTTAGCGTGGTTGCCGTCTTTGATTTGATGGAAGACGGCGTCATCCGGCATGTTGTCACGACTCGCCTCGATATCAGCCGGTGTGGCGAGACCGTCGATTTCCCCGGAGACGGACAAGACACGTAAATCACTGTCCGCCATCGTGCTGATTGGATACGAGGCGAGGAAGATGACCCCGTCGACTTGCTCCTCATGCTCAAGCGCGTAACCGGACGCAGCCGAGCCACCGAGTGAATGCCCCCCGACGACCCAACGTTCGATGTCTGGATGGGCGGCGATGATCTCTTCTGCTGCATCGATATCTGCTATCCCGAGATTTAAGCGCAACGATGGGATGGCGACGAAGACACCTTCTTCCGCCAGTCTGGTGCCATAATAGGCGTATGCCTCTTTCTCGACTTTCGCTCCCGGATACAGGATGAACCCAACCTCGCTGTCCGTCTGCCCGAACTCGAGACGATTGTCCACTTCCGTCGCCTCCGCCGCGTAGCTGAGCGCCTCATCCGTCGGTCCATACGTCAGTTGTGTCCACACAATGAATCCGATGATGGCGACCAAGATGATTCCTAATAGGCCAAGGCCAATCCACTTCAATTTTTTCTTCATTATAAGACCTCCATTTGCATCCACTTCCTCGTCACGGTACACTAGTAGTAAAAAAGGGAAATATCAGGGGGACACCATGACGAAAAGTTCTGTAACCACGACGATTCAGTGGTTTATTTTTATTTTAGCTACAAACATTGTACCACCGCTCTCGATCGCTGCCTTATTTGAACTGTCACCAGCCGAGACGATGACGTTCATCTCGCGCTCGCTGTTCATCTTCGCCCTCTTCAGCATCATCCAAACACTGCTCGGCCACCGTCTACCGATTTTAGAAGGACCGGCCGGGATATGGTGGGGCGTGTTCACACTCTATGCCTCCATCGGTCCGGCGCTTTACGGTAGCGGACAAGAGACACTCCAAGCGCTCGGTTTCATGTTGTTCTTGAGTGGTGTGCTCGGTGTAGTCATGACCGTCACCGGCCTGTTGCGACGGATGCTGTCGTTGTTCACCCCACAAGTACTCGGCGTCTATATGATTCTGCTCGTCTTGCAACTGTCGGGCGCCGTCATTAAAGGTGGCTTCGGCGTGACCGAGGACGGCATTAACGTCGTTCAGGCCGTCGCGACGGCCGGTCTCGTGTTGTTCGCGCTCACGCTCGAGCGGAGCCGGTTCAAACAGTACGGACTCGTCATGACGCTCATCGCCGGATTTTGGTTGTTCAACCTGCTCGGACTCGGCAACCCGATCGTCCGTTCCGAGTCATTCTTCCTCGTACCTGAACTATTCCCGTTCGGAACGTGGGTGTGGGATTGGAACTTGCTCCCGACGGCTTTCGTCATCACGCTCCTGCTCATGACGAACGTCCTCGCCAATATCAAGTTGATTGAACGCATCGTCAGCTCGCGCGAGAAGCGTCAAATCGAAGGCAACGTCCCGGCGTCCGGTGTCGTCAGCGGCATCAGTCAAATGGTCGCGGGCATGTTCGGGACACCGGGACCGGTCGCCATCTCTGGAACGGCTGGTTTCTTATCCTCGACGGAGAGCGTCCATCGCTCACCACATCTCGTGGCCCACGCTGTGATGATGGTGCTCGCCCTTATCGGTCCGTTCGTCTCGCTCATCGCGAGCATCCCGGCCGCCGTCGGATACGCCATCGTCACCCCGCTCATCGCGACGATGATCATCATCGGAATCAACGAGGCGGCGTTCGAATTGAACCAAAAGACGGCGTCACTCACTGTCGGTCTCCCGCTCGTGATCGGAGCCGGCGCGATGTTGCTCCCACCTGGGGCAATGAACGATTTGCCACCGCTCTTGGCGACCGTATTCTCGAACGGACTCGTCCTCGGAACGATCGTCGCCTTGACGACGGCCATTCTCAGCCGCATCAAAGACTAAAAAAACTGACCTCGCGAGGTCAGTTTTTTTCGATTACGTGCATATGGAACGCTGCGTCGTGCGGCAAGACGGCACCGGCTTCGGCCTCGAAGTGCGCGCGGTCCTTGACGTAGGCGGCAATCGAGCGCGTATCGCGGTGAAGCGCCCGTTTGAACGCTTGCTCAGCCGTGACCGGGGTCCCGTCGTCATTCTTCAACTCGAGTCCCATCAGCTTATATCCGAGCGTCTGGCCGCCACGGCGCATCTGACACGCCTCGAGCGCGTAAGAAACGAGCATCGGGGTGATGACGGTGTGGACGAACTCACTTTTCACTTTCTTCCGAACGAGCTGTTCGACACCGAAACTGACCAATCCGGCAATGACGCCGTCGATTAAGGCGGCTTTCGTGCGTTTGCTCGTCACTCGCTTCATTGGCTCATCCCCTGCATCATGCCAGACGTCAGCACTTCAGTGCCTTGTCCTTCTTCCGCGGCCATGATCAAGGCACGCGCCACGTGGAGCGCTTGAATCGGTGCGGCATCCGGTAGTTTATCGAGTAACAACGGTTGGAGCGGACGGCTGACGACTTCGGCCGCTTTCTCGCCGAGACGGAACTCTTCCCGATCTCCGAGCAGGAGCGACGGACGGGCGATAATCAAGTGTTCGAAGCCGAACACTTTGAGCCCGTTCTCGAGCTCTCCTTTCACCCGGTTGTAGAAAAAAGGTGACCGAAGTGACGCGCCTTGTGCCGAGACGACGGCATAACGTGTCGCACCGTGCTGCTTCGCGACGCGCGCCACTTCGAGCGGCAACTCGAGGTCGACGTGTTTGAACGCCTGACGTGAGCCGGCGACGGCAATCGTCGTCCCGAGTGCACAGTAGACGTCATCAATGTGCGGCAACGCCTCGTCCATCCCTTCGAACCCGACGACTTCATGCAGTTTCGGGTGACTCCATCGTTTCGAGCGACGGACGACAATCCAGACTTGATCATACCGTTCCTGTTCGAGTAACTGTTCGACGAGCTCGCGTCCAATTAAACCGGTCGCGCCGACAACGAGTGCTGTTTTTCCCATCCTATTTCCCCCTTGATACGTGCTCCTTTCAGTCTAGCTGACTTGCCGGTTATCGGCAACGACCTCGTCCGGACGGAATCGGTCGACGAGACGGAAGAACCCGTTCAAGAACAGGGCTGTGAATGAGCCAGCAACGATGGCGCTATCGGTGAACAGTTGAATCGATTCCGGCATATTGGCGACAATGCCTGGGTTGGCCGTGATACCAAGCCCGATGCCGATTGAGAGTGCGATCGTGATCAAGTTCTCATTTTTCGCAAAATCGACTTGACTGAGGATGCGAATCCCTGACGCGGCGACGGTACCGAACATGACGAGCATCGCCCCACCGAGTACCGGTTTCGGGATCAATGTCGTGAACGTCGCGACTTTCGGCAAGAAGCCGAGTAAAATCAATAGTCCACTCGTCCAGAAGATGACGCGACGCGATTTGACGCCTGACAATTGGACGAGTCCGACGTTTTGACTGAACGTCGTGTATGGGAAGCTGTTGAAAATCCCACCGAGAATCGTCGCCACACCTTCAGCCCGATACCCTTTCGTCAACTCGTTCGAGCCAATCGGTTTTTTTGTAATATCGCTCAATGCCAAGAAGACACCCGTCGATTCAATCATCGAGATGATGGCCACGAGCGTCATGACGAGGATGGCCGAGACGTCAAACGTCGGCATCCCGAAGTAGAACGGTTGCACCATTTGGAACCAGCCTGCCTCACGGACCGGGCTGAAGTCGACGAGACCGAGGAACGCGGCGACACCTGTGCCGATCAAGACCGCGAACAAGACTGCGGCCGCCCGTGTGAACACGGTACCGATTCGGTTCAAGATGAGAATCAAACCGATAGTCAAGCCACCGAGCGCTAAGTTTTGCATCGAAGCGAAGCCGGGCTCACCCGGCATCCCGCCACCGATGTCATTGACAGCGACTGGGATGAGCGAGAGACCGATAATCGTCACGACCGAGCCTAGCACGACCGGCGGGAAGAAACGGGCCAGTTTCCCGACAAAGCCTGAAATGAAGATGACAATGATTCCGCTCGCGATGAGTGCCCCGTAAATAGCGGTGATGCCGCTCGAACTACCGATGGCAATCATCGGACCGACCGCGGTGAACGTACAACCGAGTACGACTGGCAGACCAACACCGGTGAAACGAGTCGTCCATACTTGCAACAGTGTCGCGACGCCGCACATGAACAAATCAATCGCGACGAGGTAAGCGAGTTCTGTCGGACCGAGCCCGATGGCTCCGCCGACGATGAGCGGGACGATGGCCGCGCCCGTGTACATGGCGAGTAAATGTTGGAATCCGAGGCTGGCTGTCTTGAACGTATTCATTGGACCACCTCCACGAAGGAAATCTCACCCGCTTCAAGTTTGGCGATCCGGGCGAGTGACTCGACTTGATAGCCTCGCTCGAGCAGCTTGTCCCGTCCTGGTTGGAACGACTTCTCGATGACGATGCCGACACCGGCGACGACCGCACCAGCCGACTCAACGAGTTGTGTCAAACCGAGTGCTGCTTCGCCGTTGGCGAGGAAATCGTCGATGACGAGCACGCGCTCCCCAGGTTGGACGAAGCGACGGCTCAAACTGATGCGATTCGTTTCTTGTTTCGTGAACGAATAGACGTCGGCTTCGACGAGATCGTCTTGAAGCGTGAGTGATTTGCGTTTGCGGGCGAAGACGAACGGAATGTCCATCTCAAGTGCCGTCATCATCGCCGGAGCGATCCCACTCGACTCCAATGTGACAATGCGGTCGATTCTGGCGTCACGGAACCGGTCCGCGAACTCACGACCAATCGCCTGCATCAAGACAGGATCGACTTGATGGTTCAAGAAGGCATCGACTTTCAATACGTGTTCGGACAACGCTTGTCCTTCATTTCTGATTTTGTCTTCTAGCTGCTTCATTGTTTTCCCTCCAACAAAAAAATGCGATTCGTCACCCCAACCCGGGGACGACGAACCGCATGGAAACAAAACGAATGCACACGACAAGCGTCACCCGTAGTCGAACCATTTACGGTGGTTCGGTAGAGACTTGCGGGCCATATTCCCGCTGATATACGAGTGCGAATCTTTTATTTATATAAGATAGGACTTATTCTAGACGATATTTCGTAAAATGCAACCCGTTTCCGAAAAGACGGCTAAAAGTTCGATTTTTCTGAAACTGCTGTATACTAAAGATACTGGAAAATCGAGAGGAGCCACATCCATTATGAAGCTATTCGTTTTAGGTGCCACCGGCCGGACCGGTCATCAGTTTGTCGACCAGGCCATCGAGCATGGCCACCACGTGACCGCTTTCGTGCGGGAACAGAAAAAATTGATTCCGACGCCGCAACTTGAAATCATCGAAGGCGATGTCAAGGACAGTGTCTCTTTGACAGACGCTGTAGCTGGTCATGACGCTGTCATCAGCTGTCTCGGGACTGACTTGAGCGACTCGGACTTCTTGGCCCGTGTCACCGATGCGCTCGTCCCGGCACTGAAAGCGAACGGCATCACCCGCGTCGTCTATCTCGCCTCGGCTGGGATTGATAAAGAAATTCCGGGCCTTGCTGGTACGGTCGTGACGTTCATGCTTCGGAAGCCGCTCCGTGACCACCGGGCCGCGGTCGATCTGTGGCGCAACTCGTCGTTCGATTATACGATCGTGCGGCCGATGCAATTGACGGACGGTCCCCGGACTTCCGTGTATCGCACGTCCCTCGACAGCATTCCAGACAACGGAAAACAGATTTCACGGGCCGATGTTGCCCAGTTCATGCTGAACGCCGTCGAAGACCAACTCTTCATCCGCCAATCGATCGGACTGGCGTACTAATTTTTTTGATTCCATGCTACAATATCGGATAGTCAACTTTGAAGGGAACGAATAAGAACTATGAGTATATTAACAGTACAAAACTTGAGCCACGGTTTCGGTGACCGCGCCATTTTGAATGATGTGTCTTTCCGTCTATTGAAAGGCGAACACATCGGTCTCATCGGAGCGAACGGTGAAGGAAAATCAACGTTTATGAACATCATCACGCGTAAGCTCCAGCCGGACGAAGGCAAAATCGAGTGGGCGAAAAACGTCCGTGTCGGTTACCTCGACCAGCACGCCGTCCTCGAGCGCGGGATGACGATTCGGGACGTGTTAAAGAGCGCGTTCCAATACTTGATTGACACCGAAACACGAATCGGTGAGCTTTATATGGAGATGGGCGATGCGACGCCTGAACAGATGGACGACATGCTCGCCGAAGTCGGCGAACTTCAGGAAATGCTCGATTCGAACGACTTTTATATCATCGATGCGAAAGTCGAAGAAGTCGCTCGCGGTCTCGGTATTTTAGATGTCGGACTCGACCGTGACGTCACGGACCTCTCAGGTGGTCAGCGGACGAAAGTATTGCTCGCGAAATTGCTCCTTGAGAAGCCGGACATCCTGCTCCTCGATGAGCCGACCAACTATTTGGACGAGGCCCACATCGAGTGGTTGAAGCGTTATCTCCAGAACTACGACAACGCCTTCATCTTGATTTCGCACGATATCCCGTTCTTAAACAGCGTCATCAACTTGGTCTACCATATGGAGAACCAAGACTTGTCACGCTATGTCGGGGACTACGACAAGTTCATGGAAGTGTATGAGATGAAACGTTCGCAGCTCGAATCGGCTTATAAACGCCAGCAGGCTGAAATCGCCGATTTGAAAGACTTCGTCGCCCGCAACAAGGCCCGTGTCTCGACACGGAACATGGCGATGTCGCGCCAGAAGAAACTCGATAAGATGGATGTCATCGAATTGAGCGCGGAACGTCCGAAACCAGAGTTCCGATTCTTGCAGGCCCGCACGTCAGGTCGTCTCATCTTTGACGCCAAAAATCTCGTCATCGGTTACGATGAGCCGCTCTCACGCCCGCTCGACCTCCAAATGGAGCGCGGTCAGAAGATTGCCCTCGTCGGTGCGAACGGAATCGGGAAGACGACACTGTTGAAGAGCCTTCTTGGCATGATCAACCCGCTTGAAGGAACCGTCGAACGCGGTGAGTTCTTGGAGATCGGGTACTTCGAACAAGAAGCGGCCGTCAGCAACAACACGTGTATCGAAGAGATTTGGAGCGAGTTCCCATCACTCAACCAGCAACAAGTCCGTGCCATGCTCGCGAAATGCGGTCTCATGACGAAGCATATCGAGAGTAAAATCGCGGTCCTCAGTGGTGGAGAGAAGGCGAAGGTCCGTCTCTGTAAGCTCCAAAACAACGAATCGAACTTGCTCCTCCTCGATGAGCCGACGAACCACTTGGACGTCGACGCGAAGGAAGAGTTGAAGCGCGCATTGAAAGAATATAAAGGCAGTATCCTACTCATCAGTCACGAACCGGAGTTCTATCAAGACATCGTCACCGACGTCTGGAACTGTGAATCGTGGACGACAAAAGTATTCTAATCCGTGTAGAGGAAGTGGCGTATGGCTGGCCCGATTCAAGTAAATGAACGCATCGTTCTATATGACATCATTCGAGGGTTTGCCCTGTGCGGCATTTTCCTCGTCAACATCCCAAGCATGCTCGGGAGCGACTGGATTTTCGGTAATCCGATATATGAAGGAAGCGACCTCTTCGTCAGGACGCTGTTCGACTTGTTCGTCCAGACGAAGTTTTACACGATCTTCTCACTCTTGTTTGGAATCGGCTTCTCGATTTTCCTGGAGCGCTCGTATGCGCGCGGGGACTCGGTCGGCCGTTATATTCGCCGCATCGCCATTTTGTTTCTATTCGGACTCGCTCACCTGGCCATTTGGTCGGGTGACATCTTACATACGTATGCGATGTGGGGCTTGTTGCTCCCGTTGTTTTATGGATTGAGCAACCGGGCGATTTTAACGTGGGCATGGGGTTTGTTGATCACAAGCTATGTATTGTTTTATGGCTCATCAATCTATCTGGAATGGGCGTTAGGTTATACGTCTATTGCAGGACCATTCCCGACCGCATTCAATTCCGGATTCGGACCTTGGTTCGACTATCGCTTGGATAATGAGATTTTTGACATGTTCCAAAACTCGTTGTTCGCCGATTTTGAAATCTTCAGCCTGTTCTTGTTCGGACTTTATATCGGACGGGAACGGAAACTCCTCACGTGGAGTATCCGAGGATTGACGCGGACGGCTATCATCTGTACGGTAGCGGCCCTGCCGTTCTTCGCAGTCATTATTTGGCACCACTACGGTGGCGGTGCCGAGTATTCGGCGACGAACTCTGCGGCCGTCCTCGTCTCCGGCAAACTGCTCGCGACGACGTACGTCTGTCTGTTCACGATCGCCGTCCGCAACGGGCGCGCATTCCGTCCGTTGCAGGCGCTCGGCCGTATGGCACTGACGAACTATTTGACGCACACGCTCGTCGTCGTCATCCCGGTCATCGCCCTCGGCTACTACGGTCGCCTGTCGTTGACGGAAGGATTGTTCTTGAGTATCGCGATTTTGATCGCCCAAGCGTTCTTCTCGATGTGGTGGCTGAAATCGCATCGATACGGTCCGTTCGAGAAATTATGGCGCATCGGAACGTATGGACGACAAAAACAAGCATCTTAACCACAAAAAAAGGCTCGAAGCGTCTGCTTCGGGCCTTTCTCGTTTCTTAGTTCGTCGCCGCTGCTGTGAGCACCGGTACGATTTGCTTTTTGCGTGAAACGACACCAGGAAGTGTCGCCAGACCATCGACCAATTTGACGTTGAACGCCTGCTCGAATAGGTCAGTCTTCTTACCGACAACGAGAACCTCCGAGTCGTTCGTCAAGATGTTCGTGATGGCGAAGACGAACAAGTCGAGCTCTTTATCTAACATCTTGATTGCCATCGCCGATTCAACAGCGTCTTTACGGCTCAACACATCGTTTGCGTCGACCGTGTTCACTTGAGCAATCTCAATGCGGTAGTCGCCCATCGCAAACTCTTTCGCGTCGAGCGAGATGAGTTCTGGGATTGTTTTTTGGCTAAGGTCCGCTCCCGCTTTCAACATCTCAAGACCGTATGTCTCGATGTCTGTGCCCGAGATGGCTGCGAGTTCTTTTGCCGCCTTGATGTCCTCGTCCGTGCACGTCGGTGACTTGAACAAGAGTGAGTCCGAGATAATGGCCGATAGCATCAATCCTGCCATGTCAGGTGCGATTTCGACACCGTGCTCTTTATAGAGTTTGAGCAAGATCGTTGCCGTACAACCGACCGGCTCCGCACGGTAATAGAGCGCATCCGCTGTTTGGAAGTTGGCGATCCGGTGGTGGTCGACGACTTCGAGGATACGCACGTCTGCGATGTCTTCCGCGCTTTGTTGGAACTCGTTATGGTCGACCAAGATGACAGATTCTACTTCGTCTGACACGCGTTCTACGAGGCGCGGTGCTTTGACACGGAAGTGGTCGAGCGCATATTGCGTCTCTCCGTTCACTTCGCCGAGTCGAACCGCTTCAGCGTCCATCCCTAACTTTTTCTTCAGCTCCGCGTAAGCGAGCGCCGAACAAATCGTATCCGTGTCTGGATTTTTATGTCCGAAGACTAGTACTGTACTCATGATACATTCTCCTCACTATGATAGTTTTCCCTTATCCATTATACCGTCTCTACTCATTCTTTCAATTCCCAAACAAAAAAGAGCCAGCAAGGGCTCTTATGCTTGTTCGTCTTCGTCCGTCTCTTCGAGGTCCGAATGATCGCCTTTTGAATCTTCTTCATGCGAAATATCCGGTTGGTCTCGTTTTAACTTCTCTTGTTCTTCTTGTTCACGTTTTTTATCTTGTTCTGACATCTGTCTCATCCTTTCGGTACTGAGTCTTGTCGTAGACTGTTCCCTGAGCGCGCTCTAGCCAAACAGATGTCTCTCATCCGTAAACAAACTGTCATATCAGTCGGCTTGAACGAACACAACCTCGTCGCCACGGATTTCGACGTTGACGTCTTGTCCTTGGAATAACCATTCGTCCTGTTCAGCCACGACGAAGCGAATGCCGTCCGCTTCCGTTTCAACGGCCGCGTTGTCGATGTCTTCTGTGATGACGCCCACCGAGAAACCGTGCGTCAAATCGGTCGAACCCCCATATTTGGCGAATAGGCGCACCGTCTGGCCTGCCTCGACCTCCATCTCATCTTTGAAAAACTGGAGTGCTTCATCTGTCACGTTAATCTTCATCTGTCATCCTCCTCTCGACTTCTGTCTTCATTCTAATCGTTTCAGAAAAACCGAGCGAGGAAGTTGCCTAGAGCGTCGTACCTGGTAAGTAGGTGACCGTCAAACTGTTTGTGATAGAAGTGGCCCCGTTCATCTCTTCGAACGTCACATCGAACAACGTCCGGCCGATGTCTTCGTTTGGCGAATACATCGTTGATAACCCGAACGCCTGACCGATCGGATGGCCATCGAAGCCAAGGATGGCGACTTCATCCGGGATGCGGACACCGCGACGGCGCAACTCTCCTAAAAAACCGAGCGCCACATAATCTGACGAGAAAAAGAGCGCTCGAGGACGCTCTTGTTGACGCAGAAATTCATCGGCAAGCCGGATTCCGTCCTCGCTCGTCAAGTAGCCGGTCCAGACCCATCGCTCACGCGCAAGTTCGACTTCATCGAAGTACGCTTGCTGACGCGCGATCGAGCTTGGACTGTCTTGTCGTGACAACACGATGCCGATTTCAATATATCCAGCTTGCGCCAGCACGTTTAAACCGGCGACGAAGGCGGCATAGTGATCGACGTGAACCGAAGAAATCGTCTCTGGTGCCCCGACGGTCGCGACCGCGATTGGGCCGAACTGCCGATACATTTCCATTTCATCGAATGACATCGTATGGGATAACAGAATCGCCCCATCGACTTCACGGTGCTTCAATAAATCAAGCGCTTGCCGTTCTTGGTCGAGTTGATACTCGGTCTGCCACATGACGAGTCGGTAATCTCTTTGGAGGGCAGCTTTCGCGAGCCCGTTGACGAACAGTCCATAATACGGATGATCCAAATACGGCAACACGACGACGAAACGCTGCGTGCGACCGGTCGATAACGTCAGCGCCTGCTGATTCCGTAAATAGCCGAGTTCGGCCATCGCCTGTCGCACCCGTTCCCGCTTCTCTTTCGACACGTACGGGTGCTCATTGAGCACGCGCGACACCGTCGTCACGGATACGTCTGCGTATTTTGCGATATCTCGAATGTTCGCCATCTCGTTTCACCTCAATCTGTCAGTCTTTGCATATAGTGTACCCACTCTGCCTCCTGACTGTCACCTTTCGCAATCACTTGTTTCCGGATGGCTTGGACGAGACGAAACCGTTCTTCGATTGGTAAATGAAGAAACTCGTCTTGGAAACGGGCGCACAACATTCTTCCGAGCGGCGTATACAACCGATTGATGACGAGTTCGTAGACGACCCCACTGCACCATGTTTTCCACGTTGTCGGATTCATGAGCAATCCCTCCTTTGACTTAACCGTACAGTCTGAAACGCGTTTCAGAGCAAGTACTATTTTCATTTCGTCTAATTCCGAACATTCAATAGTAAAATAATAAAATTTCAGGTTTTTTCGTTCGAAATCATTGACGATAGCCGCTTCATTTTGTATAGTCATCAGGTTGATAACGTTTATTCAACGATTAACGAATAAGAATGTTCGGAAATTACTAACTATAGGGAGTTTTATTCATGAACTTTTTTCAATTGAAACAACATGGAACGAACGTTAAACAAGAAGTGATGGCGGGTATCACAACGTTCGTGACGATGGCTTACATCTCTGTCGTCAACCCGGCAATTCTGTCAGATGCCGGCATCCCGTTCGCACAGGCGTTCACGGCGACGATCATCGCCATCTTGATCGGTACAGGGCTCATGGCGTTCTATGCCAACCTTCCGATTGCCGTCGCCCCAGGGATGGGACTGAACGCGTTCTTTGCGTATACGCTCGTCGCCCAGCAACAGATCACGCCGTCCGCAGCGCTCGGCGTCGTCTTCGTGTCGTCGGTCTTCTTCTTGATTTTGTCGTTGTCACCGATTCGGACGAAACTGATTCAAGCGATCCCGGCGTCACTCAAGCACGCAATCACGACCGGCATCGGCTTGTTCATCGCCTCGCTCGGGTTGAAGTTATCAGGTCTCATCGTCGCCGATGAGGCGAATCTCGTTCGTCTTGGGGACTTATCGTCGCCAAGCGTCCTGCTCGTCCTCGGTGGGTTGATCGTCTCGGCCCTCTTGTTCTCACGGAACGTCCCGGGCTCACTCCTCATCGGGATGGTACTCACGGGCATCGCGGCCTATTTCATGGGTCTATTGAAGATTGAAGGCGTGACGGCGATGCCGACGTTGCCGGAAGGACTCATGGTCAATCCGCTCACGGCGTTCTCGGACGTCATCCAATACGGTTTGTTCGGTGCCGTCTTGTCGTTCTTCCTCGTCACGTTGTTCGATACGACGGGGACGCTCGTCGGAGTCGGAAAACAGGCCAACCTGTTGAAAGAAGATGGGACGATCGAGAACGGGCACCGCGCCTTGTTCGCCGATTCACTCGCGACGATGGGTGGTTCGCTCGTAGGAACGAGCCCGTCGACGGCTTACATTGAATCAGCTGCCGGTGTCGCTCAAGGTGGACGGACCGGTCTCACGACAGCGGTCGTTGCCGGTTTGTTCGGATTGACGTTGTTCTTCAGTCCGCTCATTGGTGCCATCTCTGGCGTTGCTGCCATCACGGCACCGGCCTTGATCATCGTCGGCGCGCTCATGTTGACGAACGTCCGTTACATCGACTGGACCGACTTCAGCGAATACTTCCCAGCGTTCATGACGATTCTCATCATGCCGCTCTCAGGCAGTATCGAACGCGGAATCGCTTTTGGGTTCATCCTGTATCCGATCTTTAAAGCGATGAACAAAGAGACGGTCCACCCGCTCATCTACTTGTTCGGCGCGCTATTCATACTAGAAATGTTTTTCTTATAAGTTAGATTCGAACCCTCGTCGACCGACGAGGGTTTTTCTGTTATCAAGCAGGGTAATGCTGTTTTATAGCAGTTGTCTTCTGAATATTGATTCATTATCATTTCGTTCTCAATTAGACAGGATTTGACAATTTTTTGAGAGAATCTTTCCATTTTTCTGTTTTGACCTTGTTTGTTATGGAATAATAACTGTGAAACCGTTTTCGAATTTAGCTAATGAACAGGAAAGAAGGAATGGACATGCCTAACGTGGCGCTGTTCGTCACTTGTCTCTCTGATACGTTATTCCCATCGGTAGGACAAGCGACGGTCGAACTATTAGAACATCTCGGTTGTGACGTCAGTTTTCCGTTTGAGCAAACATGTTGCGGGCAGCCCGCCTACAACAGTGGCTACCATGAAGAGACGAAAAAGATTGCGAAGCATATGATTGAGACGTTCGAGAAGGCGGATGCCGAGTACATCGTCGGTCCGTCCGGCTCGTGTGTCATGATGATGCGCGACTATCCACATCTATTTAAAGATGATCCCGCTTGGAAGGCGCGGGCCGAGGCTCATGCGGCGAAGACGTTCGAGTTGACGCAGTTCATCGTCGACGTACTTGAAGTGACGGACGTCGGGGCCAAGTTTCCGGCCAAGGCGACATATCACGCTTCGTGCCATATGACACGGTTGCTTGGGATCGAGGCGGCTCCAGGCCAGTTGCTCAAAAATGTCGACGGCTTGACGATGCTCCCGCTCGACAACGTCCATAACTGTTGCGGCTTCGGGGGAACGTTCTCCGTCAAAATGCCAGATGTGTCGGTGCAGATGGTCGATGAGAAAGTCGAGTCGATTTTGAACTCGGGGGCCGAGGTATTGATTGGGGCTGACGCGTCGTGTCTGATGAATATCGGGGGGCGTCTGCATAAACAAGGGCACCCAATCAAAGTGATGCATATCGCGGAAGTGTTGAACGAAGGGGTGAGACAAGCATGAGTATGGGTATTCGGTTAGATGAGAAGTTTCAGGATCGACGCAAAGACGGAATCGACAATCCGTTCATGCGTCAGGCTGTCAGTTCGGCGCAAAACCGTCTGCGTGACGGTCGTTTAAACGCGGCAGGTGAACTCGGGGATTGGGAAGCGTTCCGGGACCATTCGGAAGAGATTCGCCAACACGTGCTCGAACATCTCGACTATTACTTATATCAATTGAGCGAGAACATCTCGAAACGAGGTGGCAACGTCTTCTTCGCCGAGACACCGGAAGAAGCGAACCGCTATATCCGGGAAGTCGTGCGCGCTAAGAATGCCAAACACGTCGTCAAATCAAAGTCGATGGTGACAGAAGAGATTGGCTTGAACGAGGCGCTCCATGAGGAAGGGTGCACGGTCGTCGAGTCCGACCTCGGGGAATGGATCCTTCAACTCGATAATGATCCGCCGTCTCATATCGTCGCCCCGGCCTTGCACAAAGACCGAAATGCGGTCCACGAGACGTTTACGGCCCACGGCTACGAAGGATCAAACGACCCGACCGAGCTCGGGCGCTATGCACGCCGTGAGTTGCGGAAAGACTTTTTGAAAGCGGAGGTCGGCATCACCGGCTGTAACTTCGCCATCGCCGAGAGCGGTGCCGTCGGGCTCGTGACGAACGAAGGGAACGGCCGCATGGTGACGTCGCTTCCGGACACGGTCATTTCCGTCATGGGGATGGAACGGATCGTCCCGTCGTACGAGGAGTTCGAGGTGCTCGTCAATATGTTGTGCCGGAGCGCTGTCGGTCAACGACTCACCTCATACATCACGACGTTCGCTGGCACGCGCTGGCACGGCGAAGTTGATGGACCCGAGGAGTTCCATCTCGTCATCGTCGACAACAAACGTTCCGGCATCCTCGGCACACAGTTCCAATCGGTGCTCCAATGCATCCGTTGTGCGGCCTGTATTAACGTCTGTCCCGTGTACCGCCACATCGGTGGTCATGCCTACGGCTCGATTTATCCGGGTCCGATTGGCGCTGTGCTCGCTCCGCTCCTCGACGGCTACGAGAATTATAAAGAGTTGCCGTACGCCTCGAGTCTATGCGGTGCCTGTACGGAAGCCTGCCCGGTCAAGATTCCGCTCCACGAGCTATTGATCGAACATCGCCGTGTCATCGTCGAAGAGAGAAAACAGTCACCGTTCGTCGAGCGTATCGCCATGAAAGGCTTCGCGGTCACGTCGTCGAGTCCGTTCTTGTTCGAAGCGGCCGAACACATCGCGCCGTTCGCATCGTCCCCGTTCACGAAAGCGGGACAAATCGACAAAGGGTTGCCGGCGTGGACGGATTCGAAAAACTTGCCACAACCGGCCAAGCAGACGGTACGGGATTGGTTCAAGAAACGGGGGAATGCAGAATGAATCCAGGAACGATCACCAATCGCGAAGATTTTCTAAAACGAATCGCGGGACAGCTCGGACGTGACGTCGACTTGACGCCGCCGAAACGCGTGTACAAGCACCGGCCACAAGACGAGGTGTTGAAGGACGCCTCTGATGAGGAGCTGCTCGAGACGTTCCGGATGGTCGCGACGCGCATCCACACCGACGTCATCGAATGTGAATCCGCCAACCTCGACGATACGCTCCGGCTGTTGATTGAACGGTATGACGGGAGCACCATCATCGCCGAACATGACGATCGCATTCAGGCGTGGGCGCCACAGACGAGTGAGTCATTCGACTGGTGGGATGCGGAGCGACCGGAAGACAGCCGTGCCCTCGCCATAAAAGCAGATATCGGGATCACCATCGCCGACCAGGCCCTCGCCGAGAGTGCGACCATCGTCCAATACGCGGCTCCTGGGAAGTCACGTACGATCAGCTTATTGCCCCGCGACCATATCGCCATCATCCCGAAATCGGTGCTCGTGCCGCGGATGACACAGGCAGCTAAAAAATTAGCCGAACTTGACCGCACCGGTGACCTCAACTCGCCGAACGGGGTCAATTTCATCTCCGGCCCATCGAACTCGGCCGATATCGAGATGAATTTGATTGTCGGGGTGCACGGACCGGTCCGTGTCGCCTACTTGCTCGTCCACGATTTGTAAACCAAAAGACTCGCACGTGAACGGCTCACGCGCGAGTCTTTTTATTGCTTATTCGACGGTGATACTCCCGTTCGAGCTCGTCAGTTTGAGTTCGACCGTTCCGTCCCCGAACGTCCGCTCGTTCGCCCGATCCCCGAACAGCTCGACTTTGCCGTTTCTTGTCTTCGCCCGGATGACGGCGTCACGCGGATCTCGATTCAGACGCACATCGATGCGCCCGTTGTTCGTTTTCAGACGGACCGGATGCTCGAGCACATCGATGACACAGTCGATGCGTCCGTTCGATGTCTTCGCCTCGACTGCCCCTGTCACGTCATGGATATCGAGACGGCCGTTCGACGACTGAATCTCGAGACGATCCACAGTCGAGCCAAGAACTTCCACGCGTCCGTTCGACGATTGCGCGTCAAGGTCCTGGCCTGTCATCGACGTGAGACTGACTTTTCCGTTCGAAGAGCGGAACGAGCCTCGCTTGGCGCTAACGGTATGGGCCGTGATGGTCCCGTTCTCGCTCTCAACTTCGACCGATGCGGCCTCGAGATTGCGCACATCACAGGAGCCGAGACGATTTTTCAAGACGACTTGCTCATACGCATGGCGTGGTAGCTCGACGTGTAACACCGGTGCCTTCGTCACTGCCCAGGCGAACAAGTTCGACAGACCGAACCGGCGCTCTGATTCGATTCGAATCTCCAGGGTGTCCCCGACAATCTCCATCGTCACCCCGTGATCTCGTTCTGTCTCAAGCGTCGCGTAGGCAAAACCGTCATCAGATGGAACGACTTTGACGTGCGCTTGCAGGACGTTGATGGAGACGTTACGGAACGCCACGTTTGGACTTTTCACCATAGCCGGTTCTTTACGCTCTTCAATGAGTGGCTCGACCGTGCCGAGTAACTCATTCGCAAGCGCATCCGGCGTCCCGAGCTCTTCGACCATCGCAGCGTCACTTTTCCCATCGAGTCGCCCGCTCGCAAAGTACTCCGACACATCCCGTAAAATATCGACCCGGTCGATGACGCTCATCCCCATCAGCAACCGTTCGAGTTCCAATAAATACTGCTCTTCTGTCATTTGTCCGTTCCCCCTTCGATCAATTCGTTGACGCCGGTCGTGAACACCTCCCACTCCGCGCGCAATTCCGCCAAATGGCCCTTCCCTTGCTCCGTGATCGCGTAATACTTCCGCGGTGGTCCTTCTGCCGACTCTTTTAAGTACGTCGTGAAGTATCCGTCTGACGTGAGGCGCCTGAGGAGCGGATAGACGGCCCCTTCCGAGATGGCGACTTTCGCCGAAATGGCTTGCACGAGCTCATAGCCGTAGCGATCATGTGTCTCGACAAGTGCGAGCACGCACAAGTTGAGCACGCCTTTCTTAAATTGAGGATTCATTCCCTCGCCTCCTCTACTATATATTAAACAATAGCTTATCATTCACTATTATTCAATAAATAATAGTGAATTTCCGCATATTTCTTGATTGGTGGAAACAACTGGTTCAAATCTGTACAATGAAAGAACGACACTCGCAGGATATTTGTCACAGTAGGAATGTACGCAGTTCCGGGAAGGACCGGTCTTTATGAAAGCATGGATTGACCAGCGGATCGGAAGACAGTTTTTATTCGTCTTCTATTTATTCATCGGACTGATCCTCCTGACCTCGCTCGCCGTCTATATGTATACGGAAAACCGAATCGAGCAGACGACGTCATCGCTCGAGAACATTAGCGAACGGCGCACGAACGCGACCGAGCTATTCGAGACATGGCAGTCGATGCAATATGAAATGCGCGGGTACGTCATCCTCGGCGACGAGGCGATGCTCGCCCGCGTCAAAGATAAACAAGAATTGATTGAAACGCAGACCGCCTGGTTCGAGACGAACGCGGTCACGGAAAAAGAAAAAACGTATGCCAGTGACGCCCGGACGCTCTTCTCGGCCTATCAACAACGCGTCATGCCGAGCCTTGAGCGTTACGTCGTCGCCAAACGCGAAGGAACGGTCACCGAACCGTTCTTGAAAATGCCGACGCTCGGTAAAGTGAATCCGCAAGCGGAACCACCTGCCGAGCGCAAATTCAAGATCAACTCGAAAAGTGCGGCTGACATGAGCGCGAGCATCGTCGACATGGAGACGGTGTTCACGGAATATCGCAACTCGTTGAACGAAGAAGAGAATCAGCTACGCGAACAACTGGCCACACATACGAAGTGGGCCCAAGTGTTATGGCTCCTCTCACTCCTAGCGGTCTTGCTCGTCCTCTTTATCGCCGCCCGACCTTACGTCCAACGCCTGACCGGTCAACTTCATGAGCTGATCATCAACAGTGATCGATTGGCGGATGAACGGATCATTCCGATTCCAGCGGCTGTATCTTCGCGAAACGAGGTCGGACAGTTGACGAACTCCTTCCGTCAAATGGCCTCTTCGCTCGCGACTCAACGCCATCAAGTCGAGGAAGAACGCGAGAAAACGGCACGTCTCCTGCACTCGATTCGTGATGCAGTTATTTATGTGGAGCATACGACACATGAGAAGTTCGCCAACCAGGCCCTCTTCATCATGTTCAATCAAGCCGCCACGAAACGGAACGAGATGGACTTGTACCGCTTGGACGCCGATCTAGAAGAACTCGGTCTTCAAGTCGATCAGAAAGACTCGTTCTTCTCATTCATGCGCCGTGCGTTTGATGGCGAGAGTATGGAAGAAAGCGTGACGTTCTCGATGAATCAAGACGCACGATTCATCCAGATGTACGCGGAAAAAATCCACTTGCGCGGCACCCGGCACGGCACGATGCTCGTCTTCCGGGACGTGACACAAGAGACCGAGGTCGACCGATTGAAGACAGAGCTCGTATCGACCGTGTCGCATGAACTGCGCACACCGCTCACGAGCATCATCGGCTTCACCGAGCTGTTGCGTTATCGAACGATGCCTGCCGAACGCACCGACCAATATTTAGGGATGATTCACCAAGAGACGCTACGTCTCGAGGACTTGATTTCAAACTTATTGGACGTGCAACGGATGGAGTCCGGCAAACAGACGTACCATAGCCAACCGGAGAGCCTGCATGAGATCTTGAAAGAGACGATTGCCGTCCACCAAGGCGCGAGCGAACATCATCAGCTCGCCCTCGAATGTGACACAAATCTCTATGTATATGGTGACCGAGATCGGCTCAGTCAGCTGTTCACGAACTTGCTCCACAATGCGATCAAGTACTCGCCGGATGGCGGGAAAGTGGCCGTCTGCGTTACAAATGACAAGTCCGACGTCATTGAAATTTCAATCCAGGATACAGGCATCGGGATTCCGATGGCGGCGTTACCGAAACTGTTCGACAAGTTTTATCGTGTCGACAATTCGGCCAGCCGTAAAATCGGCGGCACGGGCCTCGGCCTCGCCATCTGTAAAGAGATTGCTGAAGGGCACGGCGGCTCGATTCGAGTCGATTCTAGCGTTGGCCATGGCTCGACGTTCACGATTATCTTGCCAAAGTATAGTATGGAAGACCAGATGAGCAGTTAACGAACAAGGGAGGACTCGCGCAAAGCGAGCCCTCCCTTTCGTCATTGTACTTTATTTTCAGGACCGAAAGCCGGGTACAGCGATAGCCCGCCATCCGCGAAAATCGTCGCGCCTGTGACATACGACGACTCGTCAGAAGCAAGCCAGGCCGCCACGGCCGCAATCTGTTCAGGACGCCCGATCTCATGCGTCGGGATGAGTGCCTCGAGTCCTTTCTTCTCTTCCGGGTCTTGCATTGTCTCTTCGTTGATCGGTGTGTCGATCGCACCCGGCGCGATGCCGTTGACACGAATCTTGTTCGGTGCGTACTCGAGCGCGACCGATTTCGTGAACATCTTGACGCCACCTTTACTCGCCGCATAATGCGTATAGCCAGGACGCGGGATTACTTCGTGCACCGAGGACATGTTGATGATGTTTCCTTGAATTTCATGCTCGACGAAGTACTTGAGGGCGGCCCGCACGCCAAGGAACGTTCCGGTCAAGTTCGTGTCGATGATTTTCTTCCAGTTGTCGAGTTCCATCTCATGCGTTTTCGCTTCGACTTGCACGCCTGCGTTGTTGACGAAGATGTCCATCTTTCCGAACTCGGACACGGCCGTCTCAATCATCTTCTCGGCGAGCCCTTCTTCCGCGACGTCACCTTTCACCGCGACCGCCTTACCGCCAGCCTCCTCGATGCCTTGGATGACTTTGTTCATCTCGTCTTCGCTGCTTCGATAGTTCAGGACGACATGGACCCCTTCTTTCGCGTAGCGCTCGGCAATCGCTCGACCGAGTCCTTTCGAACTGCCGGTGATGACTGCGACTTTACCTTGTAACTCTGGATAGTTCGCCATATGAATTCCTCCTTCGTCTCTTCTCGATTTGTACTTCCCTCATTCCCCTCTTCGTGAAACCTTTTAGGCTGTTTTTTGAATATTTGTGTCAAATCTACTATACTGAAACAAACTATTCGTTTTCAGGGATTCTCCTGAACGCATATAACTTACTCTAATGGAGGTGACTCCCCGATTTTTGGGGGAATTTTTGGACAGTCCCATGTTATTCAGCTTATTGATTGTCGCCCTGCTCATTTTCATGACCGCCTTTTTTGTAGCGGCTGAATTCTCAATCGTCAAAGTGCGCGGCGCCCGTCTTGACCAACTCGTGCTCGAGGGAAACAAACGGGCCTCTGTCGCCAAAAAGGTAATTGAAAACCTTGACGACTCGCTGTCGGCTTCACAGTTCGGCATCACGCTCGCCGCCCTCGGTCTCGGTTGGATCGGTGCGGATCAAATCGAAGGGATGATTCAACCGCTTGTCGACCGCTTGAACGTATCGGCGTCGCTCGCGACCGTCCTGTCCTTTTTGATCGCCTTTTTACTGATCGCCTTCTTGCACGTCGTCCTCGGAGAACTTGTCCCGAAAACACTTGCCGTGCATGAAGCCGAGCGCTTGACACTGCTCGTCGCCCGACCGCTTTATTTCTTCACGAAGTTATTGTATCCGTTCATCCACGTGCTGAACGGGACGGCCCGGCTGACACTCCGCTTGTTCGGCGTACAGACGACGGCACAAGAGACGGCGCACTCGGAAGAAGAACTGAAAATCATTATGACCGAGAGTTTCCGAAGTGGAGAAATTAACGAGAATGAGCTCGCCTACGTTCAAAATATCTTCTCTTTCGACGAACGTATCGCCAAAGATGCGATGGTCCCACGGATGAACATGGTGACCATCGACGAAGAGGACCCGATCGAGACGATTATCGCTACCGTCCAAGAACACCAATATACACGCTACCCCGTCACACGTGACGGTGACCGTGATGATGTGCTTGGCTTTATTAACGCCAAGCAGTTATTTACCGCCCAACTCGTCAAGAGCGACGCCCCGTTCGAATCGTTCATCCATCAACTCCCGCTCGTGACGGAGTTCACGCCGCTACAAGAGGCGATGGTGAAAATGCAAAACGCTCGAACGATGATGTGTCTCGTCATCGACGAGTACGGAGGCACGGCCGGACTTCTCACGATTGAAGACATCCTCGAGGAAATCGTCGGAGAGATTCGAGACGAGTTTGACCGCGACGAGCAGGCTGAAATCACCGAGGTCACACCCGGCCATTATCGCCTGTCTGGCCTCGTCTTAACGCAAGAGATTGAAGAACGGTTCGGCATCGAGATTGAGGATGACGTCGATACGATCGGCGGCTTCGTCTTGTCACAAAAAGCGAATGCACGCACTGGCGAACGCTTCATATTGCCGGGCGAACACGAGTTGATCGTCCGTGAAATCGACAATCACCGCATCGTTTTCGTCGACTTGATTTTAGCTCATAAAGACGAGATTCAACCTAAACTCGACTGACCGATTTGACCGCCCTCCCCGAATTTTCGGGGAGGGCTTTTCGTGGGCCGTTCGAACTGTCGCTATATTTTCAAGCCTTGTCGTGATATACTGCACATATGTTGCTTATTTGAGTGCGTGTCACTCATTGACACAACATCACCGAACAGTTCATCAATGTTCGGTCCAACAACTGCAGAAAGAAGGTTACGCATGGAACGTAAACTATTTTTAATTGACGGAAACTCCATGCTGGCCAGTGCCTACTATGGTGCCGCCGCGAGCCGAACGAAAAAAGGACGCGAGGTATCTAAAAACGATCGGAGTGCCGTCATCGGTATGACCGGCCTCATCCGGACGATTCTGCGCAGACATCGTCCAACTCATTTTGTCGTCGTGTGGGACGTCTCACGTGAAACATTATGGCGCCGCGAGCTTTACCCAGGCTATAAACGCCGTCGCCGCCAGACACCACCCGAGTTGAAAGCTCAAATGGAACTCATGCGCCAATTGCTTGAAGAGAGCGGAATCCCGCAATATCAAGTCGAAGGCTATGAAGGAGAAGATTTGATCGCTCATATCGCTCGGAAGTTTAGCTGTAGCGCCCCTGTCGTCATCATGACGAAGGACAAAGACTTGCTTCAGCTCGTGAGCCCACGCATCACCGTCTGGCTTCAAACGCAGGAGTTGCAACAAATGCAGGCTCGTTGCGACATCAAAGACAATCGTCCACTCCCGCTCAAGCGACATCTCGAGATTCGCCCTGAGGAGATTGCGGCATTGTACGAGGGATTGAAGCCAAAACAGCTCTCAGCAGTCAAAGCATTGACAGGAGACCGTTCAGACGGGATTCCACCTGTGGCCGGATTGGACGAAAGTCAATCGGTCCAATTAATCAAGCGCTTCGGTTCGCTCGATAAGCTCTATACGGCGCTAAGCGTCAAAGGCGACAAACGACAATTGATCAATGAAACGATCGCGGCACTGACGTCAGAAGAAGTGCCCCGTAACTTGAGACGCACACGTAAAAAGGCCGAGCGCAACATGGAGCTCGTCCGTCTCGATGTCACGGTGCCAGAACTTGAACATTTGAAACTGGCTCATCTCGAGCTCAGCATCAATTCAAAACGTGTCGAACAAGCGTATCAAAAACGCGGCATTCGCCTCTCGTTTGATTCGAGTCAAAAGAAAATTTCAGCACGCTAAAAAAGCGCGGACAATTAGTCCACGCTTTTTATATTTACCGTGATGCCGTCGTCATCGGTGAGCGACCATTCCGGTGTCGTCCCGCCGAGTTCGCGATTCGTGGCCGCATCGATCAAAAGCGTCCACGCCTCTAGGCCGGCCGCTTCTCTCATCGGCTCATTCGGACGGGCCCAGACGTTCGTTCCGATGTGGTGATGATACCCGTCGGCCGCGAAAAATAAGGCACCCGGATACGAATCGGTCGTCACCGCGAAACCGAGACGATTTTGATAGAATAATTTTGCCGCTTCTAGGGAACGTACTTTGAAGTGGACATGCCCCATCGTCGTCCCGGTCGGAAGACCCGTGAACGGACGGTCGGCTGCCGCCTCGAGCATCGATTCATATTCAACCGGATCCGTCGCCATCTTCACGTGACCGTTCGCTTCATATTCCCACTGCTCCCGGGGACGATCCGCGTAGAGCTCGATGCCGTTCCCTTCCGGGTCGCTCAAATAAAACGCCTCGCTGACTAAATGATCGCCTTGGCCGACTTCGATTCGTTGCTCAATCAAATGACGAAGCATCCGTCCGAGTTCGACGCGGTCTGGCAGTAGGATGGCCATATGGAACAGACCGGCTGCTCGTGGACTCTGACGAACGCCTTTCACTTCATGTAAGACGACGAGCGGTGTATTCGGTGCACCTAGCGTGATACGGTCGAGTCCTACTTCAATGACGTCCATTCCAATGACACGTTCGTAGAATGTTTTCATCGTTGCTAAATCGTTGACGCGCAACGTGACGGCGCCGAGTTTAATGTTTGATAGTTTCATATTTCCTCACCTCTGTCCTCAGTATACTCGCTAAGTAAGATTGACAGAAGACGGCACAAAAAGGTGGTATAGTTACCTCAAGGATACTGCAGAGAGGAGTGAGACGGATGCCACTGATTTCAAGTTGTGAAGTCGATACCGCACTGGAGATGATTACGGGAAAATGGAAACCATCGATTTTACTCGCGCTCATCAACGAAGACACGTTACGGTTCAGCGAGTTGAAACGCTCGCTCCCGAACATCAGCCAAAAGATTTTAACGGCCCAGCTCCGCGATTTAGAAGAGCAGGACCTCATCATCCGGACCGTCTATCCCGAAGTGCCGCCTCGTGTGGACTATCGCTTGAGCGAGTACGGGAAGACGCTCATCCCGGTGCTCGAGACGATGAACGCTTGGGGCATTCAACACGCCGAACGTATGCGCAACAAGTAATTGTCCACATGTGGATAACCTATTTCCGCAACTTAAACCATCACTTATCCACAGGAGGTTCACATGATTCGTTATCCACAGTTAACCGGACATCACTTCGGTGTGACGGCCCCTTCATCTGGAGTTCCCGCTGAATTGCACAAGCTGCTCCACGAGGCCGAAGCCACATTCACCCGTCACGGGTTCACCCTTCAATTTGAACCCTCGGTCTGGACGCAGGACAAAGCAAAATCGGCACCGGCAGAAGTCCGGGCTGATGAGTTGACGCGCTTGTTCCATGACGAGGCCATCGATTTGATTATCCCACCGTGGGGCGGCGTCTTATTGATCGAGTTATTAGACCGCATCGACTGGGCTAGCCTCCCGCCGAAGTGGATGCTCGGTTATTCGGACGTCAGCCTGTTTTTATTCGTCTACACGCTCAAGACCGGTATCGCTTCGGCACACGGGACGAACCTCGTCGATTTGCGCGGCGAAGAGTGGGATGCGACGAGCTCGCGTTGGCTTGACGTCGTATCGGCGAAAGAAGGCGAGACGGTCATCCAACTTGCCTCGGAGCAGTTCCAAAAAGAGTGGCAGCATGAGAACCCAAGCCCGCACGTCTATCATTTGACCGAACCGACGGAGTGGAAATCACTCGGCGGGACAGAAGCGACCGGACGACTGCTCGGCGGCTGTATCGATGTCCTGATGCATACGATCGGCACACCGTACGGCGACGTCGCCACGTTCCAACAGACCCATTTGAGCGGGGAGCCAATTCTTTGGTATTTCGAGAACGCCGAGCTCGACGTCCCGGCACTCAAACGGACCCTGCTTCAAATGAAGTGGGCCGGTTGGTTCAATCATACGTCTGGCATTCTGTTCGGGCGCAGCGCGGCCCAACAACCCGTCCAAGGCTACACGGCAGAAGACGTGTATGCAGAACTGCAAGCATTACTCGACGTACCTGTCATTTACGATATCGACTGCGGGCACGTCCCACCGCAAATGACACTCATCAACGGTGCCCACGCCTCGATTCAAGTCGAAGATGGGAAAGGGACACTCATTCAAACGTTCAAGGGCTGACACGTCAGCCCTTGATTTTTTTTAATAGCTCGGTCAAATGCGTCCGGTAGAATCCTTCTGGGAGCTTTTCGACGGCTTCACGTATAAACGGGATTAACTTCTCCCCACATCCATAGCTCGCCCCAATCAGCACACCTTCGAAATACACGGCCTGGTCAATCAAACTATGTGCCTTCCAATCATCCATTCCTTCCCATAGACGGTCGAACGCCTTGTCCCCTGTTTCTTTGTCCCCTTTCATCGCATAGTAGACGCCTTTTGACATTTCAATCGCGGCGATGAATGGATAATCTTCAGCTAGCAGTCGTTCCATTTCTTCGATGTGTCGCCCTAAGTGTTCTTCACGACGATAGTGGATGGCATAGAGAGCTTCTGACAATGAGAGTCTTACTTTTGCGACGTGATCGTTAGTGAACTGAATGTACTGTCTCGCTTTCACGAATGCTTCATCGATTCGTTGTTCGTCCTTCAAATACAGCGAACATAACGCGATAGTCCGATATACATCGTCCGCTCGATAATATGTTCTCGTCTGGTGCATATGAACGAGGGCAGCATCTAAATGACGAATTGCTCCTGACAAATCACCGTCATACGTCAGCTCTTTCATAACGAGTAGCATCGCATATTCAATCCGGGTTCTCGAAGACATGTTTCGCACATCTAACCATTCCATCCGATCGATTTGTGCGCTTGCTTCCTCGAACTCATTCCATAAAATGTGATAAAACGCTTTTCCAACAAGCGCCATCGCTAGCTCATCTCGTTCGCCAAGTCGCTCAAATAAGGTGATGGCACGCTCATAAAACGATAACAGTTCGGCTCGTTTGTCGCTATACCTCAATTGGTCTCCCATAATGATATAGGCACGACCTTGCCATACTGAGTTCATCTCGGGCTCTAGGTACGGAATGAGTGCTTCATGCGTGGCTTTCTCAGTCCACGGATCAAGCGTCAATTGCGCATATTCAATCTCCTCGACAATTTTCTGTAGTTCCGCCTCGCGCGGATCGACGAGCAATGACTGCACCGATACGTCCAGTCGTTTCGCAATCTCACGAAGACTGCGCATCGACGCCTCTGCCTTTCCGTTTTCAATCATACTGAGCATCGATTTTGTGATGATGCCTTCGGCCAGTTGACTTTGCGTCAACTTTTTGTCTTTTCGTAACGCTTTAATCCGTTGTCCAATCATAAGGGCACCTCCCAAAAGTTAAATTGAATTGAACTTATTGTTTACATTTTCGTCTGTTTCACTTACTATAAAGTTAAATCATGTTGAACTTATTAGTAAAGGAGAATTGATATGACGACCACATCATCAAATTTGTATGTACTGTTGCTTGGAAAATTCATGTCGCTATTTGCATCAAGTCTCTTCACCTTCGTCGCCGGCTTGACCGTGCTGACAACATCCGGCTCGGGGCTCCAGTTCGCGCTCGTCCTACTCGCCGGTACAGTACCACGCGTTTTATTATCACCATTTGCTGGGGCATTCGCCGACAAACTGGATCGCAAACGTGTGATTATCACGATGGAATCACTTAACGCTGCCTTATTTTGCTTGGCCGGGGCCGCGAGTCTCGTTTGGACATTCGGCGTCCCTGCTTTCTTGATTATCACATGTCTGCTCTCTGTCGTCTCGACTTTCTTATCGGTCACGTTATCGAGTTCGATTCCGCTCTTGTTCAATCAGAACGAACTTCAACGCGCCAACTCATTGATTCAAACTGTCATTTCCGTTTCGAGCATCGGTACACCATTGTTAGCGGGTGCCTTGTTCAAACTGTTACCAATCTCGGCCTTCCTACTCAGTTCATCCCTCTTATTTGTTATCGCCGCCCTTGTCGCCTCTCGCCTCACGTTCCAAACATATGAACGCGTCTCTTCCGATCAATCGACATGGGACGACGTCCGCTCCGGCTTCCGCTATTTGAAACAACAACGCGTGTTATGGACATTGACCGTTCTTGCCGCCTTTCTCAACTTCTTCTTCGTCGCCTCAGAAATCTTGTTTCCTATTGTTGCTTTACAGGAAATCGGAGTCAGTCCCCTCCAGTTCGGTTTTTTAGAGAGCATGTTCGCCGTCGGCTTTTTAGTCGCCTCGCTCGCCCATGCGTTACCGGTCTTTGCAATCAAGTATCGCCTTGCGACCGTTCGCACGTCGCTCATTGTCATGAGTTGTCTCTTTATTGTACCGGCCATGCCCATCTATTTTGACTTCTCGGTCACGCCGGCCATCGTCTTGTTCACAAGTTTCGCTTTATTGAGCGGCTTCTTCATTCTCCGCGTCAACATCCCGATGCAACTGTATTTACAGACAAACACGGAACCGAGTTATCTCGGTCGCGTCATGGGCGTCCTCGAAGCACTCGCTATGGGCATCACGCCACTCGGATTTATCTTATTCGGCGCATTGAGCGAATGGGTGTCCGTCGCATACCTCTATACCATTTGCATGGTCTGTCTGCTGTCGATCACGTTATTCGCGATGCATCGAATCCGTCATGATATCGTAGGCGAAAAAGCTGATGCGTTCGCCAATGCCGAAAGCGCGTCGGCACATCAGTGAACGAAAAAAGACATCGAACGTTTCAGTTCGATGTCTTCTCTGTTGATGGAAGGACTCGTTTCTCTAACAAGAACGGTCCGAGCGGAATGACCGACGCCGTGACGGCGAGGACTAACACTTTGAAGCCCCAGTTGAAGCGCCATGCCATATAGACAGCAGCTATCACATAAGCAACAAACAAGAATCCATGGGCCGCACCGACGATACTGACAGCCAGCGGCATACCAGCCAAATACTTGAGTGGCATTGCAATCAATAATAAGAGCAGGAATGATGTCCCCTCTGTATAACCAAGCCATTTAAATTGAGTTGCGTTCATATCCGTTCTCCTTTTCAATCGATGCTATGTTTATCGTAGCCGATAACGGTGAGCCTTGTCACAGGAGAACGTTAGAAAATCGTTAGGCTATTTGACGATTTGGTGAACGATGCAACACTTTCGTCTCCACGAATTTGCGTAGGAACAAGCCATCGACACCAAGTTTACCAGCGTTATAACCCGCGACGAGAATTAAGACAGAGACGATTAACATCGTCGGGTTCGTGCTGACCGTACCTGAGAGCAAGAATGCCATGTTCATCACGAGCCCGAAAAAGGCTGCGCTGCGTGTAAGGGCACCGAGCAAGAGACCGAGACCGACTAAAAATTCACCGTATGGAATTAACACATCGAACAAAGCTGCGTTCGGAATTGCAAAGTTTTCAAGGAACGCTGCCCACCAACCAGCAACCGCTGGGTGGTCACCCGTGGCAAGAGTCAGCGCATTATTGAGGAAACCTTCCGAAGCGAATCCACCTGTGATTTTTCCCCAACCTGCTGTGAGCCATTCATATCCGAGCCAGAGACGAAGGACTGTCAAAATACCGGTAGCGATATTATGATTCTGCCAAAATTTTGTGAACATGATCATTCCTCCTTTGAATGAGTGAATAATGACTTATATGTGATTACATTCACAATATACCACTCATGTTCAACTTTTCACATAGATTAGGATAAGAGTTCACGTTTCGTTAATATGTATGTCACAGGTCAGTCACTTTTTGGAAATCAGTCCATGATAAAAGACGCCCACGCGGGACGTCTTGGGTTGATTTAAAGGTTTACTTCTTGAGGGGATTGACCTTTTTTATTCATCACGCGCATCGACTGCGGTGTGATTTTTAAAATAACGAGTTTTGGATCGTCTGGACCGTCGAACCAGCCTTCAAGTTTATCGTTCCATACTTTTTCTTTCATCGACTCATCGTCCGATACACTCGTCTCCCCTAAAATCTCAAGGTACGTGTCTCCGACACCATCGCCGTCATAGCCGATTAGAATATGCGTATACGGATTGTTCTTCAGTTCGTCCACTTTATCCGTGTCTTTCGAAGTCGCGGTATAGAGCGTCAAATCATCATGGAAAAAAGTCATATAGCGACTGTGTGGCTTCCCTTTGTAAACCGTCGCCATTGTCCCAACGTTACTATGATCCAAAATCTGTTTTGCCGTTTGCATTGCATCCATTCTGAAAAACCTCCTTGTGGTAGTCACTCGTATATTCATTCCCCGGGGACGAGTGATTAAACACGCGGACAACAAAAAACCTGCTCGCCGAAGCGAGCAGGTTATAAAATTCCTTGAGATAAGGAAGATTAGATTTTTTCAACGTTAGAAGCTTGTGGTCCACGAGCTCCGTCAGTGATTTCGAAAGTTACTGCTTGGCCTTCTTCAAGTGTCTTGAAGCCGTCGCCTTGGATTGCTGAGAAGTGTACGAATACGTCGTCTCCGCCTTCCATTTCGATGAAGCCGTAACCTTTTTCTGAGTTAAACCATTTTACTTTACCTGTGTTCATAATGAACCCTCCTGAAATAAACGCTGTGCGTTCTAGTAGTGCCTTACTAGAAAAAACTGACCAATAAAAAATCACAAACCTCTAGGATTATCTTAAACGAAAAATAATCCAAAGCGTTTTGTGAATTATGTTTCCAGCTATTCTTAATTAAGCACATATAGAATATACCATGGATAAATGCTTCTGTCTACTAAATACTTCGGTTTGCTAAAAATACTTCTAAAACGGGTACATCCAATTGTAGTGAACGCTAGGAGGATGAACCATATGACCGCATACATTGATCGCTCGAACATTGCTGCCACAATCGCCCATCACTCGAATTGGACGATGGATGAGCTATTGACGGAATCTCTCGATTGGCATGAGTCGACTCGACGTACCACCTATCCCGAGCAAGCGAAAACTTATCTTTCCCATTTACCGATGACCGAACGCATCGTCCCGGTAACGAGTTCGTTGCCACTCGAGACGGTAGACGAAATCGTCCGCCCAGTGTGGATGCGCCGACTCGATGCCGAGCACTTGAACTTGAGACAACGGGCGCACCATCACGTCGATGTCACTGATTATGGAGCCGTCGGGGACGGACAGACGGATTGTACACTCGCTTTCCGGCTCGCCCTCAGATCGAACCGTCACGTCCACGTACCGGCCGGCGTATACATCGTCCGCGGCATCCGTATCCCGTCGAACTGTGTGCTCGAAGGTGCCGGCCAGCAAGAAACGATTATCAAACTTTCGGACCGAGCCCCGAAACATCGCCGGTTGCTTCGAAATATGACACCGTTTTCCGGAAACCATCATATCGAAGTCGCGCATGTGACGCTCGACTGGAACGTGGAGCGCCTCGGTCACGTCGCTCGCACGTCGAGTGGTGATACGGCTTCAAGTGCGTTGACGTTCGCGCACGTCAAATTCGGCTGGATTCACCACGTTACAGCGAAAAATGCGGGATTGCATGCGTTCGACATCACCTCTCCCCATTATCATTACTTGGGAGACGGGTTACGTGCCAAAAAAGGTAGCCGCTACGTGTGGCTCGACCACTGCGAGGCGACGAACTACGGGGACGATGGCATTACGACCCATCATAGCGACGCCATCTATATCACGAACTGCTACTGTCATCATCCTCACGGACGTACGCATGCCTATGGGTTCTCAAACTCGAACGGGATTGAAATCGATGATGGGTCACGCCACATCACGCTCGTCAACAATATGAGCGAAGGTTGTTTCGGAGGAGTCGAAGTGAAAGCCCACGGGACGTCTTCGGCCGCTCATGACGTCCACATATTCGGACATTTCTCGTATCATGACAATCGTTCATTCAACTTCCGCCATATCAGCCATCACTTGGCCGATGATCCGCAGTCGAAGACGGCACGCTTCATTTCGGGGACGAATCTCGTCTCGATGGAGCCGGTCCGCTCGAAGCTTTATAAGAAGTCTTCTGCGCGTAGCCTGGTCGTATCGGCGTATCAAGACGTGTTCATTCACGGGTTCACGGCGATTGGCAATCCTGAATACGACTATCGTGGAAATCCGGCGCTGGCCATTCAATACAAATCCCGGAACGTCCGCCTAAAACGGATTGCGGCGAGCGGGTTTACTTCGGGCCGGGCCGATATCGAACTGTTCGGCGGAGATAACCGGACCGATCACGTCACAATTGAAGACGTCATTTGCCGTAACTCGGCCCCCATCGTGTTGAAAGTCGGCGGACAGCTGACGAACGTCATGATCCGCCGGATTGAAGGCGAACAAAAAAGTGGAGACGTACTCATCTCCACTAGTAGCCCGCTCGAGGCTCACGACTTATTCGCTTACGGGTTCTCCGAACGCATGCGTAATAATGCTTGAGCCGACTCGACGAGTTCGTCGAGCATCGCCTCGTCTAAATTGAGCGAGCTCACCGTCTGTTTCGCCATCATGCGGACGATCGCTTTGTCGAGAAAGCCCATCCGTTCGAAGTCATAGCCGTTGCCGACGACTTCAACGAAATAGGCGTGTGTCCGCAACACTTCTCGATAAACGTCTTCGAGTTCACGTTGCCGTTCGCCCGCGGTCGGTGTACCGGCACAGAGATAGAGGCCGAGCGGTCGTTTGAGCAGTTGTACTTCGTTCATGTGGAGCCAAGCCTTCATCTCGTCTTGAATTTTCCCCATCCGGATCGAGCTGCCGACAATCACATGGTCAACCGTCCCCCACTCGACGTCCGGCTGTTCGACCACGTTTTGAATGTGGACGTCCCCCGGAAGCCGTTCGGCCAACAAATGGGCGACTTTCTCACTCGTACCGTAACGGGTCGAGTATGCAATTAACGTATTCATCGCGTTTCCCCCTTTCGGTCAGTCTCTACTATCTCTATTCCCGAAAGCATTCACGTTTACTAGTGACCACAAAAAAACTCGCCACGGAGGCGAGTTTTTTGGTCACACTTTATACACTTGGGCTTCATACGGACGAAGCGTGAACGGTTCAATCGGTTCCATGTTGCCGATGACGCGTTCTGTCACGTCATACGGGAGCTCACGTGTCACCGTTTCTGCCGAGAAGTTACAGAGCACGAGCCACGTCTCCCCTTCGAACGTACGCGTGAAGGCGTATACCGCTTCATCGTCCGGGAGTAACAACTCATACTTCCCGTAAACGACGATTGGATTTTGTTTTCGAAGCTGAATCAATTGGCGATAGTAATGGAAGAGCGAGTCCGGATCAAGTCGCGCCGCTTCCGCGTTCACCGTCACGTAGTTCGGGTTGACTCCAATCCACGGTGTCCCTGACGTGAATCCGCCTTGCGGCTCTGACGACCACTGGACCGGTGTCCGTGAGTTATCGCGCCCACGTGCGTGAATGCCGCGGAAAATCTCCTCATGCGTCAACAGCCCGTTCGTCGTGTAATCTCGATACGCGTTGAGCGTCTCGATGTCACGGTACTCATCAATCGAGTCGAACGCCACGTTCGTCATCCCGAACTCTTCACCTTGATAGATGTACGGCGTCCCTTTCAACATGTGCAGGAGCGTCGCCAGCATCTTTCCAGAGACGACACGATACTCGTCCGAGTCGTTCCCGAATCGTGAGATGGCCCGCGGTTGGTCATGGTTGCTCCAGTAGAGACTGTTCCACCCATCTTCTTCAAGACCTTCTTGCCAACGCGAGAAGATCGTCTTCAAGTCCGTCAACTTCCAGTCCGTCGGGTTCCATTTGCCGAAACTGCCGTTGCCGACGTCGACATGCTCGAAGTGGAACACCATGTTCAGCTCGTCACGGTCTTCTCCCGTATAAAGCTTCGCCTCGTCGACGCTGACGCCCGGCATCTCACCGACTGTGATCGTATCGTATTTCGACAGGACCTCACGATTCATCTCCTGCATAAACTCATGGATGCGCGGTCCGTTGAAGAAGAACGGTGTACCGTCCCCGTAACCCGTCCCCCGCGTCGCGCCATCTGGATAACTCGGATCTTTCGAAATCATGTTGATGACGTCCATTCGGAAGCCGTCGACCCCTTTATCGAGCCAGTACGTCATCAAATCGTACACTTCACGCCGTAGCGTCTCCGACTCCCAGTTTAAATCCGGCTGCTTTTTGCTGAACAGATGCAAGTAGTATTCGTCACTTGCCTCATCGTATTGCCACGCACTCCCTCCAAAGAAAGCGCCCCAGTTCGTCGGCGGCTGACCGTTCTCGCCTTTTTTCCAAATATAATAGTCCCGGTACGGGCTGTCTTTTGAGGAGCGCGACTCCATGAACCATTGGTGTTCGTCCGACGAGTGGTTGACGACGAGGTCCATCATGATTTTGATGCCGTGACGATGCGCCTCTTCGAGCATCGCGTCGAAGTCGTCCATCGTCCCGAACTCATCCATGATGGCCCGGTAATCGCGGATGTCGTATCCGTTGTCGTCGTTCGGTGAATCGTACACCGGCGACAGCCAAATGACATCGATTCCGAGTTCCGCCAAATACGACATCTTTTCGGTGATCCCAGGGATGTCCCCAATCCCGTCGCCGTTCGAGTCATTAAAGCTACGCGGATAAATTTGATACACGACTGCTTCTTTCCACCATTGTTTCATGTTTCATCCTCCTCATACGTTCTGTCGATATCATCGTACCCGCTCCTCGCCCTTTTTTCTATCCATGATATGATGAGAATATGCACGATTTTGCTATTAAGAAAGGATGATTCGATGGAGGTCGGCTTTTGTGGCTATTCATATCACACAACAACCTACACATTTCCCTCACCTAATCGCTTAGACACATATTTGATTCGGTTGCAGACGGAAGGGACGGCGCGAATCGGCATCAATGGGAAGACGTATGAGGCGCAGCCTGGCGATTTGTTACTCGTCAAACCCGGTGATGAGTACGAACTACATGTCGACAACCCGGCGAGTGGGGATTACCATCTCTTCTGCAACGGTTCGTCACTTGATGCGTGGTGGACCGGGGCCACTCGTTCCCACATCACGTCCATTTCAATCGACCCTCGGTTGTTGTCGCTCTGGCAACACATCACCGAAGAGGCACGACGCCCGACGACTGAACAAAGTCACGATTTGATTGAAACGTTGATCGAAGCCTTGCTTCTCATGATTGACCGGTCGCTCCGAGAAGTTCAAACGAACATGAGGCCCCCAGTCGTGTCACGTATGATGCGTTATATAGAAGGAAACGTCACAAACGACTTTAAAATCATAGACGTCGCCGATTCAGTCGGACTCAGCGTATCGCGGACCGTCCACTTGTTCAAAGAAGTGACCGGCATGACGATTGTCGCCTATGCCCAGTCGATCCGGCTCCAGCTCGCCGAAGAGCAGATGCGCTATACGCAACACTCCCTCGAACGCATCGCCGAGCTGTCCGGATTTCGCACCTATCCATATTTTCATCGCATCTTTAAACGAAAATATGGCGTCGCACCAGGTGTTTATCGCACACTCCAACAAAAAAACGAAAAAAAATAAAAAAAGAGTGATCCATTTTTTGAACCGCTCCGTTAGATGGGTGTAAACAACGACAACCACTCAAAAAAAGGAGCGATTACCCATGAAGAAGAAAACGATGAACAAGATTGTAGCACCGGCACTCGCACTCGGCTTACTCGTACCATTGAATGCACAGGCAGCAGATCACGCGCCGACAGCAAGCACACCAGCAGGTGACTTACGAGCCACGCTCGACCAACTCTTGTCTGAGCATTACGTCTTAGCCGTCACATCGATGATGAAAGCATACGACGGAGCGCCAGACGCGGAAGTCGCGATGAAAGCACTCGATCAAAACGCACTCGATATGACACCGGCCATCGCTTCAATTTACGGAGACGAAGGCGCAGCTCAGTTCGAAGATATCTTCGCCGGCCATAACGACTACTCAGCTGACTTCGTCGAAGCAGCTAAATCAGAAGACAAAGAACTTCGCGCCGAAGCTGAAGCAGAAGTCGATGAATTTGTCGAAGAGTTCTCGACATTCCTCGATGCCGCAACAGAAGGGAACTTACCAAAAGATGCAGCTGCTGACGTACTTGAGCTTCACGAAGATCAAGTTCTCTCGGTATTTGACAACTACGTCGCCGGTGACTACGAGTCGGCTTACATGACGTACCGTGAAGGATACAAGCTCATGTTCGACATCAGTAAAGCCCTCTCTGGAGCGGTCGTCACACAGATGCCTGACAAGTTTGAGACTGCTGCTGACACACCAGCCGTCGAACTTCGTTCAACATTGAACAGCCTTGCTGGTGAGCACTTCGCACTCGCTGCGATCGGCATGCAAAAAGGCTACGATAAAGCGGAAGACTTCGACTACGTGAGCTGGGCTGAAGATCAGAACACACTCGACTTCAAAGCAGCTATCGGTTCAGTCTACGGTGACGAAGGTGCGGCCCAATTCGAAAAAGTATGGAACGGGAACCACATCACAGCACAAGGTGACATCGTTGCTGCTACACTCGAAGGCGATGAAGCTAAAATTGAAGAAGCACGCATGAAGCTCGACCAGTTCGCTGTCGATTTCAGCACATTCCTTGATGCAGCGACAGAAGGTAACTTGCCACAAGAAGCTGGCCAAGAAGCGATCAAACAACATGAGGCACTCGTGCTTCAAACGTTCGATCAGTATGTAGCCGGTGATGCGGATGCAGCTTGGATGTCATTCCGTGAAGGATACGCGTTCATGTTCGGTGTTGGTGAGACACTCGGTAACGCGATCGTGACACAAATGCCTGACAAGTTCGCTGAAACAACAATGCCTGAAGAGATGCCTGAAACAGGTCTCGGTGGTGCACAAGAACAATCAATGAACACGCTCTACGCTGGCCTTGCTGTACTTGGCGGAATCTTACTCGCCTTCGTAACGCTTCGCAACCGTAAAGTGTCTGAACAATAATTCAATAAGGAGGGAGCCCCATGAACAAGCGCCATTTGTTTCTGGCGCTCTCTCTCTTTTGTTTTGGCTTCTGGACGTGGACGAGCGCCCAAGAATCGTCGTCACCACCTGTAGAAGAAAAACAAATAGAGGAGAGCCCAGATTTATCGGCCGAATTCTCACTTCTACAGGAAGAGGTGAAGAAGCTCCGATTAGCCGAGGAAGAGGAAAGTGCCAAGGCCGCGACACCCGTCCAACTTCAAATTCCAAGCATCAACGTCGATACCGCAATTGAACAAGTCGGCGTACTCGATAATGGACAGATGGGCGTCCCGAAAGACGAGAACCAAGTCGGTTGGTTCGAACCGGGCGTCAAACCCGGCAGTAAAGGGAATGCCGTCATCGCAGGACACGTCGATAGTAAGACAGGACCCGCTGTCTTTTATGAACTCGATCAGCTGAAGAAAGGCGATGACGTAACGATCATCGACGAGAACGGCAACACGTTGACGTTTCGTGTCACAAAGACAGAGAGCTATGATACGAAAAACGCACCAATCGAAGATATCTTCGGGGCCACATCGAGTCGACATTTGAATTTGATCACGTGTTCCGGTACGTTCGGTGACGGCGGTTATGACGAGCGTTTCGTCGTCTATACCGAGCTTGTCGATACCGAAATCAATACCGAAGTCGAACTCGACGCACCGACGAGCGTCGAACTCCGCGGGAACTTGTTGACGTGGCACGCCGTCCGTGACGACGCCGTCATCGGCTATCGCGTCTATGAAGTCGTCGAAGGTGAAGCGACGCATATCGAGAGTATCCCGTCGCACGCTCGGAAGAGTATCGAGGTCATGAACGAACAGGCCACTTATTACGTGACAGCCATCGATCAGCTCGGGAATGAGTCCAGTCCTTCCGCACAGACAAAATGATGACCGAAGCACCCACAGACCGCCATCCGTGGGTGCTTTTTACCAACTTGTAACTTCAAGCAAAAAAGCATCCCTCGACCGAGGAATGCTTTTTTATTTAGACGAAACAAGGAATCTGCGGGTTGAACGTCTTATTGTTCTCCGTCATGATCTGTTTTTTAATCTTGCCTTCGCCGAGATAGACGATACGGTCGGCGAGCGCCTCCGCGTCCTCTTCATCGTGGGTGACGAAGATTGTCGTCGTCCCCGTCTGTTTGAGGAGACGGCGCAAATCGTCCCGAATGCGATGTTGGAGCGACGTGTCCAAGTTGCTGAACGGCTCATCTAAGATGAGAAGCGACGGTTTCGGTGCCAACGCACGCGCGAGCGCGACACGCTGTTGCTGACCGCCACTGAGCTCATACGGATAGCGATGACGGAACTCGGATAAGTTCACGAGCGTCAACATTTCTTCAACGCGTTCGTTCCGCTCTTTCCGGCTCAATTTATGCAGACCGAAGCGAATGTTCTTCTCAACGGTCATATGCGGGAAGAGCGCATAATCTTGAAACACCATCCCGACACCACGCTGTTCAGGCGGCATGAACTGACAATCGTCGCAACAAACACAGTCGTTGACGACGACGACCCCTTGGTTCGGCATCTCGAGCCCTGCAATAAGGCGTAAAATCGTACTCTTTCCAGAGCCGCTGTCGCCGAGAAGCGATACGATTTCACCTTTTGTGATCGAAATCGAGAACCCTTTGATCGTCTCTGCTTGCGCACCTTTATAGCTGAAGTGTAAATCGTTGATTTGAACAAACATTAGTCGGCCTCCTTATCAAGCACCTTGTGGAAAACAAAAATCAACAGCCCGCTCATGAGCACGATGACGATCGAGGCGAGCGCTGCCTCATGAATCTTCTCGTCACTGACATATTTGAACGCTTGTGTAGCGAGCGTCGAAAAATTGAATGGCTGTAAAAACAGCGTCAGCGGCAATTCTTTCATAATATCGATAAAGACGAGGATGAACGCGCTCATGATCGCCCCTTTAATCATCGGGATATCGACCCGGAAGAACGTCTGCACCGTCCCCCATCCGAGCATGCGCGACGCTTCCGTGAACGACTTGCCGACTTTCTCAAATCCGCTCTCGATCGAGTTGTAGCCGATGGCGAGGAAACGGATGACGTAGGCAAAGATGAGCATGATGAGTGTCGTCCTGAACACGAACGTCTGGCCTAAATCCAAAGCGAGCGCCACGTTCAGCACCCACTCATCAAGCAGCAAGAACAACGTGATGACGGCGATGGCGATGGCCGCTCCCGGAATCGAATAGCCGAGCGTCGTCACTTTCGAGATGACGCGCGTCATGTTCGACGGGAACAGGCGCGTATAGTTGGCGATAATCAACGCGAACACGAGAATGATCACCGTCGCGATGAAAGCGACGCTCACCGTGTTCCAGACGAGGCGGAAAAACTCGGCCGTGAACACTTGTTCAAAGGTCAATACGGTCCATGCGACGAGTTGAACGAACGGAATGAGAAATGCAATCCCAAAGATTGTAGCCACATAACCGAATACAGCGTAACGATGCCAGCCGTTCAGTTGTCTCGGTTTGAGCGGTTTCACTTTCGTCGTCGCATAACTGAACTGCTTCCGCCCGCGGACGAGCCGTTCCATCGTCAAGATGGCGATGACGAGAATCATGAGCGTCCCGGCCAGTTTGAGCGCCGAGGACGTATCTTTCATTCCGAACCACGTACTGAAGATGGCGGTACTGAACGTCTGAATCCCGAAATATTTGACGACCCCATAATCGTTCAGCACTTCCATCAAGACGAGGCTGACCCCACCGATGATAGCGACGCGCGAGATTGGGATGACGACGGTAAAGAAGATGTCCCATGACCCGCGTCCGAGGATACGGGCGTTCTCGATCATCGAGGACGATTGGTTGTGCAGGAAGGCCCGCGTGATCGTGTAGATATACGGATACAAGAACAGCGTAAAGATGAACACGGTCCCTTGAATCGTCATGATGTTGAAATACGTCTGGTCGACCGTGATGCCGAATTCGTTGCGCAGCGTCGTCTGGATGACGCCTGTATAGTTCAAAATCCCATGATACGTGTAAGCCCCGATATAAGGCGGAATGGCGAGCGGTAAGATGAGCCCCCATTTGAAGAACCGACGGAACGGGAACTCGTACACCGTGACGAACCAGGCTAAGCTCGTCCCGATGACAGTCGTCAACACTCCGGTCGCGAGCATGATGAACAGCGTATTGCGCACATAGGTCGGCAATAAGTACTCACGAATATGTTGCCAGTTCTCGTTGACCGGTGCGAACAGCTCGACCAAGACGACGATCCCTGGTAGGACGATAAACAACAGCGCGATAAAGCTCAGGATGGCCCATCCATTCAGTTGTCGTTTGATCGCATACCAGTTCATGTCGTACAACTCCCGTTCTTTCGTTCAGTCACTTCCTGTCCCATCATATCAGTTTCCTCGTCGCCGGTGTACCGTCAGCATGCCGGGAAACGCAAAAACCTTCGGCCTGAACATCTGTTCAAGCCGAAGTCGTCTTATTTCCAGCCCGCTTCGTTGAAGAGACGGATGGCTTCTTGCTGATTTTCACCGAGGACAGACAAGTTGATGTCCTGCTCTTTAAACTCACCCCATGATTGGAGAAGCTCGTTCGGCTCAACCGATTCATTGACCGGATACTCGTAGTTCACGCTTGCAAACTGTTCTTGTGCTGATGGATCAGACATGAACTCCATGAGCTTCTTCGCGTTCTCTGAGTTTTTCGATGCTTTCGTCATCGCAATCCCCGAGATGTTCACATGTGTCCCCGTTGTATCTTGGTTCGGGAAGAATACGCCGAGCTGTTCAGCCACTTTCTTCTCTTCCGCGTCTTCCGAGTTCAACATGAGTCCCATGTAGTATGTGTTCATGATGGCGACATCGCCTTCGCCTGCGACGACTGCTTTCGCTTGATCACGGTCGTTCCCTTGTGGGTCGCGTGCGAAGTTATTGACCATACCTTTCGCCCACTCTTTCGCTTGGTCGACACCGTTCACTTCGATGAATGAAGCGAGGAGTGAGATGTTGTACATGTTCTCAGACGGACGAACGAGCACTTCCCCATTCCATTCTTCTTCTGTGAGCGCTTCGTACGTTGATAAGTCTTCAGGCTTCACGCGGTCTTTCGCATAGACGATGACACGTGCTCGTTTCGTGAGACCAAACCATTCGTTGTCCGTATCACGATATTTTTCAGGGACGTTCGATTCAAGCACGTCGCTATCGACCGCTTGGAGATGTCCCGCATCTTTCGCTTGATACAAGTTTCCTGCATCTGCAGTAATAAAGAGGTCAGCCTCTGTGCTCTCACCTTCCGTGTTCAAGCGCTCGAGAAGCTCATCGCTTTTCCCTTCAACAACGTTGACTTTCACACCGGTCTCTTCTTCAAACTGCTTGTAAAGCTCTTTATCGACGTCATAGTGACGGCTCGAGTACACGTTGACGACTTTCGACGCCTCTGCTGTCTCGTTATCATTTGAATTCGTTGTTTCTTCCGTGCTCGCACAAGCGGCCAAAAGTGATGTCGTGAGCGCCGCTGATAGACCGAGCGCCATATACTTTTTGTTCATTTGATCATCCCCCACTTATTCATCTCTACTATCGGTAATGATAATTACTCTCAGTTACTATCATCACTGATAATCATTCTCACGTCAACCTTTTTTTGAAATCGTTTACAGTAGTTATAAAATTATAACTTAACAGTTTTGTCGTCATCATGTCTTGACTTCAAAATGATAGAGCGACTATAGTGGAGGAGAACAAACCGTCTGGTCGGTACAGAAAGAAGGTGTGACATGACAAACCGATCACTACTCACTAAACAAAAACTGTTGGATGCAGCGACGGATATCATTATGGAGCAAGGTGTGCATCATCTGACATTAGATGAAGTCGCGAAGACAGCCGGTGTGTCAAAAGGTGGTCTTTTGTATCACTATCCGTCCAAAGAAGCGCTATTGACCGCAATCGTCGAACGACTTCAAACCGAGCAAAATGAGTTGTACGAATCGCTTCAAACTGAAGGGAATGGCCCTGTCGAAGCATTCGTTCGCCTGTTTGACGAGACGAAACTTCATCCGGAGCGCTCAGCGATTCACATCGACGCCGAGAAAATGATTGCCTTTTTGACGTTGTTCGCTGTCGATCAAGAGTATGCCGAACGGTGGAAGCACGACCTCGACACGTTCTTCGCAGCGTTTCAACAGACGAGCGACCCCGTCGAGACGATGATTATCCGCTACGCACTCGAAGGGATGATGATGTCCGAGCACTTCAACGTCGGCGTTGCCCCTCCCGCCTTAAAACAAGACATTATCGCTCGCTTGATCGAGCGAGCCCGGAACATCGATTCGGGTAAAACAGACTAACCCATCAGAGGAGAAATGAACCCCATGCAGAAAATCACGTCCTTCTCCGTCAACAACAAGTTCGCCGTCTGGTTGATGACGATCATCTTGACGGCCGCCGGAATTTTCGCCGGCTTGACGATGAAACTAGAAACATTGCCTGACATCACGACACCGACCGTCTCGGTGACGACGATTTATCCAGGAGCCTCACCTGAACAAGTGCTCGACGAAGTGAGCACCGTGCTCGAAGAACGTTTGAAGAGCTTGAACGGAGTCGAACAAGTCCGTTCGAGCTCGTTCCAGAACGCCTCAAACATTCAAATTGATTACGACTTCAGCACCGACATGGAAGAAGCTGAACAACTTGTCAAAGATGCGCTCAGCAATGTCGAGTTGCCTGAAGCCGCCCAAGACCCACAAGTATCGCGTCTCAGCTTTGATGCGTTCCCAGTTGTAGGTGCGGCCGTCTCGGATGAGAGCCTTGATTTGGCCGAATTGACGAAATTGGTCGAAGAAGAATTACAACCGGCCCTTGAAGGAATCGAAGGTGCCCAGACCGTCCAAATCGCCGGACAAGAGATTCGTCGCGTCGAGTTGCAGTTCGACGCGGACGCCCTCGCCGAATACAACTTGACGGAAGATACGGTCAAACAGTTGATTCAAGCGAATGATGCTCGCATCGCGCTCGGTTTATATGAACTCGGTGATACGGAGCAAGCCGTCGTCATCGACGGGAAGTCAGAGACGCTCGAAGCGTTCCGTGACCTGCAAATCCCGTATTCTCCAGCTCAAACGGAACAGCCTGTGCCAGGTGCGCCGACGGAACTTCCGACCGGCGAGACACCACAGGTACCGACTGAAGGACCAGGTGCCGTCCCACCTGCTAACATTCCGACAACCGTCCCGACCGTCGCCTTGAGCGAACTCGCGACGATTGAAGACCGTGGTATCGAGGAGTCCATTTCACGGTCGAACGGGGAACGTTCCATCGGGATTCAAGTGACGAAAACACAAGACGCGAACACCGTTGACGTCGTCAACGCCGTCAAAGAGGTGCTCGCTGATTTCGAAGCCGACTATGACACGGCTAAAGTGTCGGTCACGCTCGACCAAGGTCAACCGATTGAAGAATCGGTCGAAACGATGGTATCGAAAGCGTTACTCGGTGGTCTATTCGCGATCTTGATCATTCTCGTGTTCCTTCGTAACTTCCGCTCGACGATTATTGCGGTCATCTCCATCCCGCTCTCGCTTTTGATGGCATTGATCGTCTTGAAGCAGCTCGATATCACGCTCAATATCATGACGCTCGGCGCGATGACTGTCGCCATTGGGCGGGTCGTTGACGATTCCATCGTCGTCATCGAAAACATTTATCGTCGTCTTACCCGTCCGAACGAGACGTTACGCGGTAAAGAATTGATGGTTGCCGCGACGAAGGAAATGTTCGTCCCGATCGCGTCGTCGACAATCGTTACGATTGCCGTCTTCTTGCCACTCGGATTCGTCACGGGCTTCGTCGGGGAACTGTTCTTACCGTTCGCCTTGACCGTCGTCTTCGCCTTGCTCGCGTCATTACTTGTCGCAATCACAGTCGTACCGATGATGGCCGACTCGTTCTTTAAAAACCGCGACAAGTTGAAACCGGAAGAAGGACCAGGAAAACTAGCCGAATGGTATCGCGGCGTCCTCAACTGGTCGCTCAACCATAAACTCGTCGTCTTCGGACTAGCGACAGCGCTCTTAATCGGAAGCTTCGCCCTCGTCCCGGCCATCGGCGTCAACTTCTTGAACCAAGAGTCTGAGAAGACGCTTTACGTCACGTTCGACCCAGAGCCAGGCCAGACGCTCGATGATTCGATCGCGGCAGCAGAAATTGCTGAAACATATTTCATGGAAGAGCAAGCGAACGCGACCGACGTTCAATTCACGGTCGGTGGCGAGAACCCGCTTAACCCAGGTAATAACAAACAAGGAATTTTCATCGTCCAGTACGATCCGGACACAGAAGACTTTGCCGACGTCAAGTTGGCCGACATCGAACAATTGAACGAACTCGCCTCAGGTGGCGAATGGAAAGAACAAGACTTCGCCGGCGGTGCCGGAACGAGCGGTGTGACATACAACGTCTACGCCAACTCACTCGAGGACCTCGAAGCCATCGTTCCGACGTTCATTGAGACGATTGAAGAAGAGACGGATTACGTCCGCCAAGCGACGTCTGACCTTCGTGAATCATACGTCCAGTACACGTTCAACGTCGACCAGCAAGAAGCTGCTGAAGCAGGTGTGTCGGCCGCTCAGCTCGCCCAGACGATCGGGCAGTTCCAAGCACAGCAAAGTCCGCTCTCGACGGTGACGATTGATGACAAGCAACTCGACGTCATCATTCCAACCGAACAAGTCACGTACGACAGCATTGAAGATTTGCAGGAACAAGAAGTGACGACACCGTTCGGACCACGTCCAATCTCAGACTTCATCGAAGTCGAGGAAGGTACGACACCGGATACGCTCGTTCAACGTGACGGGAAGCTCCTCGCTCGCGTCAACGTCGAACTCAGCACCGACAAAGCGACGGAAGCTTCGGCTGCCATTGAAGAACGTGTGTCTGACATCGAGCTACCGACAGGTGTCACCTATGACGTCGGTGGTGTCACTGAACAGATTCAAGAATCGTTCACTCAGCTCGGTCTCGCGATGCTCGCGGCTATCGCCATCGTCTACTTGGTGCTCGTCATCACGTTCGGCGGTGCCGTCACACCGTTCGTCGTCCTATTCTCGCTCCCGTATGCGATTATCGGGGGACTCGTCGCCCTTCTCATCACAGGCGAAACGATCTCCGTATCAGCTTTGATCGGGGCACTCATGTTGATTGGGATCGTCGTCACGAACGCCATCGTCTTGATTGACCGTGTCATTCATAAAGAAGCAGCTGGTCTCTCGACACGTGATGCCTTACTTGAGGCAGCGGGTACGCGACTCCGTCCAATCCTTATGACGGCACTCGCGACGATTGGTGCCCTCGCACCGCTCGCGCTCGGCCTTGAAGGTGGTGCCTTGATCTCGAAAGGTCTCGGTGTAACCGTCATCGGTGGATTGACAAGTTCAACGCTCTTGACGCTCCTCATTGTCCCAATCGTGTATGAGTTCTTCGCACGGTTCCGTAAAAAACAACAAGCATAAACTGAAAGAGAGTTGACCGCCGTGGTCAACTCTCTTTTTGTGTTCAGTGACATTGCATGATGATTTCAGTTTCTTCAAACCGTTTAGCGCGGAGTGCATCGGTCGGAATGAGGAAATAGAGAGTCCCGGCGTCACCGAACATGACGTCGAGTTCTTCTGTCGAGTCCATCTGGAAGAGAAGAAACGGGTCGCTGAAACGGTCACCGTACGCGTCTTCAATTTCTTCGAACACATCGTTTTGTATTTCGTCCGGATGTCCGCCAATCGCGTGCACCTCGCCTTCATCGAACAACTCTTCGAGGATGATGTACTCGTCTTCCGTCATGAGATTGAATAGTGTATCAACGTTCGGGGCGTAGGACTCCTCGAACGCGACGGCTCGCTCATTGAGTGCTTCACCGACGCGGATGCGTTCTAATCTCGTCTCTTCCGTATAAATGACGCACCATAAGTGACGTTCGTCCGCGTCACCCCACGGTTGTTCTTCCATATCGTAAAAGAAAGACAGGAGTCCTTCTTTCGGAAGCGCCTCGACCGACTCATAGCCCGCGAAGTCGCTCAAGCGAAATTGCGCCAAAAACGTCAAATTCTCTCCTGGATGGTCCGACGCACTCGGTAAATCCGGATAGCCACCAAATTTCGAGTGACCGATTGCGACTTCTTCTCGTGTCGTTCGGGGTACAAGCTTCAAGTTGATGCGCTTCGTGAATGCCGCTAAGATGTCGTCCCCCTGTTCAAGCCCGTGTTGTTCAATAAACTGTTTGATTGATTGAAGTTCCATTCGAACACCTCATTCAGATATGATAAAAGTAGTCTACCATACCGAACGTGTGTACCCTTGATCGTTTTTGATATAGCCTTTATCTTGACCGAACGAAGGAAACTTGAGAAAATGCATACGTTTTGAACTTATTCGCGAAAGGATGTCATATATGCAACGTCTCATCAAATGGGTGATTGGCCTTTCGCTCTTGTTTGGCTTGAGCACACTCGGAAATTGGATCGTCGCTACGCTTGATTTAAAAATTCCTGGAAGTGTCATCGGCATGGTGCTTTTGTTGCTCTTATTGATGACCAAACTGATCCGGGTCGAGTGGATTGAAGACAGCGCTGGTTTTTTAACGAAGCATCTCGCCTTCTTCTTCATCCCGATTGCGGTCGGACTCATGTCGTACAGTGATTTATTAAAGGCGGAAGGTGTGCCGCTCTTTGCCGCCTTGATCATCAGTCTATTCGTCGGCCTCATCGTCACCGCACTCATCTCAGGAAGACGAGGTGAAGCGTCATGACGTTATTTTGGGTGCTCGTCACTATCGGTGTCTATATGTTGAGCCGCAAACTGTCCTTCAAATGGGCGTCCCCGTTCACGAACGTTGTCTTCTTGAGTACGGCGACGTTGATTGTGGTGTTACTTTTGTCCGGACAGACGTATGGTACGTACGCACCGGCCCGGGACGCCATCACAACGTTGCTCGGACCAGCCACGGTCGCACTCGGATTACCACTCTATCGCAACTTGCCCATCTTGCTCGCGCGCGCGAAACGGGCACTCGGGGCCATTATGCTCGGGACGCTGTCGACGATTTTCGTCGCTGTCGGGTTAGGGACCGCGCTCCAATTGACAGATCACGTCTTGCTCGCCTTGTCCGTCAAATCGGTGACGTCACCGATCGCACTGGAATTGGCGCGGCAACTACAAGGTGATGCCGCGCTCGCCGCGTCGGTCGCCGTCGCTTGCGGAATCCTCGGGGCCATGCTCGGTCCGACGATTCTCACACTCTTCAACGTGACCGACCCGTTCACGCGCGGATTGGCGCTCGGAACGCTCAGCCACGGCATCGGAACGGCCCAAGCCGCCACAGAACATCCACTGTCTGGGGCGACAGGCGGCGCCGCGATGGGTCTATCTGCCATCTTCACGTCATTTGTGTTGCCGTTTCTCCTCCCCCTTCTTTTCTAACTATTTCACGGTCAAACTACTTCATAATATGTAATAACGCATATTATAATATAGAGAGACGGTGCTTTCTTGTTTGAAAAGGAGGAAGGACAATGGGACGTGTACAAGGTGAAGTCGCATTTGTGACCGGTGGGGCCCGCGGAATGGGTGCCTCCCACGTACGGAAGCTCGTAGCGGAAGGTGCACACGTATTGTTTACCGACATTTTAGTGGATGAAGGCGAAGCGCTCGCCAAAGAACTCGGTGAGGCTGTCGTTTTCTTGAAACACGACGTCACCAAACTAGAAGACTGGGAGAGTGCGGTGAAGACCGCCGAAGCAAAGTTTGGCCCGATCACGATTCTCGTCAACAACGCCGGCATCGCATTGACGCATACACTTGACGAGTTGTCCGAAGCCGATTACCGCAAAGTCATCGACATTAACCAAGTCGGTGTGTTCCTCGGTATGAAATCGGTCATTCCATCGATGCGGAAAGCAGGACATGGATCGATTATCAATATCTCGTCCATTTCAGGCATTCTTGGTCTGGGTGGGGCCGCATACGTCGCCTCGAAATTCGCGGTGCGAGGGATGACGAAAGCGATCGCGCTTGAAGTCGCAGCTGATGGGATTCGCGTCAACTCGATTCACCCGGGCTTAATTGAGACACCGATGATTATGCAACCGGGTGTCGAAGAAATCGTCAGACAGATGGCAGAGACGGTACCGCTTAAACGAATCGGCACACCGGGCGACGTCTCGAACCTCGTCTTGTTCCTCGCATCAGAAGAATCGAGTTACTTTACCGCGGCCGAGTTCGTCATCGATGGCGGCGTCATCGTCCAGTAATCCAGGGAGAGGCCATCGCGCCTCTCTTTTTATTTTCAAACAATTTCGATACTTCACAAAACGGCTCTCATGCTACACTAAATGAGATAGATTCATTAGAGGAGGCAGACCATGCAATCGAAATTAATTGAACGTTTAATCACGTATGCAAAAATTGATACACAGTCCGACTTTACGAGTGAAACGACACCCTCAACGGCGAAACAGTGGGACTTGATTCGTCATCTCGAGGCTGAGTTGAAAGCGATTGGACTCGAAGACGTCGAGACGGATGAATATGGCTACTTGTTCGCCACCCTTCCGAGTAACGTCGACCATGACGTTCCGACAATCGGCCTGCTTGCCCACGTCGATACGGCGACCGACTTCACCGGGACGAACGTCAACCCGCAACTCGTCGAGCATTACGAGGGCGGCGATATCGTCTTGAACGAGGCACTCAATGTCATCTTGTCCCCACGCGACTTCCCTGAACTTGACGGCTACGTCGGGCATACGCTCATCACGACAGACGGGACGACGCTCCTCGGTGCCGATGACAAAGCCGGCATGGCCGAGATCGTCACCGCGATCGAATACTTACTGGCCCATCCGGAGATTCCGCACGGACCGGTCCGAATCGCCTTCACACCGGACGAAGAGATCGGACGAGGACCACATAAATTCGACGTCGCCCGCTTCAACGCCGACTTCGCCTATACGATGGACGGCGGTCCGCTCGGCGAACTGCAATACGAGAGCTTCAATGCCGCCGGGGCGACGGTCACGTTCCACGGGACGAACGTTCACCCGGGCAGTGCTAAAAACAAGATGGTGAACTCGATGAAACTGGCAATGGCGTTCCACAACCGCCTTCCGGCCGATGAGGCACCAGAGCATACGAGCGACTATGAAGGCTTCTTCCATCTGAACGGCTTCTCTGGCGACGTAGAGACGACGACGCTGCAATACATCATCCGTGACCACGACCGAACGAAGTTCGAGGCACGCAAAGCGTTGCTTGAAAAGCTTGTCGTCGAATGGAAACAGAAATACGGCGAAGCGCGCGTCGACTTGAAGATGGACGATCAATACTACAACATGGCCGAGAAAATCGAGCCGGTGAAACACATCGTTGACACCGTCGCCGACGTCATGCGCGAACTCGACATCGATCCGAAAATTGAGCCGATTCGCGGCGGGACGGACGGTTCACAACTGTCGTATATGGGACTCCCGACCCCGAACATCTTCACGGGCGGCGAGAACTATCACGGCAAGTTCGAGTACGTCTCCGTCAACAACATGGAAAAAGCGACCCACGTCATCATCGGGACGCTCCGCACGTTCGCTGAACGCGCGCGAGCATAACACATGCGCCTCCAACCGTTCTCTTTTAGAATAGAGACATTGGAGGCGATTTTTTTATGAAGCATACGTTTCAAATGAACCTCGACTGGACCGGCGGACGCAACGACGTCGGGACGCTCGAGGCCGAACGGTTAAAGACACAAATTTCGATTCCCCCGGAAATGGACGGTCCTGGCATCGGCACGAACCCGGATGAGATGCTGCTCGGTGCCGCGGCGACCTGTTATATCATCACACTTGCGGCTATGCTCGGACGGAGTGACCTGCCGCATCAAGGCATCACGATTGACGCCGAAGGCATCGTCGACGTGACAAACGGAGTCTTCACGTATGAGACGATTCGCTACACGACACGTATCAACGTCCCCAAAACGGCCACAGACCGTGACATCACAATCGTCGAACGGATTGCTAAAAAAGCGAAGGACTCTTGTATGATTTCACGCGCCTTGGCCGGCAATGTCACGTTCGAGCTCGACACGACGGTCACGCGCGTCGTCTGACGATGTATCGCTTTGTATCCCCCTTGCAGGAAGGGGTCATCTTGAAACGCCGCAATCGGTTCCTGATGGACGTGTTGCTCGGCGACACCGTCGTCGCCTGTCACTGTCCGGTCACCGGCCGCATCGGTGACCTCGTCTTTGACGGGGTCCCTTGCCTCGTCTCCACGACGGACGACCCGCGACGGAACACCGCCTTCACGGTGGAGGCCATCTCGATTGACGCGGACCGACAATGGATCGGAATTCATCAAGGGCGCGTCAACGATTTCGTCGAACATTGTTTGCAGACGAACGTGATTTCAGCTTTTCCTTCTCCGAGACATGTGGAACGAGAGACGGTCGTCGGTGCGTCACGGATTGATTTCAAGGTCGATGGCGTCTACATGGAAGTGAAGGCGCCCCTAGCTGAATTGTTTGTGACGCCGCTCCCTCACGTTGAGCGACGTGCGGTGACGAGACCGGTCGAGAGCGAACGGTTGATGCGGCATCTCGAGACGCTCATTGCGACGTTGCCGGAAACCAAACGGGCCGTCCTGCTGTATGTCTTCTTGTATGATGCGCCCGTCTTCACCGGCAATCCGAATCGGAGACATGACTCAAAAATTCGCCAGCTGATTCGCGACGCGATTGCGGACGGGCTTGAAATCTGGCAAGTGAACGCTGCCATATCGGCGGAAGGGATTCGTTTGAACAGCTGTGTCGAGACGACGCCTCATTTTAAATAAAAAAGCCATCGCTGATGGCTTTTTTACTGTAATAACAGCGGTGTCACGTATGCCTCGATGACAGCAGAGATGGCGAGGAGTGGTACCGCGACGACGAAGAACATTTTCACGCCTACCACGAACAACGCCTTGAACGTGACGTCCGTTTCTTTCCCACGCAGTTTCTTCCAGATGTACCGGTTAAGCGACAACCCCATCGCCGCCCCGAGCAAGATGGCAGAAATTTCAGTGACACCGTGCGGCAAAATCCCGAGCACGATGACCTGAATCACGGATTCTCCGGCAAATCCGACGAGCATGGCGACTAGGCCGATGACCGCGGCGTTGATGACGACGAACACGTACGGGATGAAGAGCGGAATCATCCCGAGCAGGAAAGCGAGCAACGTGACGCGCGTATTGTTCACGAATAGGGCGATCATCGTCTCGCGTGCGCTCGAATCAAACGTCAATCCTTGTGATTCAAACGATTCGCCGAGCTGGGCTAAAATTTCGTCCACTTGTTCAGGGGCGATGACAGCTCGGAATAGAAAATACGACCCGATGCCGGTGACGATGAAAAGAATCCACAGACGCAGAAAGTCGTTCCGATAATAGTTCGACCACGCCTCGCGAATGGATAGCGATGTTTTCATTTGAATTCCTCCCTTATCAAGCTATACGAATCTCGTCAACGTTTGTTTCATTTTTACCCACGACTGCGCGTTTTCAAAAAACGTGATACAATACACGTCGTAAACTAATCAGAAAAACGAGGGATCCTATACATGATTACAGTAAATAACGTAAGTCTCCAATTCGGTGGGCGCAAGTTGTTCGAAGACGTGAACATCAAGTTCACACCAGGCAACTGTTACGGCTTGATCGGCGCAAACGGCGCCGGGAAGTCAACATTTTTAAAAATTCTTGCCGGTGAGCAAGACACGACAACAGGTGACGTCAGCTTTTCACCTGGCGAACGCCTCGCTGTCCTCAAACAGGACCATTACGCGTACGAAGACCAAGCGGTACTCGAGACGGTCATCATGGGCCATGAGCGTTTGTATCAAGTCATGAAAGAGAAAGACGCCATCTACATGAAAGAAGATTTCTCTGACGAAGATGGCATGCGCGCTGCTGAACTCGAAGGCGAATTCGCCGAGATGAATGGTTGGGAAGCCGAATCGGAAGCTGCCATGGTCCTTCAAGGACTCGGTATCACCGACGCATCCCACCACAAGCTCATGAGCGAGCTCACAGGTGGCGAGAAAGTCAAAGTCCTCCTTGCTCAAGCATTGTTTGGCAAACCTGATATTCTTCTCCTCGATGAGCCGACGAACGGTCTTGACCTCAAAGCGATCCAGTGGCTCGAAGAGTTCTTGATCAACTTCGAGAACACCGTCATCGTCGTATCCCACGACCGTCACTTCTTGAACAAAGTCTGTACGCACATGGCCGACCTCGACTTCGGCAAGATTCAATTGTACGTCGGGAACTATGACTTCTGGTACGAGTCGAGCCAACTTGCTTCACGCATGGCCAACGACCAGAACAAGAAAAAAGAAGAGAAGATCAAAGAGCTTCAAAACTTCATCGCCCGTTTCAGCTCGAACGCCTCGAAGGCGCGTCAAGCGACGTCGCGTAAGAAGTTGCTCGATAAAATCACGCTCGACGATATCCGTCCGTCGTCACGCCGCTACCCGTTCGTCGGGTTCTCGATGGAACGTGAAATCGGGAACGACGTGCTCTACGTCGACAACATCTCGAAAACAATCGACGGCGTCAAAGTGCTCGACAACGTCACGTTCTCACTGAACAAGACGGACAAAGTCGCATTCGTCGGCCGTTCAGACGTCGCCATCACGACACTCTTCAAAATCATCATGGGCGAGATGGAACCGGACGCAGGTACGGTCAAATGGGGTGTGACGACGACACAGTCGTACTTCCCGAAAGATAACTCGGAATACTTCGAAGGCTCGGATAAGAGCATCTTGGATTGGTTACGCCAGTTCTCTCCAGCCGACGAGTCGGATACGTTCCTTCGCGGCTTCCTCGGTCGTATGCTCTTCTCAGGCGAAGAAGTCATGAAGAAAGCATCTGTCCTCTCAGGGGGAGAGAAAGTGCGTTGCATGCTCTCGAAAATGATGCTCTCGAACTCGAACGTCCTCGTCCTCGACGATCCGACGAACCACTTGGACCTCGAGTCGATCACGGCGCTCAACAATGGGCTCGAGACGTTCAAAGGCGTACTCCTCTTCAGCTCACATGACCATCAGCTCATCTCGACGATTGCCACACGCATCATCGAAGTGACGCCGAACGGGATTGTCGACAAAGAAGCGACGTACGACGAGTTCCTCGAGAACGAATCGCTCCAACAGCAAGTCGAATCACTCTATCAGAACGCATAAGAAAAATCGATCGGCCGCGGCCGATCGATTTTTTTATTTGACCTCGACCGTCTCCATGATGTGTTCATGGATGTCGTGTCCTTTTGTCACGTGGACTTGAACGTTGTATGTGCCCGCTTCAGGGAACGTATGCTCACCTGCATAACTTCCGCCTTCCGTTTCCTCGAGCTTCACCCAGTCGTGCTTGTCCGCCCCGTCTTTAAACACTTCGAGTTGGACGTCCGCACCCGTTAACGCCTCGTGCTCAATCTCGACGTTGACAGTGAACGGTTGTACTTCATTGGCAACAGCTTGCTTTGGATCGAGGACGATATCCGCTCCGGCGTGATGGTGATGATCTTCTTCAGCCTCGGCTTCCGCTGCTGTCTCCGGATGACCGACCGTCACGTTCGTCGTCGGCATCGTGTGCATCGCACGGGCCGTCACATGGACTTGCACCGTGTAGACCGCCTCTTCAGCAAACGTCGTCTCCACCTCATAAACGCCATCTTCTGTGAGCGACGCTTTCATCATCTCGCTCTCTTCCTTGGCGCCATTTTTCCAGACCTCGAACTTAATCTCGTCCGCGTCATCGACCGCTTTTCCCTCTTGAGTGACACGAACGGCCAACGTGACCGCTTCGTCTTTGTCGGCTGTCGCCGGCACGTTTAATTCTGCTTCGACTGGTTCCATCGACTGCACCGTCTCCGTACTGTTAGTCGCTTCATCTGCCCCGCACGCCCCAAGGACGAACAAACCAATTATTCCGGTCGCCATCCCGATTCGTTTCACTGTTTGTCTCATCATGAATCCCCCTATTCAATCGCTTACATTCTTCACACATTGTTCATGATAGCACCCTTTATTAGGAAATGTGTGAGAATTGTGTGATATTTGACGCGTTTATCACTCATAAATTGAACACAAATATTGAGGGTCATTATCCAAAAATTCCTTTACCTATTATGAGACTTTACGACATCTTACATCGAAAGAAGGGTATATAAAATATATACACAGGTAAATATTTGGAAAGCCTTAACATCAAGATACATACACCTAAGACTGGAGGCGAAACCAAAATGAAAAGCAAATTTGTGCGCATGTTGATGGCTGTATTGATCATGTTGGCACCGTTAGTCGCTTATCCAAAATCGGCTGACGCCGCCGCTTCGAAATTCATCACGAGTGTGAACACGACGAGTAAAGTCGTGGCATTGACGTTCGATGACGGAGCGGATGGTGCGAATACGAATAAGATTTTGGACATACTTGCCAAGAACAATGTCAAAGCCACTTTCTTTTTGACTGGATCGGGCGCCGCTAACCATCCCCAATACATTAAAAACATCGCAGCTAAAGGTCACCAACTCGGTAACCACTCGTATACCCATCCAGACTTCACAAAGTTGACCGCCACGCAAATGAAATCAGAACTTGATCGGACGGAAGCAAAAATCAAATCCATTACCGGTAAAACGACGAAACCGATTTTCCGGGCACCGTTCGGCGCCGTCAATAGCGCTGTCTTAAGCGGAGTCGGCGCTGCCGGCTACGGCTATACAATCCAATGGAATATTGACACGATTGATTGGAAAGGACTCACTGCCACTCAGATTAACACCAAAGTCCAAACGAACATTAAACCTGGTTCAATCGTCTTGATGCACACCGGTGCTGGTGCGCCAGGTACACCGCTCGCCTTGCCGACGATGATTTCGCAACTGAAAGCGAAAGGCTACAAGTTCGTCACCGTCTCCCAATTGCTCGCTTACCAAAACACATCTACCAGCAAAACGTATACTGTCAAGTCAGGTGATACCCTTTACAGCATCGCCCGGACTTACGGCGTCACTGTCTCGGCGCTCGCCGCTGCCAACAAAATTACAAACTATAGTCTCATCTATGTCGGACAAGTACTCGTCATCCCAGGTACGACTGTAACTCCTCCACCTACGACGACCGTCAAATATACGGTCAAATCTGGCGACACGCTCTATAAGATTGCCACTCTGTATAAAACGACCGTCGCTAAAATTGCCGCCGCCAACAACATTACGAACGTCAACTCCATTTACGTCGGACAAGTGCTCGTCATCCCAGGTATGACCGTCACACCACCACCTGCGACGACCGTGAAATATACCGTCAAATCAGGGGACACACTCTACAAGATTGCGACGATGTATAACACCACTGTCGCGAAAATCGCGGCCGCTAACAATATTACGAACGTCAGCTTGATCAGCGTCGGGCAAGTACTCACGATTCCGCGTTGAATGCAAAAAGATGATGCCGCGGCATCATCTTTTTGATTGCTTTATTTCACTTCAAACTGCTCTGCCTCGGTCGATCCGGCCAGTGCCGTCGTTGACGACTGACCGCTCGAGATGACGAGAGACACCTCATCGAAATACCCTGTCCCGACCTCGCGCTGGTGACGTGTCGCCGTGTAACCGTGCTGTTCTGCACTGAACTCGGCTTGTTGCAACTCGGAATAGGCGGCCATCCCACGGTCTTTGTAGCCGCGCGCAAGTTCGAACATGCCGAAGTTGAGCGAGTGGAAGCCAGCGAGTGTGACGAACTGGAACTTGTACCCCATCGCACCAATCTCTTGCTGGAATGTCGCAATCTCCTCGTCCGACAGCTTCTTCTTCCAGTTGAACGAAGGTGAGCAGTTGTAAGCGAGCAGTTTCCCTGGATATTTTGCGTGAATCGCGTCCGCAAATTGACGCGCCTCATCCAAATCAGGTTCAGACGTCTCGCACCAGACAAGATCGGCATAAGGCGCATAAGCGAGACCGCGGGCGATTGCCTGCTCGATGCCGGCCTCGGTCCGATAAAATCCTTCTGGCGTCCGGTCACCGACGATGAACGGATGGTCGATTGGGTCGATATCGCTCGTAATCAAGTTCGCAGCGTGGGCATCGGTCCGGGCGACGATAATCGTCGAGACGCCCATGACGTCTGCCGCGAGACGTGCCGCAATCAAGTTTTTCACGGCCGTCTGTGTCGGGAGCAACACTTTCCCACCGAGGTGACCGCACTTCTTCTCTGAAGACAGTTGATCCTCTAAGTGGACACCGGCCGCACCCGCTTCAATCATCGCTTTCGTCAATTCGAACACGTTGAGCACACCGCCGAAACCAGCCTCCATGTCGGCGACAATCGGAGCGAACCATTGCGTGTCCCCTTTTCCTTCCGCCGTTTGGATTTGGTCGGCCCGTTGTAACGCCTGATTGATCCGTTTGACGACGCTCGGCACCGAGTTGGCTGGGTACAGGCTTTGATCCGGGTACATATGCCCCGACAAGTTCGCATCGGCAGCGACTTGCCAGCCACTCAAATAAATGGCCTCAAGCCCCGCCTTCACTTGTTGGATCGCCTGATTGCCAGTGAGCGCTCCAAGTGCGTGGACGTAGTCTCGTTCATGGAGTAACTTCCATAATCGTTCGGCCCCTTTTGTCGCGAGCGTATGCTCAATTAAGACCGATCCACGAAGCTTCATGACGTCGTCGACTCCATAAGGACGCTCGACCCCGTCAAACCGTTCTGATTGAAAAATCTCCTCGAGTTGCATGCGTTGCTCATTCATATCCGTTCCTCCTGTATCATATTAGATTTAATAAATTTAATTTGTTATATAACAGATAGTGCACATTTAATCCAAGTAGGCGCAGCATTCGAGTGCCGCTTTGAATGACGAGTGCTCCATGCCGCAGCAACGACAGACGTTTTCCTCATCCCGTTCCTCTGGTTTGCGGAACACGACGACTTCTTCGACCGGCTCTCTCATGATTTGAAGCGACCCATCGGTCCGGTCGAGGACGAGGCGCATCAAATCGTTCCCGTAGACGAACGCCGTGTTGGCGAGCGCCGAGGTCGATTCTCCCGAGACGATCCGCCGGACGACCCAACGTTCAATCAACTGTTCACTTTCGATTTTTTTCGTTGTCATGATGATGCTCCTCCTTTTAAATTCGGTTCTAATGATATTTGACCTAAAAATTCTCGACGCCGCCGATGCAAGATCGGTTCCGTATACCCGTTTGGCGACGCATCTCCTTCGAACACTAAGTCTCTCGCCGCTTGATAGGCGATCGAGCGGTCTACCTCTGGCGTCATCGGACGATAGTGAGGATCCGCTGCGTTTTGCGCGTCGACGACCTCGGCCATCCGGTAAAGTGTCGCTTCGACTTGGTCCCGGCTACAAATTCCATGGTATAGCCAGTTAGCGACATGTTGACTCGAAATACGGAGCGTTGCTCGGTCTTCCATTAAGCCGACATGATGGATATCGGGCACTTTGGAGCAACCGACACCTTGCTCGACCCAACGGACGACGTAACCGAGCAACCCTTGCAAATTGTTCTCGAGCTCCTCGTTCACTTCTTCATCTGTATAAAGACGTGTGGCAAGTGGTACTTCAAGCAGACGGCCCCGCTCGGTGGTTGGATCAAATGAACGACCGATGAACTCACGTTGGACCCCGAACGCATCCATTTGATGGTAGTGTAGCGCGTGGAGCGTCGCGGCTGTCGGCGATGGGACCCAGGCTGTCGTCGCCCCGGACCGGACATGATTGATTTTTTCACGCATCATATCGCGCATCCGATCGGGCATCGCCCACATCCCTTTCCCGATCTGTCCGCGTTGATGGAATCCTGTGTCAAGTCCAATTTGGACATTCAGACGTTCATAAGCGTCAAGCCACTCCGATGTCTTCATCTCGCCTTTCTTTCGCATCGGTCCGAAGGTGAGCGACGAATGAATCTCATCGCCGGTCCGGTCGAGGAATCCGGTATTGATGAAGACGATGCGTTCCTTCACTTGCTCGATGCAGTTTTTCAAATTAAGCGACGTGCGCCGCTCCTCGTCCATCACGCCGACTTTGAGCGTATGACGCGGCAACTCGAGTACATCTTCAATCGCGTTGAACAAATCATTTGTGAACGCCACTTCTTTCGAGCCGTGCATCTTCGGTTTGACGATATAGATGGAGCGTTCACGGGAATTTTGTCTGGTATCGAGGTGGCGGCTCGCGATGAGCGCGGTGAAAATCCCGTCCAAAATGCCTTCCGGTACTTCATGTCCTTCCGCGTCGAGCATCAAGTCTGTCGTCATCAAGTGACCGACGTTTCGAATAAAGAGGAGCGATCGGCCCGGAAGCGTGACTTCACGCCCATCTTTCCCGATATACTTCCGGTCAGGGTTCAACTTCCGAGTGAGCGGTCGACCTTCTTTTGAGAATGTTGCTTCGAGCGTACCATCCATCAGTCCGAGCCAGTTTTTGTAGAGGTGGACCTTGTCCCAAGCGTTGACGGCCGCGACCGAATCCTCACAGTCGACGATGGCCGACAAGGCCGACTCGAGTTCAATATCGGTTAGCCCTGCGCCATCCGTACGGCCGATCGGGTGATTCCGGTCAAATTTCAGTTCAGCGTGGAGCCCGTTATGGACGAGCACCAAGCTCGTTGGATGATTTGGATTCCCGACGTAACCGATGAAACAATCGGTTGCGAATGGGACGTCTCGTCCATTGATGATGGCATATGGTTCATCGGCGCGAACCGTATACCCTTCCGCGTCCCGATGTGAACCTGTTCGAAGCGGGAACGTCTCGTCGAGGTATTGTTTGGCGTACGCGATGACCGCCGCTCCTCGAATCGGATTATAGCCGCTCGACTTCGTTTTTCCGTCCTCTTCGTCGATGACGTCCGTTCCGTACAAGGCGTCATAGAGACTCCCCCAGCGGGCGTTTGCCGCATTCAACGCATAGCGCGCATTGTCGAGTGGAACGACGAGTTGTGGTCCAGCTTGTCTTGTTATTTCTAAATCGACACCAGAAACGTCGATATTAAAATCAGGGACGGTTGCTTCGATGTAATCGATAGATCGAAGAAAACGCTCGTAATCTGTGAGATCAAAGGTTTGCTTGTGCTCGCTGTACCATTCCTGTAATAGTCGCTCATATGACTCGCGTTCTTGAAGCAGTGATTCATTTCGAGGAATGAACACATCGAGTATACGTTCGACCCCATGCCAAAAGTGTTGCCGTGCCTCTTCTTCAGGTAGTATGCGAGCCGAGATGAAGTCGAGCAGTGTTTCATGTACGTGATAAGTACCTACTTGTTTGTAATGTTCCAAGCCGTCACATCCTCCCATCCAATTGTTATATATCAGTTGACTATAATATAGACTATTATATAACAGTTTGACAACAGTTTTTTTGAAACTTTTTATTTGTGTTCTCTCTCAAAACCGATTACTATACATGTGTGACCTATCAATGATTGATTTATCAATTAGTTTTTTAAAGGAGGATACCCGATGCGCGACGCTTGTTCGCTCAGCGATGAGATTCTCTACCACGTCATCACCGTACAAAAAGAACTGGCCCAACTGTTCGATACGGAAATGGACGGGCTCAGCTCGACTCGCTTCGATATTTTAAGCAACTTGCATCACGTCGGCTCTTTGCGTCAGCGTGAACTGCAACAACGGGTCGGGGTCGACCATGCCGCCATCACGCGACATTTGAAACAGCTCGAGACACAAGGGTTGATCACGCGCGAACGCTGCCTCCAAGACAATCGGGTCATTTATGTCGACTTGACCGATGTCGGTCGGGAGCGGATTGCACATTGGACCGAGCAAAAGAAGTGCTTATCGGACCGACTTTTTGTAAACATGAAGGTAGAGGAGCAACGACAGTTACTCGAACTTTTAAATACGTTACAAACTAACATTCAACATGAAAGGAAGACTTTTATATGAACATGACAACACAGAAAGACTTTATGGAAATCGTCAAGGGACGCCGCTCGATTCGCGTCTATGATGAGAACGTCAAAATCTCGAAAGAAGAGATGACACAAATTCTGGAGGAAGCGACGACGGCACCGTCATCACTCAACCTTCAACCGTGGCGCTTCGTCGTCATCGATAGCGCGGAAGGCAAAGACACGCTCCTCCCGCTCGCAAGTTTCAATAAACGCCAAGTCGAGACGTCATCTGCTGTGATTGCCATCTTTGCCGACTACCAGATGGCCGATTACACACAAGAAATCTTTGATACGGCTGTCGAGCGTGGCCTCATGCCACCAGAAGTCCGCGACCGTCAAGTTGAGATGATTAAAGGCATCTTCAAAGACGCCCCGAAAGAGTCTGTCAAAGACAGCATCTTGCTCGACTCAGGTCTCGTCGCGATGCAACTCATGCTCGTCGCCCGCGCCCACGGCTACGATACGAACCCGATCGGCGGCTATGACAAAGCGAATATCGCGGAAGCGTTCGGTCTTGAGAAAGAGCGCTATCTTCCGGTCATGCTCCTCTCAATCGGAAAAGCAGCGGAAGACGGTTACCAATCGGTCCGCTTCCCAATCGATCGCATCACCGACTGGAAATAAGCAAAAGCTCAGCAACGTCACGTTGCTGAGCTTTTTTTCATCCGATATATTTGACGACTTCATTGAAATCGCGACGTGTTTTCGGCGCGAAGTCGCGGGCCCGATGTCCGAACGCGACCATGACCGAGAGCGACCAGGCGCCTCGTTCCATGACACCTTCCGAGATCAATAATTCATCGATTTCCGCTTGATTGAATCCTTCAATCGGGCACGAGTCGACACCGATTTGGGCGGCGGCCGTCATCATGTTGCCGAGCGGGATGTACGTCTGACGCTTAATCCACTCTTGGAACACACGCTCGTCGTCCAACAGTCGATAATCTTGTTCTTGGAACTCACGGACACGTTTCACCCGGAGGGCGTACTCGTCTTCGGTCCGTCCTTGGACGCCCGTAATGATGTGGCGCAAGTATTCCGAATCATAACGCATCGCTTCAGGCGTCCGCGCCAAAATCAATACGAAATGGCTCGCCGTCAACGCCTGTCCTTGCGCACCCCACGCATGGTCTTTGATCTTTTGGAGTAAGTCCTCGCGGCGAATGACGACGAACTGCCAAGGCTCGAAGCCGAAGGAACTTGGTGACAGGCGGCCTGTCTCCAAGATGAATTCGAAATCTTCCTCATCGATTTTTCGGTCCGCGTCGAACTCTTTCGTCGCTTGTCGCCAACGATACGCATCTAAAATCTCTTCTTTTTTCACGATGATCCACTCCCCATTTACCAAGATGACTCCATCATATCAAACCGATAAATAAGAAAGCGCTCATGAAGATTCTTTAACGGCAAGCGAACGTCCTGTACGTAGCGGAAAGGCGTCTCGTCATTCAAAAAATGTAAGTACTCGTCGGCTGGATAATAGAGGATGAGATCGACCGGTCGCGGCTCGCGTTCGACCGAGTCGATGATGTTCGCAACGACCTGCCGGAACACGTTCACCGAGAACGGGTTGAAGAAATAAAAGCGGTTCGCCTCAACCGGCACCTCAAACTGTTCGGCGTAGCCGCGGACGAGCTGGACACTTCCCCGCGTCCTGTATTTCTTGGCGTAATTCATCCAGTTCGCGAGCGCCGCCTCGTGGAAGCCACCGTCCATCTCGATACCGATGGCTCGGACTCGGAACGTATAAGCGAGATAAAACGGGAGGCGTCCCTTGCCCGAACCAAAATCGACGACCGTATCCGTGGCCGCGAGCGGATACGCGTCACGCAACAAGTCGAGCGCCTCGTATGGGGTCGGTTCATAACGATGATATTCGGCCGAGGCCGGGAACCCTTGTTGCGGTTTCGCCGTCTCGATTTGAAGCAATCGTTCATAGTCTTGTTCAGTCATGAATGTGTCCTTTCTTGGATGGCGCGGCCATTTTCTTTTGATTTGTAGAACTGTCTATGACATAAATTTGTACCTATAAATTTATCATATTTTGACCTTGAAATGTGTCATAATACTTTTGTCATCCCCCACATAAAGGAGTCGAGCAGTATGCAACATTATTTAGCCATCGATATTGGTGGTACTAGTATCAAATACGGAGTCGTCCAAGCCGACGGCAACCTCTTGTCGAACAAACACGTCCCCACCCCTGCGACGTGGGAAGGCTTGCTCGAACAAGTCGATGTGATATTTAACGAAGCGACCGGCGAGGCCCCGCTCGACGGAATCGCCTTCAGCGCGCCCGGCTCTGTCGACTCGACGACCGGCGTGATTCATGGAATCAGCGCATTGCCGTATATCCATAATCGCCCTTTCTTACAAGCGTTCGCAGACCGGTACGACTTGCCCGTCACCGTCTTGAACGATGCCAATGCGGCAGCACTCGCGGAAGGATGGACCGGCGCGGCCGCATCCGTGAAACGGTATGCGACGGTCGTCATCGGAACAGGCATCGGCGGAGCCTTCGTCGATTCGGACGTCCTCATGGTCGGTTCCCATTTCCACGGAGGGGAGTTCGGCTATTGGATTCTCGACCCGTCTCTTCCCCATCCAGATGGGACGTGGAGTAAAATCGGCGCTACCGCCGCTCTCGTCAAGCGTTGCAGCGAGCAACTCGGTCGCCCGCTCACCGGAAAAGATGTGTTCGCGCTTCAAACCAATCCGGTCATCCATACAGAATTAGAGCGCTTCTATCGCTGGAACGCGATCGGCATCTACAATCTCCAGTTCGGGCTCGACCCGGATCTGATCTTAATCGGGGGCGGCATCAGCCGACGTCCTGAAGTGCGGGACGGCATCAAGCGACACTTGGACGCACTGTGCGACGCGTTTGGGACGTTCCGCATCGATCTCGAGACGTGCGCCCATTTCAACGAGGCCAATTTGATTGGTGCCGCACGGTTTCATATGTTGACGAAGTAAAAAAGGGTTTCCATCACGGTCTGAGATGGAAACCCTTTAATTGTGCCAGGCGGTCTTCATGAAGTTGATGATACACCTCGTCTCGAATTGCTTCGAGCGTGCGGCCATGGACAATCATATGTTCCCGAATCGTCCGGTTGACGCGCTCATTGATTTTGCCGGTCTCTAAATATCGATCCAGCACAGGAAGGCTGAAGTCGTCAATCGGCAAATAGGCGATGGGAATCACTGCTGATTCCGATTTTACGGAGACTTGCACGCCGTTCACTTCCGGAAAGAAGTAAGACTCATAATATGGTTCGACGACCAATTCCTCTTTCGCCGCATCGCGGACCTCTGGAATCGTCGTCGGCAACGCGATGAAATACACCATTTGGTCGAACGAGAATGAGACGTCTTTCAATGATACACCGAGCGTCGCAGCGTGTCGTTTCGCAAGGTTACCTGTCACCAAACGATAACACGGCTGACTCGTTAATAAAATCGAACCGATAAAGGCGACGGTCATGATCATAACGCTAAATTCGGTCATAACGGCACCCCTTCCCAACGACAGACTTGGTTTTTCCCTTTTGATTTGGCTGCATACAACGCTTGATCGGCGCACTCAATCAACTGTTCGAGGGACTGTTCATGAAGCGTGTGCTTCGAAGCGACACCGAAGCTGAGCGTCAACTGCCCACCCGGTTGACTTTCTCCATTCATAAAGTTCGTTTTGAGCACGGCGGTACGGATTGTCTCCGCCACCTGTGCCGCCTCGACCTCGTCATACTGCGGCAACAGGACGACAAACTCTTCGCCCCCGAACCGATAGGCCATCTGTTCATCCGGCACACTTCGGCGAATGACACTCGCGAGTCGCGTGAGCAACTCGTTTCCGGCCAAGTGACCGTTCGTATCGTTGAAGTGTTTAAAATGGTCAATATCCATGACAATCAATGATAGTTCGTCTGTTTCGCATTCCCGGAACAAGACGTCCAAATCTTGTTCGAATGAGCGATGGTTTTTGAGACGCGTCAAGCCGTCACGAAGCGCCAACGTCTCAATCCGCTGATAGAGCGTCGTTTGATGAAGGGCAAGCGAGGCTTGTTCCGCGATTGGGCGAACGCTATCAATCTTTTGAGGGGTGATCGGTTTCTTGTTGACGACGTTATCGATCACGAGGAGTCCGTATGGGATACCTTGATGATGGAGCGGGAAAATCGTACACTCATCCATTTGCAAATCGGTATGTAACATCCGCAGCACAGGATCGTCGGTGATGCTTGCGTAGACGTGGAGCGGCCGCCCAGAGTCGAGTGCCTGTTTGAACAGATGATCTCCATGAAATGGGATCGTCATTTTCCGAATCCGTTCGTTCAACTGCTCATCGTGCGTCGAGTCCGTCTCTTTCTCATCAATCAGTCCTTGAAGGTCAATGTGTTGTTTCGTGATTTCTTCCCAAATCTGAAAACCGTCCTCTGGATTCATCGGTCCCATTCCCATGACTCCGTAGATGCTATCCTTTTCTAAATCCGCGAAGAAGATGATCGATCGGTTAAATCCGAGCCCGTGCCCGGCTGTCACCGATGTCAAGATTGTTTGTAGCAACCGATCCGGATCGAGCGTGTCTTGCATCGTAAAACTGACTTCCCGGAACACGTTCAATTGGCGAGAACTCGCCGTCAACATCCGTAACCGTCCCGACCGCTCACGCTTCAACTGCTTGACGTAACCGAAGAGCAACGCGGCGCCTAATCCGAAGAAGATATAACTGAGTAAGAGCGGAAACGACAACGTTCCCGATTGGCTGTACACCAAGATCCACCCGACCAAAATGGCTGCAACCATGCCTTTCCAGTGAAAGCAGACGAGTCCCGTCATCATCAATAACAGCACGGACCAATGCAAATCATAAAAATCGAACAACACCCCGTGCCACATCACAACAAGACTGCTCGTACCGGCCAGCAGCCAGCGATTCAGAGCGGGGGTCGTCATCAACCGGAGGACGTTGAGGACGATCGTGATGAGGACGATGCCGCCAATCAATAAGCCATAAACCATGGTTACCCCTCGTTTCATCAATTCATCTAACTATTTGATTATAAGTCGAATCATCGAAACCGGGACTTTATTCGTCCAATCACTGACCAATTTTTTAAATCGATTGCAATATTTCCCAAAAAATGTAGAGCTGACGTTTTTTTACGTATGAGTGATTTCACATAATCCTTTCATTTACTTTAGCGGAGTAACGTGAAATGATGGAATTAACTAACCCATTAAAGTGAGGTGGAAGCGTGACCCGTACCGAACATCTTGAAGCAACACAGATTTTACAGCATCTATTTAACGCGTCTTCCTTCGTTGGAATCGATTTTGGCTCCGGCCCCAACCATCATCTCCTCTATTTCAACCGAGACGGCAACGAGTCATGGCTCTCGATTGAAGGACCTTGGTACGTCCATTCATCCGGTCCATCGTTCAACGAAGATGAACAACTCCATCACCTCGTCGGACTCCGGCGTGAACGTGTCCGTTCCATCCGGTTATCTGAAGACAACCCCAACCTTGAACTAACATTTGAATCTGGAGCCGTCTTGTTCGTGAACGGCTATCACGAACAGTATGAAAGTTGGCAGGCCGGAGACGCCCGTCCGCTCGGAGGCGAACATTTCTTACTCGTCGCCATGCCTCAAGGGGACTTGGCCGTTTTTGCCGAGGAAGATGTCTGATGGCAGCCTGGACGGAGATTCTCACATATATGTTGATTGCCGGTGGCGTCAGTCTCGCCATCATCCTCTTACGCAAAGTCACGAAAGCATAAGAAAAGAGCGGCCACGGCCGCTCAGGCTGTTGACGAACCAAATCGCCCATCGCGATTTGGTTCGTCTTTTTTTGTGTTCCATGTGCTCGAGGCGCTCTGCCCGACATAAAATTGAAGAAATGCTATGTAGACGGTCTTTCTCGGCCAACAGGTTGGCCAGCTTCTTCATGTTTTGTGCGATGGCTGCCACAAGGTTGGCGCGCTGGACCTTATCGGTCCCTCGGTAGAACGTGAACCGGAGCCCGTGAAGCTCTTTCGCGTCGGCGAACGAGCGCTCCACGGTCTGGGGCCGGAGGCGATAGAGGGTTCGTCCGGATGCGGACAGCCGGTTCTGGTTCACCGCTTCGCGGTAGCTTTCGTCAAGATGACGGGTGATGACGCGCCGGTGGGCGCGATTGGACGTACACTTCTCGAGAAGCGGACAGTTCTGGCAGATGGCGGGGTCGGAGGCGTAGTGGCGATAGCCGTGTCGGTCGGTCGTGCGATAGGTGAGACGCTGTTTCGCCGGGCAGACATAGACGTCCTCTTCTGATACATAGTTGAAGCTCGTCTTCCGGTACATCCCCTTCTTCCCGCCGAAGCGACGCCGGGCGATGACGCCGAAGACACCGTGCTCGACGAGCGCCTTCGCGATCTCGGTCGTGAAGTACCCGGCATCCAGGGCGACCGCTTCTAACGGAAAGGCGAACCGGCCGAGGATGTGCTCGAGACGGGCGACGTAGACGGTGCTGTCCGACACGTTCCCGGGCGTGACGTGCACGTCGACGATGAAGTTGTGTTTGGCGTCGACCGTCCGGTGCGCCAGCCAGAAAAAGCCTTCCGGCTTCTGGTCACGATACATGTAGCCCGCGTCCGGGTCGGTCCGGCTCACCTTGATGAACCGGCTCTCCCGTTTCGGTGATGCGGGCTTCAGGGCTTTTTTCCCCGGTCCGACCGTTCCTCGTTCACCCGGTCGAGAAGCTCGCCCTCGATCGCGTTCACCACACGCTCGACCTCGACCTTGTCGAACTTCTTCTTGTTCGCGTTGGCACGGATATGGGTCGAGTCGGTGATCAGGATGCGCCCTGACACGAAGCCGTGGGCTTCGGCCTGGCCCACGATGTCCTCGAAAATCTGTTGGAAGACGTCGTTCCCCTGGAAGCGGCGCCGATAGGCCTGGCTGATCGTCGAATGGTCGGGTACCTTCTCGTCGATCCCGAGCCCGAGGAACCAGCGATAGGCGAGGTTCGTCTGGACCTCCTTGACCGTCTGGCGGACGGAACGGATGTTGAACAGCGGGCCGAGGAGGATGATCTTGATGATGATCTCGGGATCGATGCCGGGCGTTCCGGTGTTCGAGTACAGGGGCGCGCAAAGGCGGTGCACGATCGAGAAATCGATGTGGCGGTCGAGCTTTCGGACGAGGTGGTCCTGCGGGACCAATTGGTCCAAGGTGGTCTGCGTCTGGATCGGTTCATGTCTCTTCTCCGGATGGGCACGGTACATGTCGGGTTCCTCCCTAGTCATCGGACGGGTTCGGTGTCTATCTGCCTTTTCCCGTTTTCCCCGGTTCGAAGAACATGTCCTGGACTTTTTCTTCAGCCATCGAGGCCTCAGAAAAAGACAAACGGCCACCTGACGGCGACCGTTTGCATTGCTCGCCCGACGGCGCCCCGACTCCTGCAGGAGAGCAATCCAACGGAGACCCAGCAGCGACGCAAGTCGCGATGCGGCTCCGGGATTGCCTGCGGAAAGCGTGGGCGCCGGAAGGACGAGCGATTCTATTGATGTTAGTCAACAAGCTGAGCGGCCACGGCCGCTCTTTTTTATTTTACCGTCTCATCTTCGAACAAGCTCGCTCCGTTCGTCTGGATGACGTCTTGATACCAGAAGAACGAGTCTTTCCGCGAACGCTCGAGCGTTCCCGACCCGTCGTCATGCTTATCGACGTAGATGAAGCCGTAACGCTTGCTATATTCCCCGGTCGACGCGCTCACGAGATCGATACAACCCCAGCTCGTATAACCGATGACGTCGACTCCATCTTCAATTGCCTCCACCATCGCTTTCAAATGGTCACGCAAGTACTCGATCCGGTAATCGTCATGGACCGAACCGTCCGCTTCGACTTTGTCATAAGCGCCGAGACCGTTCTCGACGATGAAGAGCGGTAATTCATAGCGCTCATACAGTTTATTCAAAATGACACGAAGTCCCATCGGATCGATCTCCCAACCCCAGTCGCTCGCCTTGAGGTAAGGGTTTTTTATTCCGCTCATGATGTTCCCTGCTGCCTCTTCTTCCGTCTTCTCTGCTTTCTCGGTACGTGACATATAGTAGCTGAGCGAGAAGAAGTCGACCGTGTTCGCTTTCAGCGTCTCAAGGTCCTCATCTTCCATCACGAGTTCGATCCCGTTCTCACGGAAGAATCGTTTCGCGAACGACGGATATTCACCGCGGACGTGAACGTCGCCGCAGAAGAAGTTCATCATACGCTCGGCGTCGTGTGCATACCAGATGTCTTCCGGATTCGAGCTGTACGGATAGACCGGCGCTGCGATGAGCATGCAGCCGATTTGCATCGACGGATCGATTTCTTTCGCCGCTTTTGTCGCGAGCGCGCTCGCGACGAGCTGATGGTGCAAACCTTGGTACGTCAATTGCAACTGGTCGTCCCCTTCGCGGATCGCCATCCCGAGACTGAGCATCGGCATGAACTGGGCCCCGTTGATTTCATTGAACGTGAGCCAATATTTGACCTTACCTTTGTAACGTTCGAACAAGACACGGCTGTACCGTTCGAAGCATGTCACGAGGCGACGATCGCGCCAACCCCCGTATGCTGTCGCCAAATGGAGTGGCAACTCGTAATGTGAGATTGTGACGAGTGGCTCGATTCCTTGTGCGACGAGCTCATCGATGACGCGGTCATAGAATTTGAGCCCTTCCTCGTTCGGCTCGAGCTCATCCCCGTTCGGGAAGATGCGCGACCACGCAATCGACATGCGGAACGTCTTGAAGCCCATCTCTTTGAAGAGGGCGATATCTTCCTTGTAGTGATGATAGAAGTCGATCCCTTCATGGTTCGGGTACGTGTACTCGTCATGCAACTCGAAATCGAACGTCGGGTCATGGATGATTTTCATCCGATCCTTGCCCCCTGGCATCACATCCGCAATCGAGAGCCCTTTGCCACCTTCTTGGTACCCACCTTCAAATTGGTTCGCCGCCGTGGCGCCACCCCATAAAAAGTTTTTCGCTACTTGTTTCATGTTCATTTCCTCCTTTTAGGCTAAGACGCGCAAGACGTCGTGGTTTGGTTCGACAATGCCGACATGTGTCGGCAAGACATCTAAGTAATTCCCTGTATTCGTGACAATGACCGGGGTAATCGTGTCATAACCGGCTTGGGCGATAGCCTCTAAATCAAATTTCACCAATACATCACCCTCGGTCACACGCTGTCCAGCTTGGACAAACGTTTCAAAATGTTTTCCACCGAGTTGGACCGTATCGATTCCGACATGGATCAATACTTCGACGCCGCCATTCGAGCGGAGGCCGATGGCGTGCTTCGATTGGAAGACTGTGACGACTTCACCATCGAATGGGGCATAGACGATCCCTTCTGTCGGCATGATGGCAAGTCCTTTCCCCATCGCGCCGCTTGAGAACACTTCATCGCGAACGGTCTCGAGGGAAACCGCTTCTCCTCTGACTGGAGCCGATACCGGGAAACCGACGTGTTTTGAGACGGCCGGTGCTACTTCTGCCGTTGTCGCTTCACCTGTCTCGACTTCTTTATGGAATACGAACGTGAGTCCGAACGAGACGAGTGTGGCGACTGCCATCCCAATTAACGCACCATAGAATGTCATATCGAGGCCCGTCGCCGGAATCATGACCGGGATGCTGAACACACCGAGGCCACCCATCGCATAAGCTGCCGTACCGAGCATACCGCCGACGACCCCGCCGGCCGCACCGCCAACCATCCCGAAGACGAACGGTTTTTTACGTGGGAGCGTCAATCCATAAATCGCCGGTTCGGTGATGCCGAACACGCCGGCAATCGTCGATGATGTCCCGAGCCCTTTTGTTTTCGCGTCACGCGCCTTCAATGTGATGGCAAGTGTCGCTCCGACTTGACCGAATGTCGCCATGAGGACCCCGACGACAATCGTATCCATGCCGACGACCGCCAAGTTGTTGATGATAATCGGCACGAGCCCCCAGTGGAGACCGAACATGACGAGCACTTGCCAGAACGCGCCGATGAAGGCGATGGCGACGACCGGGCTAAGTTCATATAAGAACGAATAGCCGCCGGCGAGTCCTTGGCTCGCGTATGTCGCGACCGGACCGATTGCGAGGAACGTGAGCGGGACGACGATCAAGAGGGCCATCATCGGGGTCGTGAAGTTACGGACCGCCTCATGCGTGTGTTTGTTGAAGAACGTCTCGACTTTCGATGACACGTACGCCGCCAAGATAATCGGAATGACCGAAGACGCGTAGCTCATCAAGACGACCGGAACCGTGAGGAACGAGAGTGACTCGCCTGCCCCTTGCATCGCGACGATGGCCGGGTAGACGAGCGCACCCCCGATGATCATCCCGATATACGGATTGCCGCCGAACTTCTTCGCTGCCGAATGGCCAAGAATGACCGGTAAGAAGTAGAAGAGCGCGTCGGCCGCTGCGTTCAAGACGATGTACGTGCCCATGTCTTGCGTGAGCAAGCCGAGGGCGACAAGAATGGCGAGCAATCCTTTCAATAGACCGCTACCGGCCATCGGACCGAGAATCGGGGTGAAAATCCCCGCAATCACATCAATCAAACGGTTAAAGACACCCGTTTTTTCCGTATCGTCGTTCGATGACGTCTGGAATCCACCTGCCTCGACCACGTCTTGGTAGACGTAAGGAACGTTGTTGCCGATGACGACTTGGAACTGACCACCGCTTTGGACGACCGTGATGACACCGTCATGGTTTTTTAATGCCTCGGGATTCGCTTTCTGTTCATCTTTCAATTTAAAACGTAGCCGTGTCGCACAATGGAACACGCTTTTGACGTTGTCTTTCCCGCCGACGTGACGAATGATGTCCGCGGCGAGCGTTTTTGTTTGGCTCATGCTATTCACTCCTTCAATTTGGGTAAAAAGAAAAACCTAAATGAACGCACACGGGAGGTGTCGTCATTTAGGTTTGGCCTGCATCATCAGTAACCATCCTTAGGATCGTCGTTCTTTCATTAAGTTTTCGATATGAATCATCATATACAAGCGTTCATCGGTCGAGACCTCGTAATTGTACTTCGTGGCAATCAGACCGGCGATTTTCTCGACACATTCGTAAGCGTCCGGATAACGCAGCTTCACCATCTCGAACAGCGTCTCGTCGCCACCTGGCTTAATCTGCTCCCCTGAGGCAAGTCGTTGGACGAAATACTTCAAGTGGGTCAAAAACCGTGAGTAAGCGTATGACTCTTCATCCAAATCAATTTGAAAGTGGTACGTGATGATGGTGAGGATCGCTTGTGTGGCGCGTGTCATCTCGGTGACAAGATGCAAATTCTCACCTTTGGCGCCTGACATCGTCGCGTTGACGAGATGAAGGGCGATGGCGACCGCCTCGTCTTCGTCTAACTTGACGTCATGTCGCTCGTTGATGAGGGCGACCGCTTCTTTCCCGATTACGAACTCGGGTCCATAAAATCGTTTCACTTCCCAAACGAGCGGGTTCCGAATGATGATCCCATCCCGATACCGACTGAGGGCGAAATGGATGTGATCGGCGAGGGTCACGTATAGCGAATCATGGACCGGCTTCTCAAGTCGCGTCTCCGCGAGCTTGACGATTTCTTTGACCGTATCCATCTCAGCAGCTGGCATCTCATTCAAAAAATGAACGAACCGTTCGTGGCTCTCTTTACTCTCGAGCGTAAAGACCTTTTCAATCCGCGCTTGATCGATCGCATCGCCCGGACGCTTTTGAAACGCAATCCCCCGTCCCATGACGACTTGCTCTTGACCGTTCGCTTGAATGGCCACGACGTTGTTGTTGAACACTTTTGAAATCTGCATGGAATCAATTCACCTCCGCTCAAGTTCGAATGAAAAGAAAAAAACCTAAATTCACACCGGTCCCCAAATTTGGATGAACGGCATCAATTTAGGTTTTGCCTGCTTGACCAGTAACAATCCCAAAATGGATTTTCTTCTTCTCGCTACTAGCATACTCCGTTGAAATCTTGACGTCAACATAAAAATAAAACGCTTACACCGTGACCGTTTTCACTCGAACAGGATGCGTTGCATTCGTTCTGGTGCCGCTAAAAAGTCACGCATGACACGAACATGCTCGAGTTCATCGAACGTCGTCAGTTGGAGTCCTGTCTCGACTTGGAGTATGTCGGCGTCCGGATACGACATGAGGATTGGCGAGTGGGTCGCAATGATAAATTGGCTCCCAGTTTGCACGAGTTCATGCATCCGTGCGAGCATCGTCAACTGCCGCATCGGCGACAAGGCGGCCTCGGGCTCATCTAAAATATATAGTCCCCCGTCCCGGAATCGGTGAAGCATGAGCGACAAGAACGCCTCACCGTGTGACTGCTCATGGAGCGACCGCCCCCCGTAGGACGCATAAAACCGTTCCGGGTCAGGAGACGTCCGTGCAATTTCATCCACATAACTCGACAGTTGATACGCCGTCTCGGCCCGAAGGAAAAAACCGTCCTTCGGGCGATAGGCGCCACGAATCGGACGTAACGCCTCGAACAGCGGGCTATGTGTCGACTCGGTCTCAAATCGGAACGTCGTCGCACCACCTTCCGGATTGAATCCGGCGGCGATGGCCATCCCTTCGATCAACGTCGACTTGCCACTACCATTTTCTCCGACTAAAAACGTGACCGGCTTCGTCAGCGTCAACTCGTCAAATCCTTCAAAAATCGGGAGCGAGAACGGGTAACCTGGCGTCTCAATCCGATCTCGCTCTAAGCGGACACCTCGTAAAAACAAGTTCAGTCCCATTCGATCCAAAAAATCGCCCCCTCGTTTGATTCAACCCCGTAAGTGAGTTGTTGCGCTTCAAGCAACAGCTTATTGATAGCAAGACCGAGACCATGCCCGTTCGAACGATCGCCTTTCACATACATGTCCCAAATGTTGGCGCGCATCGTCTCGGCAATACCCGGCCCTTCGTCTTCGATTTCCAGTCGTCGCTCGGATAGCCTGATGGTGATCACGCCTCCAATTGGACTGGCGTGGTATGCGTTTTGAAGAAAGTTCGACAGCACACGTTCCATCGCCAACCGGTCCGCCTGGATTGTCACGTCCTCAAGTTCGAGTACAACCGCGACCTCTTTTTGAAGGAACCAGTCATCCATCCGCAAGACGGTCTCTTCAATTAATTGGCTCACGTGGACGGACCCCATCGTGAGCGCCAGCTTGCCCGCCGATAACTTCGAGTACTCAAGCATCTGACTGACGAGCCGATCGATGCGATCGACTTCTTCAGTTAAACTTCGACCCGTCGCCGCCACATCTTCTTGTTTGACGACACCGAGTTCAAGCATTTCGGCCTCGTTTCGTACGATGGCAAGCGGCGTCCGGACATCGTGCGTAACCCCTGAGATGAACGTATTTTGCAGTCGTTCTTTCTCTTCGAGCGACGTGTTCATCTGACGGACCGCTTCCGTCAAATCGCCAATCTCATCGTCGGTGACAGGCGGTAGCGCGATGTCATGCCTGCCCGACATGATGGACGCGGTCGCCTGTTTCAATTTGATGAGCGGGGACGTCAAGCGAAGCCCCATCCAATACGTCACACCGATGGCGACGAGGAGTGCCAGCAAGAAACCACTCCCGAGAATGACGTAAATTTGGCGAAACTGAGGGGTCGACAGCGGGACGGGTGCATACGTCACGATTTGCACATCCCCTTCTTCTCGAAGGAACGTCAATAACCTTGACCCGTTCGCGCTGACCTCATCTCGTTCGGAAAGTGAGTCTGGATCGAGGACTGGCGTCATATGACGTCGCATCCTGCCTCCACGGTCAAGGTTGACCGCCTCCCCGTCCTGAAACACAAGAACGTCGAGTTGACCCGGGATGCCTCGACCATCCACGAGTGCCTCATACACGATATCCGCCTCACGCTCGAGTTGGTCATAGCTCTCCGTCTCAGCGAAACGTCCAATCAATAGCGATGTCAGGCCAAACGTGAGCAACGCCATGACAACGAGGGGGAGGATTGCCGTCCAGAGCAATTTTTTCATCAACCGGCTCATCGGATGTCCTCCAATCGATAACCGACGCGGTGCACCGTCTTCAATTGCCGTTTCATCGTCGGCGATTTGTCGCGCAACTGTTTGACGTGCGTATCGACCGTCCGTGTGTCTCCGGCGAACGTATAGTCCCACACCTCGTCAAGTAGACGGTTCCGATCGAGCGCTTCTCCGCTATGCTTCAACAAGTAGAGCAACAACTCATACTCTTTATTGGTCACGCGAATCGCTTGCCCAGCGTCCGTCACCGTGCGGGAGCGAACGTCCACCGTCATGTCGCCGAACGACAGCTCATCCGTCTGCTTGACGAGACGCTTCAGACGGATTTCGAGTTCTTTTAATACAATCGGTTTGACCAAATAATCGTCGGCTCCGAGCTCGAGGCCGAACACACGGTCATCTGCCTCTCCCCGTGCCGTCGTCAAGATGATGGCCGGCCGCGGCTTTAGCGTCTTCAGTTTTGGAATGAGCGTCCATCCTTCCCCGTCCGGCAAACGCACGTCTAACAGGACCGCATCAAACGGTTGTCCGAGCTGTCGTTTCGCTTCGGCGAGCGTACTAGCCACACTGACGTGAAACCCCGCGTACGTTAAAAAGCGGGCGAGCCCGTCCGCTAATTTCGGTTCATCTTCGACTACGAGTACGTTCATCTTTATCGCCTCCACTCTCATTATATCGCATCGCGAAACGAACCCATCATTTCCCAAAGACAATTTGCAGAAACCTTGCAACTCCCTCACAACTTTTGAACGCCCACGTCCTACACTTGAGGTAGTAAAGGAGGAGATTGACATGAAGACATCTAAATTAGCAATCGCCCTGGCCGGCCTACTTGCCGTCTCAGGCACCGGCGTCTACGCCGCCACGAACGATACGACCACGACAGAAGGAACGGAAACGACGACACAATGCGAACGCGGTGAACGCGGTGAGCGGGGTATGTTCGGTGACCGGGCAGCGGGGCAGGCCGCTTTGCTCGAGGCACTCGGTTTGACCGAAGCCGAAGTGGAAGCTGCGCGAGAAGAAGGACAATCGCTTCCTGAACTCGCAGAAGAAAAAGGGATCACCATCGAACAGTTCATCGAAGGGATGATCACTTCTCATGAAGTGAAACTTGAGGCAGCCGTCGAATCCGGTGACTTGACGCAAGAGGAGGCCGACGCGATTCTTGCCGACCACGAAGAGCGTTTTGCCGACGTCACGAGTTACGACGACTTAGGCGATATGCGCGGCTTTGGTGGTGGACGTCACGGAGGTGGACACGGCCCTCATCACGGTGGTCCATTCGGTGGATCAAATCAAGATGAGGACACACCTGCGACCGATGATAACGTAGACAATCAGAGCACCAATTCCTTATAAACAAAAAGGCAACCACGTGGTTGCCTTTTCATATGACCAATAACAGTAATGCGTATCCGATCAGCCCAACGGCAAAGGCGCGAAAACTGCTGTCCCGCTCTTCTGGCAGCTCTTCTTTCATGACGTTCAAGATGATTCCCCCAGCCAAGAACGCGACAATCATTGACAGTGTCACTTCATGGAGCGCCGAGAATGTCCCGATTCCCCATCCGGCGAGCACGGCCAACGACAGCCACAATCGGCCACGCTTGTCATACTGCTCGCGATGATGATGCCTCAGGCCCTGATCGACCGTGATAAAGTGAATCCCTAACGCAAGAAAGTAGAGCGTCATCGCCCATGGCGTATCGAATTCACTTTCTGCGAGCACGTAACCGATACTGAAGTTGTACACGACGAACAACGCCATATGAATCCAAAACACGTTGCCGCGCCCACGGTTTTTCATTTGTGTGGCCACTCGTTCCAATCCATAAAAGACGGCTAACCCGAGCATACTGACGACGAGGATATGATTCTCAATCGAGGCGAACAGGCCGCTCTCAAGATGCCCTTCAAGTTCTTGTTGATATTCGTTCAGCTCAGGCAAAAGATGCAGAAACACATAAGCGACGGCGATACCGCCGGCGAGCGACATAAAGCGGCTCCGCGGTGTCTCCCGCACATGAATCAATTGTCCGGAGAAATAATGAATCAAAGCAAATCCGATGGCAAACAACAAGCTTAACCAAAACATCCAGTCACCTCCAACACGTTACCCGAAAGCCGAATGATACATGGTGACCCCCGGTCCTTGTTCCTTACCCGAGTGCCTTGTTACATACACTCATTCGCCTCGTTCGGCACGCTGACGTGCCCGAATCTCTTTCTCGACACGACGGAGCGCCTTCTTCGAACCGCGGGCAAAGTCATGGGCTTCTTTCCGGTCCCGATAATCGACGAACAACGTTTCCAGGTCGTAACCAGCCGGATACAAGTCGAGCGCTTTCGCCTCACGCCGGACCCGACGGAGCGGATGCTCGCTGAAAACACCGTCAACATACACAGTGACTTGACGCAGCGATTCGTCCATCGCATAGACAAGACCGACTTGATCCGTCTCGAGCAGACGGACTCGGTCCCCTTTCGACAAGACTTGATCTGGTTCGACGACTGGGCGGACGACTTCTTGTGTCAGACGCGTCGCATCAAGGAGCGACTGGTCGTACGTCTTGTCGTGCATATAACGGGCCGCTTGCTTCAAAATCGATTCAGGTAGCTTCATTTTCCGGGCAATGAACAAGGCGTTGCTGTCACCCGACTGTCCGATCAACAACCGATATTTCGGTTCGAGCGTGTCGGGGTCGAACTGCATGGCAGCATTCATGAAGTCCGGATGCGTCTCGGAATACGCTTTGATTTCCCCGTAATGGGTCGAAGCGACGACGAGACAACCTCGTTTGTACGCTTCTTCTAAAATCGCGATGGCGAGCGCGGCTCCTTCGTTCGGTTCGGTCCCGCTCCCAATCTCATCGAATAACAGGAGCGACCGTTTCCCCGCCTTTTGCATGATACTTGCCACGTTATGCATATGGGCCGAGAACGTGCTGAGCGCCGAACCCATGTCCTGGTTGTCCCCGATGTCGACGAACACGTCGTCAAACGTCGAGATGTCCGTGTCGGGATGAGCTGGGATATGAAGGCCGCTCATCGTCATCAAGCTGAGCAGCCCGATCGTCTTCAAGACGACCGTCTTCCCGCCTGCGTTCGGTCCAGTGATGATGAGTCCACGGTACGTCTCCCCAAGCGAGAAGTCGAGCGGGACCGCACCTTCGAGGAGCGGATGCCGGACTTGTTTCAAACGGATTCTCCCGACACCGTTCACACGCGGGGCGATGCCGTCGATGGTTTGGCTATACTTTCCTTTCGCGAACACCATGTCATATTGCGCGATGACGTCGAGCGTCGCCTCGATTGTCGGCAATACTTCCGCAACCATACCGGTGAGCGTGGCGAGCACTTGATAGATTTCGACCGCTTCCTCGGTTCGTCTGACGACGAGTTCCGCGTTCAACTTCGCGACCGCTTCCGGTTCGATGAAGACCGTCGTCCCCCGGCTGGACGTATCGATGATCGCCCCGGCGACTTTGTGCTTATATGAAGCTTTGATTGGAATCGTGAATCGATCTTGTTTCTTCGTCACAAATCCGTCTTGAATCGCCTCTCGGTTCGCGGCGCTCTTCAAGAACTTGTTCAACCGCTCCTCGATTCGTCCTTCGAGAATATCGATTTGTTTGCGGACCCGCTTCAATTCTTTGGACGCCTCATCGACGACACGTCCCCCGCGGATCGCTTGGACGATGTCTTCCTCGATGCTGCGCCATTCGCTCATTTCGCCCGCATAAAGAGACAGGAGCGGGGCGAAGAACGCCTGCTCGGCCATGAAGCGTTTCAACTTACGGGCACCTCGGAAAAATTCAGCGACGGCTTCGAGTTCGCTCGCCTCGAGCTGGATGCCACGACTGATTTTACCGATGAGCGGTTCCATAGCAGACACGCCAATAAAAGGAACGTGTGACGTCGCGTCGAGAATCGCACGTGCCTCCGATGTCTCTTGGAGCCGTTTTTTTACCGTCTGCAGATGACTCGTCGGACGTTGGTTCCGGAGCAAGTGACGGCCGAATCCGCTGATGCAGTAGCGCTCAACGTGTTGAATCAAGTCGTTATATTGTAATTTCTCTAATGTTTGTTCGTTCATGGTGATCTCTCCTTAAAATTAGGTTGGAGATACCGCGCAAACAAAAAGCGTCGGCCGATGACGACCAACGCAAAAAGACAGACCGGTGTCTGGCAGTTTAGGATGGGCGGTATCTGTAACAGAACATGAAGGCATGACAAAAACATGTGTCATCCAACATTTTTCAGTTCGTTAGGCAGATACAACCTCACTCATTAACATGCAACACCTTTCTCATTCAGTTTCGCCCTTACTATACAACAGATTTTCGAAGAAGTAAAATTTCTAGAGAACGCTTTCAAATTAGGTCTTGATATCTATACATTGGCGTGCTATCTTGAAGGTGACAAAACGAATAATGATCACATGTGACTGATTCGATCAGGCATGGGGTAAGACGAAAGGCTCACGCCACCCGTCTATACTCCATGCCTGTTTTGTTTTTTCACAATCATTTTTCAAGCGAAAGGATGATTCGAATATGTTATTGAATAAGTGGATGAAGAGACATACACTGACACTTTATGCACCCATGGAAGGAGACATCATTCCACTTGAGGAAGTGACCGATCCTGTCTTCAGCGAGAAGATGATGGGCGACGGGATTGCCATTAAGCCGACAAACGGTACGGTCGTAGCACCCGCTAATGGAACAATCGTCCAGGTTGCACCGACGAAACACGCCATCGGTATTCGGACAGAAGACGGAGCTGAAATTTTGATTCATGTCGGGTTAGACACGGTCGAACTGAATGGCGCCCACTTCACAGTCCACGTCGAAGTCGACGATACGGTCTCGGTCGGGCAGTCACTCTTAACCGCCGACTTGGAGAAAATTCATCAAGCCGGGAAAGATACAGTCACTCCGATGATTGTCACGAATGGAAACGACTTGCCTCACCCCTACTCGTTTCACGTAGGCGGGCCTTCGATTTCTGGAAAGACTGTCGTCGCTCAAGCGGAACAATGACTCCTCGATAGGAGGACACATGTTAAAAATTAAAAAGATTTTAAACAACAACGCGGTCATTGTCTCGGACGAGGGCGAAGAAAAGATCGCCATCGGTCCTGGCGTCGCGTTCAAGAAGGCACGCAACGATATCGTCAATCCCCATAAGGTGGAAAAGTTATTCGTCATGTCCGAGAATGATAAATTTCAACAACTGCTCACACGGATTCCAATCGAGCACTTCACGATTTCAGAAGAAATCATCACGTATGCGGAAAAACGGCTCGAGACGACGTTCAACGAACATATCCATATCGTCCTCACCGATCACATCTCGTTCGCCATCGAACGTGAGCAAGAAGGCATCTCGCTTCGAAACAAGCTGTTGAACGAGATAAAAATTTTATATCGGAACGAATACGAGATCGGGTTATGGGCGCTTCAACTCATCGAGGACAAACTCGGTGTCAAAATGCCGAAAGACGAAGCAGCTTTCATCGCGCTCCATATCCATACACTTAAAGTGAAAGGAGGTGATTTACGCAAGACGGTCAAGCAGACGACAATCGTAAGGGACATGATTCAATCGATTTCACGACGACTCGACTTATCTATTGAAGAAGATGACTTATCCTATCAACGCTTATTAACTCATTTACGATTCGTCATGGATCGGGTCAACCATTACGATCACCATACGATCGACGAAGATATGCTTTTGATGATTCAAACGAAATTTTCGTCGGCCTATGCATGTGCGTCTGACGTCGCCAACGAAATGGAAGACTTATACGGCATCGTCTTGCCCGAATCAGAGCTTGGTTATATCTCGCTCCACATTCAACGCTTACAAGATCAACACCATCAAAAAGGAGGACATTCACAATGATGAACTATTTACAACGTCTCGGACGTTCCCTCATGTTGCCGGTCGCGGTACTTCCTGCAGCTGCCATCCTCATGGGAATCGGTTATTGGATCGACCCATCAGGTTGGGGGTCTGGTAACGTGGCCGCCGCCTTCCTCATTAAAGCCGGCGCTGCCATTATCGATAATATTCCAATTCTCTTCGCAGTCGGGGTCGGATTGGGAATGGCGAAAAATCGTGACGGTTCGGCGGCACTAAGCGGACTTGTCGCGTTCCTTACTATCACGACTCTTCTTTCTGCAGGATCAGTCGCCCTCTTCCAAAGCATCGATGTAGAAGCAGTCAACCCTGCATTTGGTCGAATTGAGAATGCATTTATCGGAATTTTATCAGGGCTTGTTGCCGCATCAATGTATAATCGCTTTAGTCATGTGCAATTGCCTGACGCGCTCGCTTTCTTTAGCGGTAAACGTCTCGTCCCGATCATGACGGCGTTCTCGATGATCCTCGTCTCGGTCGCCCTTTACTTTATCTGGCCGGTCGTGTATACAGGACTCGTCGGCTTCGGGGAAACCATTTCGAAAATGGGCGCAGTCGGGGCCGGTCTTTACGGCTTCTTCAACCGTCTGTTAATCCCGACTGGTCTTCACCACGCCTTGAACTCGGTATTCTGGTTTGACGTGGCCGGTATTAACGATATCGGGAACTTCTGGTCAGGTGAAGGGGAGAAAGGGATTACGGGTCGCTATCAAGCTGGGTTCTTCCCAATCATGATGTTCGGTCTTCCGGCCGCGGCCCTCGCGATGTACCACACTGCGAAAACGAAACGGAAGAAACAAGCAGCCTCACTTCTTCTCGCAGCTGGATTTGCAGCCTTCTTCACAGGTGTCACGGAACCACTCGAATTCTCGTTCATGTTCCTCGCACCAGTTCTTTACCTTGTTCACGCAGTCTTGACAGGACTGTCGCTCTTTATCGCGGCGACGTTCCAATGGACAGCAGGCTTTGCCTTCAGTGCTGGTTTCGTGGATTTCTTCCTCAGCTCACGGCTACCACTCGCGAACCAACCGTATATGTTAATCGTTCAAGGTCTTGTGTTTGCGGTCATTTACTACTTCGTCTTCCGCTTCATGATCGTCAAATTTAACTTGGCGACACCTGGCCGCGAGTCAGACGAAGCGGTTGATGCTGTCGCAACGGAAACGACTCCTGAAGGAGAAACGAAGACAGCTCCCGTCGCAGCAGGCGGTCAATATTCAGCGATGGCAGCAATGATTTACGACGGTCTCGGCGGCGATCAAAACGTCACCGGCATCGAATCGTGTGTCACGCGCCTCCGCGTCGATGTGAAAGACATGGATACGGTCGATCAAACTCAAATCAAGAAAGCGGGCATTCCAGGCATTAAAGTCGTCAGCCCGACCCATATTCAAGTCATCGTCGGAACGAACGTCCAATTCGTCCTCGAAGAGATTGAAAAACTCCGGAGCCACCGCGCCGGGTAACTGACGAAAGCCACCTCGTGCGCGAGGTGGCTTTTTTACTGTCTTTGCTCATATGTTTTGTAGAACCGGATAAAAAAGTAAAGAAAGATCCATGGCAACACGTATGTCGTCATCCACATGAATAACTCGATGAGTAATCGCCACGGGTTAAATCCGAAAAAACCGAGGACAGACAGTCCGATGAACAGTGCTAGTCCGATGCCTATGTATTTGATAAATGTTTGAATCGTCACTCACTCCTCTTCCATTTTCTCCATGATATCATACAAAAAATCGGCCGTGTTCATGACCGATCCATACAGACGTTTGACCGTTTTAAATCGTGTGACCGCTCCTACTTAGCTCTTCTTTTTGACTGACATCAACATGAGTGAAACCGTAATGGAATACATCAATAAAAAGATGACAATGCCTAACTCGAGTGCCGACTCAAACATGACGTCCCCTCCAATCCGTTTTCTTTTTACTATCATTCCTATTTATAATTCATACAAACTGGATTTGCAAAATGCACTCGTCCCATTCACAGACCGATTCACACAAAAAAGCCCTCTTTCTAAAAAGAGGACTCTTGTGATGCTGTTACATACTGCGAAGTCTGGCAATCCGTTCTTCTGGATTCGGGTGCGTCGAGAACAGTCCGCTCAGCTTTTTCTTCATAGGATCTGAAAAATAAAGCGATGCCGACGCCCGTGACGCCTCTTTCACTGGAGTTTTGACGCCCGAGATTTTCTCGAGCGCTGAAGCGAGCGCATCCGGATTACGCGTCAGCTCGGCCCCGCTCGCGTCCGCTAGAAACTCACGGTTTCGCGAGATGGCGAGGTTGACGAGCGTTGCGATGATTGGAGCTAAAATCAACAGGACGAGCCCGACGATCATAAAGATCGGATTTTGGTTGTTGTCCCGTCTCCCGCCGACATTTCGGAAAAACAGCATCCGTGAGCCGATATCGCTCATGATGGCGATGACCGAGACCAGGGCGAGCGTCACCGTCGCCAATCGCACATCATAATTTTTAATGTGGGCGACTTCGTGGGCGATGACGCCTTCAACTTCTTCCCGCGTCAACTGGTCGAGTAGTCCGGTCGTCACGGCGACGGCCGCCTTCTCTGGCTTCAGACCCGTCGCGAACGCGTTCGGCGACGCATCGTTGATGATAAAAATCCGCGGCATCGGGATGCGGGCGACCATGGCCATGTTCTCGACCGTATGCCAGAGGAAACGATGTTGATCGACCGACGTGATCTCTTGGGCGTGATTCATCTTCATGACAATGTTCGTACTCGACATGATGACAATCCCGATATAAAAGAGCGAGAATACCGGAGTGAAGATGAGCCCCGGGAGCGGGTCACCATAGTTCAAATACGAGATCACCACCCCGACAGCCAAGACGAGGAGGACGAACCCGGCCACGATGAACACGGTCTTGATTTTGTTTTTACGAATCTGTTCGTACAGAATCATCGTCGCCACTCCAATCCATTAGAATGAGACGCGCACATTCTCGCGTTCTTCCTCACGCGCCTCAAGCATGTCACGTTTTTCAAAGTTGTGGACGGAGGCGATGATGTTCGTCGGTACTGATTCGACTTTCGTGTTATATTTCATGACCGTATTGTTATAAAGCTGTCGTGAATAAGCAACTTTGTTTTCCGTCTGTGTCAATTCTTCTTGTAACATCTTGAAGTTTTCGTTCGCTTTCAAATCTGGATACGCCTCACGAAGAGCGAACAAATTCTTCAAAGCGCCGCTCAGTTGATCGTTCACTTCCATCTGTTCTTGACGACTCGTCTTCGAACCGAGCTGATTCCGTAGCTCAACGACTTTGCCGAGCGTCTCTTGCTCATGCTTGGCATAACCCTTCACCGTCTCGACCAAGTTCGGGATCAAATCGTAACGCCGTTTCAGCTGCACATCAATCTGTGCCCACGACTCGTCGACCCAGTTCCGATATTTGACAAGTCCGTTGTACATCGAGAAATAGATGACCACCAAGACGGCGATGATTCCAATTGCGATAATCCAACCCATTTCGACACCTCATTTCATGTATTTACTTCTGTATTAATTCCCTTTCGTCGTATACCATAAGCATAACTCAGGAAAAATGTAGCCAATGACTCGTGGCAATCGTGTGAAACACCACTCAGACGATTAGGAACGCTTACTAATTAGATACGCATAATTCATGCAGTTGGTTTCTAAAAAATGATTATTAGACAGGAGTTCAAATCATGCTTGTGACTGACCTCAATTCACGCTTGACGGAGCTATACGACGAGATGGTGACGCTCCGTCGCCACTTTCATCAACATCCCGAACTCTCATTCGAAGAACGAGAGACACCTCGGACGATTGCAGCTTATTTACGTGACCTCGGTCTTGACGTGCGCGAACATGTCGGTGGTAACGGTGTCGTCGCGCGCATCCGAGGCGGCAATGGACCAACCATCGCGTTTCGGGCGGACTTTGACGCCTTGCCGATTCAAGATTTAAAAGACGTCCCGTACCGCTCGAAAGTGAACGGTTCGATGCACGCTTGCGGTCATGACGCCCATACGGCGACGTTGCTCGTTCTCGCGAAAGTACTGAGTGAGATCGACCTTCCAGGAGACGTCGTCTTGATTCACCAGTTCGCGGAAGAACTTGCACCGGGTGGGGCCAAACCAATGATTGAAGACGGATGCCTCGACGGTGTCGATTATATATATGGTTCTCATATTTGGACCCCGCTTCCGTATGGGACGATTGGTGTGAAGACGGGACCGATCATGGCCGCGGCCGATCGCTTCGAACTGACGATCAAAGGCAAAGGCGGCCACGGCGCCATTCCGCAACACACGGTCGATGCCGTCATGGTCGGGACGAACATCGTCAGCCAATTACAACAAGTCATCAGCCGTCGCATCGACCCGCTCGAACCGGCCGTCTTGACCGTCGGCACGTTCGTTGCCGGTCAGGCGTTCAACGTCATCGCCGATGAAGCGAAGCTGTCCGGCACGGTACGGACGTTCACACCGGAGACGCAAACGCGCATCATCGCCGAGATGGAGCGGACCATCTCCCATATCTGTTCGGCGAGCGAAGCGCAATACGAACTTGACTATATCCGGGGCTATCCCGCCGTGATCAACCATCCCAATGAGACGGATCACGTCCGTCGAAGCGCCGCGCGCGTCGTTGGTGCCGATGGGGTCATCGAGATGGCACCGCTCATGGTCGGAGAAGACTTTGCGTACTACATGCAACACGTACCGGGCAGCTTCTTCTTTACTGGAGCTGGGAATCCCGAAGTCGGGGCCGTCTTCCCTCACCATCATCCTCGCTTCGATGTGGATGAACGGGCGATGCTCCATACTGCCCGCGTCCTCATGCAGGCGGCGTTTGAGACATGGAACACGCACAAAAAAGAAGACTGACGCCGCAGCGTCAGTCTTCTTCTGTTTGTTCAGGCAACATCGACACGAGCACTTGGTCGACGCGTTTACCGTCCATATCGACGACCTCGAATCGAAGGCCGTATGCTTCGACGACGTCTCCTCGTTTCGGGAAGTCGCCGAGTGAGTAAATGACGAGCCCGGCAAGCGTATGGTACGAGTTCCGTCCTTCGTCAAAACGATTGTCTCGAATTCCGAACGTCCGTTTCAAATCTTCGATGCCGAGCAGACCGTCGGCCAAGTATGTTCCGTCTTCACGGCGCACGACTTCCGGTGTCTCTTCTTCGATCATCACTTCGCCGACGATTTCTTCCAAAATATCGAACAACGTGACCATCCCAAGGAACCCACCATACTCATCGAGCACGAAGGCGATCTCGACGCCATTTTTTTGCATCATCTGCAACACTTGGCTCGCTTCGCGCTGTTTCGGCACGATGAGCGGTTGTTTAATCCGTTTCAAAATTTGTGACGGCTCCCGAAGCGTCGGTAACGTTAAGATGTCACGGACATCGATATAACCGACAAATTCGTCGAGCGTGTCGCGACCGACCGGGAGTTTATTGTGTTTACTTTCATAAATCGATTTCTTGATATCGTCCATATCATCCTCGAGGTCAACCCATTCAAGCGTCGTCCGCGGTTGCATCAACTCATAGATCAACTGGTCATGGAACGCAAACACGCGCTCGACTTGTTGCACTTCTTCATGGGCGAATGCTCCTTGTTGGGCACCTTCGAACAAGAGCTGCTTGATTTCGAGCTCCGTCTCGCCACTTGATTGTTCCGCTTTCAAGCCGAGCAATTTGAAGAGGAACAGCGTCGATTTCGACAAGACCCAAATGAACGGCCGCATCACTTTGCTAAACAAGTCGAGTGCCGGAATGATCGCCATCGTGACTTTCTCCGGCGACACGAGCGCGATTCGTTTCGGCACGAGTTCACCGATAATGAGCGACAAGTACGTGATGATCGTGACGACGACGACGTAACCGACGGTTGGCGCGTATTGGGCACTCATACCGAGTTGCGCGAACACATCAGCGAGCGGTGCCGAGAAACGTGCACCCCCGTAAGCCCCGTTGATGATCCCGATCAACGTGATCCCGACTTGAACCGTTGATAACAGGTCGGTCGGGTCTTTTGAGTACTTGAGCGCAATCTCAGCGCTGCGTTTGCCGCGGTTCGCCTCGACCTCAAGTTTGGCCGGTTTGGACGAGATGAGCGCGATTTCCGTCATCGCAAAAATCCCGTTCAACACGATCAAGAATAAAACAATCAGTAAATCGATTACTATGGAAGAATCCACCGTTTTCATCACCTCTGTGTATATTTCGTACTACCATCTCATCATATCAGAGATTCGTTACTCACCTGTACCCGTTTCACTCAAGAAAAAAGCCCCTTCAACGTGAAGTGGCTTCGTTCGAGGTTTCCTGTTGCAGGGCAGCCGCCTGTGATTGCTTGAAGACGATGACGCCGAGGAGCAGCACCATCAACCCGATGACTTGACCTGGTGACAAGGACAATTGGGGCATCCCGAACGCTCCTGTTAGGTCGACACCAAGCGCCCAAATCAACTGAGAAACGAGAATGATCGACACCGACAGCGTCGGTCCGAGCAATTGAATGCTTCGCATGACACAGAAGACGACACCGACGCCAAGCAACCCTCCGAGCGCGTAAATCGGTGAGATGTCAAACAGTCCTTGCAGATTGCCACCAAATAGAACAAGTGGAACGAGTGAACCAAGTAACCCAACGATAAAGACGAGCACCGTCGTCGCCCATGCTCCTAGATAAACGTTCATTTTTGCGTTGACCGCCGCCTGTACACTGATGAATGCACCGGCCACTGCCGAACAGATAATTCCTACTATCATGAATGGCCTCCTTATTCGTACAACATGCCATTGGCACGTTCTTTTAATCGTGTCGCGTCTAAAATCGTCACTTTCGTCCGCGTTCTCTCAACGAGCCCCTCGTCCGCGAACGCTTGTAGTGTCCGATTCAAGTGACGATAACTCGTTCCGAGCCATTCCGCCACTTCTTTCCGTTTCAATTGACTCATCTCATCTTGAAACAAGTCGTTCCCTGATTCACTGAGCGAGACGAGATACCCCGCCAGGCGTTCTTCGAGTGTCGACATGAGATGATTCGACGAGGCGTTCGCCTCGATGAACAATTTCTCAGATACGCCACGCAGAAGATGTTCCGTGAACTCGATTGTCCGGTTATGCGTGCGCAGCACGTCAAACGGGATGCGTAGACACGTCACCGCCCCGACCGCCTCGACCGTGTGGAGTACATTCCGTCCGCTGGCGTATTCGATATCTCCGATTAACGTGGGGGCCATCTTTAAACGCAGTAAACGTAACTTGCCCTCTTCGCTCAACGTATAAATTTTGACACGTCCTTCTAACACAACGAACAACGATTCGATCGTTTGGTCGTTGGCACACAACATCGCACCGGATGGAAACGTCATGATCGACGACGCCGCGAGCGTCTGTGCCAAGAAAAGATGATGCCAGTTCAGGCGTGTTAACGCAGCTTCAACTCCCATATTCTCCCCCCTCACGTGAACGTATAAATCCCGATGCCGACAACCATCAAGGCAAGTCCCATGAGTTGACCTTGGTTGACCGGTTTTTGTTTCACGCCGAACCATCCGTTCACATCGATCAAAAACGCTCCAACCAATTGCGCGACGAGCAGGACACAGATGGCCCATGTCACACCGAGTTGTTGGATAGCCGTCAACTCCCCAAAGACGACGAACACACCGAAGAGACCGCCTAAACTGTAGTACCAAGGCACACGCCGAAACGCAGTCAGATCGGCGTCACGCTTAAATGCGTAAATGAGGAGCGCGAGCACGAGACCGACGAGGTGGACGACCGTGACCGACATCCAAGCACCGACCGCGTAGCCGAGTTTGGCGTTGAAAATACCTTGCAACGCGATGAACGTGCCCGAGAGCACGGCAAATAAAATACCCAAACAAATCTCCTCCTATCTCCTCGTCTGACTGTACGTGAGATGAAAGACTTTGAAAAGGACATATGTCCGAAAAAAAGACAACTTAGGAATAACCTAAGCTGTCTGTGGGATTAACCGAGCAATTTGACGATTTCTGCTCCGACTTGTTCTGACGATTGCGGGTTCTGACCGGTGACTAGGCGTTCGTCCACGGCTACGTTGACGGCCCAGTTGTCGGCGTGATCGAACTTTCCGCCACGCTCACGCATTGCTGATTCAAGCAAGAACGGTACCGCTGAGTCGAGTTGCATCTCCCGTTCCTCAGCGTCCGTGAAACCAGTGACACGCTTGTCTTTGACGAGCGGCTCTCCGTTGCTCAACTTGACGTTGACGAGACCAATCGGGCCATGACATACAGCCGCGACGACGTTTCCGCCTTCATACGTGTCACGGATGACACGCTGTAGCGTCTCACTGTTCGGGAAGTCGACGACCGTCCCGTGTCCGCCTGGAAGGAAGACTGCGTCATACGTATCATCTGCCACTTGATCGAGTCGCACCGTATCTTTTAAGAGATGCTTCGTATCCAACACCTCTTGCGGCAACTCCCCTTCTAAGCTGTTCGCATCGATTGGCACGTCTCCACCTTCGATGCTCGCTACCGTGACTTTATAACCTTGCTTCTCGAATTGAAGGTAAGGTGAGGCAAACTCCTCGAGCCAAAGCCCCGTTGCGTGACCGTTCTCTAATTGATCCGCAGATGTCGTGACAATCAGTACATGTTTAGACATTGTAAATTCCTCCTTCTAAATTAAGCATACGAAAGAGTTGTTCCCGCTATGATTCCATTCAAACCTTTCAATACGTGACGGTACTCTTTTTTTGACCCGGTCCTATTTTTGAAACGGCAAGGACTGGCCAACCGACTATACTGGTCTCATCAGCTGGCAGGAGGGAACGACCGTGATGAAGTATATACTCGACTGGGGATTTCTCGCCGTCGTCGCTTTGATTGTGTTATGCGTGATATTCGGTGAGATGTGAAACAAGCGCAGAGCTGTTTCACTGAGATGTCACATGTAGGACTGTTTGAAAGAGGGGGTGTATCGGGAAGAAACTTACTGTTGTCCTATCGTCACAGTTCCTTCAGAAAGGATGTTGAATATGTCAGAACGCGTATTTATCAGTCCGGCCAAGTACGTGCAAGGAAAAAATACAATCGATCGCATCGGGGACCACGTTAACCATTTCGGGTCACAGGCTCTCTTAATCGCCGATGACATCGTCTGGCGCTTGATTGGGGAACGGGTGACCGATTCACTCAAGGCAAGTGGTGTGAACGCTGAAAAGGCCGATTTCGTAGGAGAGGCGTCTCGTCATGAGATTGAACGAATCGCCAAAGCGGCAGCAGAGAGCCATACCGCCTTCGTCATCGGAATGGGCGGCGGGAAGACGCTCGATACGGCGAAAGCCGTTGCCGATGAACTAGACGCTCGCATCGTCATCGTTCCGACCATCGCCTCGACGGATGCGCCGACGAGCGCCCTGTCCGTCATCTATACGGATGAAGGAAACTTTGAGAGTTATCGCTTCTATAAAAAGAATCCGGATTTGGTTCTCGTCGATACGAAATTGATTGCCGAGGCACCGGCCCGTTTCATCGCCTCAGGGATTGCGGACGCGCTTGCCACGTGGGTCGAGGTCCGCAGTGTCCTCGCCTTCGGCGGTAAGACGATGGCGGGTGGTGTCCCGACGATTGCGGCGGAAGCCATCGCCAAACGCTGCGAAGAGGTGCTGTTCGATTACGGAATCCCCGCCTATGAATCTGTAAAGGCCAAAGTCGTCACACCGGCGCTCGAGTCTGTCGTCGAAGCGAATACGCTCCTGAGCGGACTCGGTTTCGAGAGCGGTGGTCTCGCTGCGGCCCACGCCATCCATAACGGCTTCACCGCCCTCCACGGAGAGATCCATCATTTGACGCACGGGGAAAAAGTTGCGTTCGGCACACTCGTGCAACTCGCCCTTGAAGGCCGGACGCAAGAAGAGTTTGATCGCTACGTCGCCTTGTATATGGCGCTCGAGTTACCGGTCACACTCGAAGACGTGAAGTTAAAAGACGCTTCCCGCGAAGATATCCTTAAAGTCGGTCAAGCGGCAACGGCAGAAGGTGAGACGATCCACAGTGGATTCGATGTGACCGCTGAACAAGTCGCCGATGCCATTATCGCGGCCGATCGCTACGCCCGCCTGTATCAAAGTAAACTCCGCTAAATAAACGAATGAGGAACGGCTCAATTAGCCGTTCCTCATTTTTGTTTGCGGGTGACGAAGGATAGCGCCACCCCAATCGCCATACAACTGACCGTCAAAACGAAAAACGTCAACTGGTTCGCATAGATGATATTCGTGAACTGGTTCCATCCAGATGCGTACGCCGCGTTCTCAGAAGCGCGGATGCCGGCCCGGAGCGAAGCCGCTTGACCGGCATTGATTGATAAACCGACTCCCGCCATGACGAGGCTCCCGACTAAAAGACCGATCCGTACCAGCCGATGAACCGATTCGACCGCACGCCGTGCAAGCCGGACGGTGATCCAGATGAACAACAGGACGAACGGCCAACCGATGAGCAAGACGAGCACGTATGGATTTCCTTCATCCGGCGCTTCTGTATAAGCAGCGGTCATCGTCTCGCCGAGTTTGAATAATACAAACGTAATGAGCGTGATGATGAACCACGCCTTGATCAATTTCTCCATGACAACACCTCGTCTTCAGTATAGCAAAAAACACCATGCGCTTTCGCACACGGTGTCAGGGTCAGTCTTTCGGACGGACGGCATAATAAATCAAAATGACGAGCCACGTCCAAACGCCGGTGAAGATCCCGATGATTCCGACGATAAAGAACCCGAGCGGCATCAGCGATTTTGTCCGATTATAATCTTTCCACATGTTCGATAACCCTTTGATGTTGAAGTACAAAAAGGCGAAGAACAAGACGAGCAACAATAACGGTAAACCAAAAATGAGTTCCATACGCTCACTCCTTTCTAGTCTCAACCATTCTCTTATATTTAGTGTACCCTTTCCAGTTGCACGAAACATCGGGCTCGCGCAGTACAGGAAGCAGGCCATGAGGCGGAGACGGTCTTGTTCATTATTCCCCAATTTCTCTTCTTTTCATCCTTTCGAAAACCGAGAGAAGAGGAGTAGCCCATAAAAAGGGGTCTTTCCTGTGAAGCTCATCCGTTTACGCTTCGTCCTGCCGCTCCTCTTCCCCGTCACGTCCGCCTTCATAGCGACAATCATCTATCAAAAAACTGGACGTTCGAGGAATAGTGGGCGAAACGTTGACGCGAGCATCTCGAGCGAATCAATGAATGCGTTCAAGGTATAATGGACGCGTACGAAATCGCAGAGGAGGACATGTATATGTGGATTGTCATGAACAAGCTAGACGTTGAAAAAGGGAAGGTCGCTGCGGTCACGGCCCGTTTCCAGACGACGAAAGGTATCGAGTCGATGGATGGGTTCGTTCGGATGCAAGTGTTGACGGATACGTCGGACGAAATGAAAGATCAAGTCGTCATCATGACGACGTGGCGCGATGCGGCGAGCTTTGAGAATTGGCGCGATAGCGGAGCGTATAAACATGCCCATAAAAAACGGGACGACGGCACTTCTGAAGTGAAGCCCATCGTCCTTGGCAATACGGTCACCCAATATGAGGTCGCCATCGAGCACGGCGCCTCAACCGATAACGTATAAAATATCTTGCGGTCGGATAATACCGAGCAGCGGTTCATCTTCTTGTCCCGTCTCAGTGATCAACAACGCATCGAGCCGGACCCCGTCTTTCATGTTGATGAAATGATGGTGTGCCTCGATGACCGACGTCTCTTTCGCGATAAACCGATACCGTCGCAGGTGCGGGTCGTGATGGAGCACGTGCTTGACTTGAATGCTTTCGAGTGACACATGCGGCCCGTCGACCGTTTCGGCAAGCCAGCTGGTCACTCCTTTTTTTGTCAATAAACCGCGCCATGACCCGTCATGGTTATAGACCGGGAACTGCGAATAGTTTTTATCCCGAATCTCACCGAGGACGTCGACCAACGAGTCGTCGGCGTCGAACGTCGTCACGATTTTACGAAACAGCGGGATGACTTGACGCGGATGGAGGAGTTCTTTCTCCACCTCGAGAATCAAATTGACGAGCGATTCATGCGGTTCCGCGATGATGAAATCTGGCTCGCGCCGCTCGTGGACGATGGCGTTTCGCAATTGGCTCATTTGATGTAAATCTTCTTTGTAACGTTCAATGATTGGGTTATGTTTGGCAAGACGGTTAACCATGTTGCTAAAACTGAAATGCTGGCCGTCTCCCATCTCTCGACTCAAATAATCCTCAATCCGGTGATACGATGCGATAAATTCTTCAGCTCGACTCATACATTCACACTCCTTATCGCCTATCTATACCCTATTTTTTCGAGTCCGAGCAGGAAACGGTGATCCAATCTCGAATCAACAATAAATTATCTATGAAATGGAGGAAGTCTCATGGCAACTACGGTCCCGCAAATGACACCGATCTCGAATAAGGACGCCTTCCGTTCTGGCATGCGGGCCGGTATTCCCGTCGCCGTCGGCTACATCCCGATCGCCATCGCCTTCGGCCTGCTTGCGAAATCTTTCGATATGCCGAACGTCATCACGCTCGCCATGTCATTATTCATCTTTGCGGGCGCCAGTCAGTTCATCGGTGTCCAATTGATTATGGCCGGTTCGATGTATTGGGAAATCATTTTGACGACGTTCATTTTGAACTTACGGCACTTCCTCATGTCGGCGGCATTGTCGCAGCGTCTCGAGACGACTTCGAATCGATTTCTGGCCGCCATCGCGTTCGGGGTGACCGATGAGACGTTCAGTGTCGCGTCAACCCGTGATGAGTCGGCGCGCGGACACTTTGTGCTCGGGCTAAACATGATCGCTTTTCTCGCTTGGAACGTCGGGACATGGATTGGCGTCTTTCTCGCCTTTGGCCTGCCCACATCGGTCCAAACGAGTATGGGCATCGCCTTATACGCCATGTTCATTGGGCTACTCGTCCCATCACTCACCCGCAAACCGGTCATCGTCGTTTCAGCCATCGCCGTCTTGACACAAGCCGTCCTCTACTACGGCGTCTCCCCATTTATCCCGCTGTCATCCGGCTTGAGCATCATCTTGGCTACGATCGTCGCAGCCGGTTTCGGTGCCTTGGTATACAAGGAGGATGAAGCATGATCAGTCTGTTCTTACTCGTCCTCGCCATGGCGCTCGTCACGTACATCCCACGGCTCGTTCCGCTACTTTGGCTCCGGGACTTGAAATTACCACCGTTCGTGAAGCGATTTTTACTGTTCACGCCTTATGCGGTGCTCGCCAGTCTCATTTTCCCGGGTATCCTGCAGGCAACGACCAGTCTCACGTCCGCTTTAGTGGGTGGGGCGGTCGCCGCATCACTCGCATTCCTCCGTGTCAATTTGATGCTCGTCGTCATCGGCGGCATCGCCGGGGTCTATCTCGTCGAAACGTTCCTCTAACAAACAGGTCCGCCCAAATTGGACGGACCTGTTTGCTTAGGCGGAGATAGCCTCGCGTCGTAACTGAACGAACACATCAACGAACGCCGCGTCCCACTGGGTACCGCGTCCGCTCTCCAAAATCGATAGTGCCTTCTCGACTGGCATCCCGTCCCGGTATGGGCGATTGGAGGTCATCGCGTCATATGCGTCGGCGATTGCCATAATACGACCGAAGAGTGGAATCGCCTCTCCGACCAAGCGGTCCGGATACCCGCGCCCATCCATCCGTTCATGATGGGACCGGACACCGGCCAAAATCGGCTGTAACGTAGCCGGTAGGGAAATTTGATTCAAAATATGAATCCCGATGGTCGGGTGTTCTTGAATTTGGGCGAACTCGTGGTCCGTCAACCTTCCTTCTTTCAACAGCACATCGTCACGGATGCCAATTTTCCCGATATCATGAAGGAGCGCCGATTTGCGGAGCAGTTCAATCTGTTCATTCGGCAACTGGAGCGCCTGTGCCAGCTCGACGGAATAAGCGGCAACCCGCTCGGAATGTCCGGCCGTATATGAATCCCGGGCATCGAGCGTCGCGGCGAACAAGACGAACAGACTATTCAATAACTGCTCGTTCTCTGCATCCCGATGCGTGACGTTCGTGACCATTTGATTGAAGCCTGTGACAAGTTGGGCGAACTCATCCGAGTAAGGGTTGTCGATGGGATTCAATTTTCCGGCATCTAATGCGGCGACCCCTTCCGTTAACGCGCTAATGGGACGTTTGATATTGTCGTAAAGCAAAAAGCTACTGAATGTCGCCACGCCGATGATGACGACTAAAATCAGAGCTGCCCACTGCCAGTACGCATCGACTTGATTGACGGTCGACAGTTGTACCCCAGACGCAAGAATGAACAAGGCGACCGGGAACACGCCGATGACGAGCATGCTGATTAATAATTTTGTCCGGACGCTGATGGACCGATACGTCGCTTGGAGCGGGCGCCCATACGAGCTTTCGCTCGTCTCCTGCAAATGAAGCAACAGCGGTTCAACCGAACGATAGGTTAGAAAGAATTCAATCAAGGCGTGCAAGATGGCAATTAAAATGGCACCGAACGCTGCCAGTCCAATCAACCGATACGGCAAGTCGATCCATCCTCGCTCGATAGCGAGGGCCGTCATACTCATCGCCGGGACAGACAAGCCGAACAAATGCGGACCGAGAATCCGTTTCACCGTCAACGTGGGAAAGTGACTCGTTTGATTGAACGCCTGTTGAAGCGCCTCATATGTCGGTATCTCTGTTTGAAACACGTGACGGATTGGTCGGATGTGACGCCGGTAGAGGAGCAGTTCGAGCCAAATCATTATCATTCCGGACAGTCCCATGATGACTAATAGGATGAGCATCTCCGTCTTGGATAGGTCGAGCGTCTGGAAGATAAATAGCCCCCCGACCCCAAACACGGCGATGCCCGAGCCCCATATGTAGTTCATGACGAGCGTATTTTGAAACTGTTTGAACATCTTCGTTTCACTCCTGCCTTCTTGCCGATCTGTTTTTTATTATATCGACAAAAGTGACACCTGTTTACAGCAATACAAAAACGGGTCCCTTGAGCAGGGACCCGTCATTCACGATTATGGACGAAGTGGGCCTTCGTTGTCATCGAGTGAACGGTTGTCTTGATCTGGTGTGACATTTTCATGGAACGGGTTCGGCTCTGGACCGTCCACGTTCGTCACGTCAGATTGCGAGGCTTGCGGACGATTCGTTTCACGTTTCAACTCTTGTTTCGTTTGATCCGCTTCCCGCTTCGACTGCTCCATACCTTGTTTTGCCTGTTGCTTCGCAACTTCGGTTTCTTGGTTCATTTGTGCTTTCTCTTGTTCGAGACCTTCTTTCGATACTTCTGTCTCATCAATCCGTTGCTCTGCTTTCTTCAAATAGCGAGCCGCTGTCTCACGTCCGCCTAGACCGAAGGCAAGACCGAAGGCGAGGGCGACCGCACCGAGGATAAGCAAGAATGCCGTGTTGACAATCATCGGAGCAATACCGAGCTGGCTGATTGCCATGAAGAAGGCGATACCGAGAATCGCATATTTCGCGACGTGACGCAAGACGCTAGGTTGACCTGCTCCATCTACGAGCACACTGCCAACGAGACGTTCTGCCATGTTCGCGAGCCAGAAACCGACTGCCAAGATGATGACGGCCGCAATGACCATTGGCAAGTAGGCAAAGATCGCTGTCGCAAGCGAAGCCATGAAGTCGAGGTTCGCGACTTGAAGGGCTTCTGAGACGAACAACAGAATAATGATGATTTGAACGATGGTTCCGATGACTTGCGCGATTGATGTCGATGATGACGAGCGACCACCGAGACCCATCTTGCTAGCAAGTGAGTTGACGCCTAAGTTTTCAAGGAGTGAGACAACAACGCCTTTCAACCACTTGGCAATGAACACACCGGCGAGAATTAAGACGATGGCCACGATGATATTTGGAATCATCGCCAAGACATCGTTAAGCATCGAGATGGCCGGATCCGAGATTCCACGAATATCGAGTGCCTCAAGTGCCGAAATGGTGACCGGGATCATAATCAAGATGAAGACAATCGTGCCGACTGCTTTCGCAAGACTTGATCCTTTCACGTAATCCGCTAAATGAAGTTTTTCAGCAAAACGGTTGAGACCCGCTGCTTCCAAAAACTTCGTCAAGATATCGCGGACGATTTTCGCAACGATATATCCAATCGCGAAGATGAGTGCCGCCGCGACAAGCTTCGGAATGAAGGCGAGGAAACTGTTCAACAAGTCTTCAAACGGTCCACTGATGCCCTGTAAACCAAGCGCGTCAAGTACCGCCGGAAGGGCTAACAATAAAACAAGATAGAAGACGATATTGGCGACCGTGTCGACCCATTTTGTCTGATTGACACTTGTCGACTCTTGTCCTGTCTTCTCCATCAACTTGTTCAAGTTGAGGCGATGACCCGCCATTTGAATGGCCTTCTTCAAAAGTGTCGCGATAATCCAAGCAACGAGCAGAATGAGCCCCGCTTTGATGACGCCTGTGATCAAGCCAGAGAACCCGGCATAGATTTGGCTGAACGGTTGCGTAATCGCAGGCACGTTCATGAATTCAAAAATGATTAAGAATGCGAGAAGCAATACCCCAAAGAAGACGACTTTACCGATGATCCGTTCAGGCGTCCACCGTTTCTCTTCTTTGCCCGGTTTTCCAGGTTCACCTTCTTGTTTGACACCAACACGGTCGTCAAGGCGTGCTTTGCGAAGCGCTTTGCGCGTCACGTTTTCCAGAACTTTCGCCAAAATGAATCCGACGACTAGAATGACTAATGCGAGCAAAAGCTCAGGCAACCATGACATGAACGTGTTGAAGTTATACGTAGTATTGTTCATTTACATCTTCCTCCTATCTCTTTTTGAATTGAATTGATTTCATCTATTTGACTCTTTGTATAAATACCAACATTTTCATCTACCTAAACCTTTCCATTTCCTATCTCCCTATAACGGATTCATAAGAAAACAATTCTTTAGTAGGCGTCCTTAAAGAAAGAAGGCGTGTTTTTCTAAGTCAAATGTGATACGAATTAAAAGAAGAAGTCTTTTAGAGGAGGAAGTAGGATGAACATCGCCCTGATTGCCCATGACAAGAAGAAGGATGATTTAATCGTACTCGTGAAAGCTTACGCCCACGTTTTAGAAAACCACCATCTGTTCGCGACTGGCACGACCGGTAAGCGCATCGCCGAGGCGACAGGCTTGCCTGTCCATTGCTTCCAGTCCGGTCCGCTCGGCGGCGACCAGGAAATCGGCGCCGCCGTCGCCCGGGGTGAAATGGATATGATTATTTTCTTCCGTGACCCGTTGACAGCTCAACCGCACGAGCCCGATGTGAGCGCCTTAATGCGCCTCTGTGATGTCTATTCCATCCCCTTGGCGACCAATATGGGCGGAAGTGAGATTCTCATCCGTAGCATCGAGCAAGGTGATTTTGACTCACTGACCTTGACCCATAATGACAGTCCCCCTGTATGAATAACTTATTAAGTAGAAGAGAGGAATTTTTCTGAAACCACACGTATCGAACGATCCGGTCGTTCAACAGTTTTACGATCAAGTCCGCACGCATTTGAACGACCTATTAGATGACAAGCAGCAAGTCGACCGATTACTCGACAGTTTGGCCGGTTATATTCAACAATCTGAAAAGAACGAGCAGTCCCTGGAAGGACTCACAAAACAAGACCCGCAAGATTATGCTCGATTTTTGATTGAACAGCCGAAGACAAATGAAGAATATCAACGTCGTTACCATCTGATGATTGAGGCGACAGACGAATTGAAGCCTCATGAGAAAGTGCAGGCCAATCGGGAGTTCGACTGGGCGATCGAACGGCTCAATGAAGTTCAAGTCAAACTCCAAGATGTCGAGATGCGAGATGTCTCCTTTTTAGCCTATACGAAAATCGAGGCCATCAAATCGTCACGTCGTGTCTGGAATCAATTCGGTTGGCTGCTCGGTATGATTTTGGCGTTCGCCTACGCGAACTTGTTGCTCGTGATGGACGACGTGTTCAGCTTGCGCCTCTTCACGGCACCCGCCACGTCTTATCCGCTCGACTACTTCGCGTTCGTCCTCCCTGTGCTGTTGACCGGAGCCGTGTTTGGCCTATTGACGCGATTCCGACACCATTTCCAAACGTTAGGACGGCGGATTTTATTCGCACTTCTCATCGTAGGCGTGTACGTCGGTTTCGTCTTGTTGACCCAGCCCATCTTATTCGCACTCGGGTGGTCGTTCTTGATTCAATTGACACCTGTGTATGCACTCGTCCTTCTCGGAATCAGTGGATTCATGGCCATGTGGACGTTGGTCGAGTTCGTCTGGAAAAACACGCGATGCCATCTCGGAAACGAAACATTGATGATTTATTATTGATCACGTCATTCTCGCCTTGAGATGGCGTTTTTTGTTTGAACCTTTGTGAGAACGGAAATTACTAATAGGGTGACGTCAATTAAAAATGAAACGAAATCGAAGGAGGCACAACATGTCGGATCGTAAAATTATTGGGTTGTTCCATAACGAGCAAGAAGTGATGGATAAGGTGAACGAACTCAAACAAGCTGGGGAAGCTGAGAAAAACATGCACGTCGTGGCCAAGCGGGACGGGGAAATTTCTGCCTTGCGCTACCATACCGATGTGAACGCCGAATCGGGGATTCGTGATGTCAACTGGTTGGACCGTGTGAAAGCGTTCCTTCACGGAAGTGACCGCATTCGGGATGAATTGCGGAACATGGGGCTCAGTGATGCGGAGGCTGAAGAATATTATACGTCGATCGACGACGGCAAATTACTGCTTTACATCGATCAACACTCTTATGAGCGCTATCCGAACATGTATAAGAAAGATAGTGAACTCGATCATGATAAAGGCGAAGAAGCGGATGGCATCGCCTTCGATGCGAAGCCGTTCAATGATCATGACGAAGAACCGCATGGTACGAAGGACGACCCGATCGTCCGCGGACACTCTGGCTTAGAAGACCATCGCCGACTATAAGGAGGAAAACGATATGAGTGAGAAACGATTCATCAGCATGTATGACACGCAAGACGCGGCACTCGGGAAAGTGGAGGAGTTGCGTGCGAAGGGCTACAAAGATTCAGATATCTACGTCGTCGCGAAACACGAGGACAATGTCTCGATTTTGCGTCGTCAGACAGACGTCCATACTGAAGCGGCGCACCATACCGGATGGTTCGATAAAGTCCGGGCTTTCTTGAGCGGACACGAGGATGTTCATGCCGGACTTCGCAATATGGGCTTGAGCGAGGACGAGGTGAAACGTCATTACAGTGACGTCGAAGCCGGAAAGATTTTAATCTATGTGGATGAAGACTTCGAGCGTCGCCATACTGAAGGATTGACGGTCGATTCGACACCATATAATGATTCGAAACATGATACGAGCCATCAAGGTCACCATACGGCCGACGGTCTTGAAATCGATTCGAAGCCATACAATGAATCAAAACCCGATACGCCCCATTCAAATCAGCACACGTCCGACGGTGTAGAAATTGATTCGGAACCATATAACGATCCGAAACACCGTGATACGAGCCGGACCGACGAGCGTCACACGTCTGACGGTGTAGAAATCGATTCGAAACCGTTCAATGAATCGACTGCCGACAATCCGAATCGGGCCGTCGACCCTGAACAGGACAAATTGGATAAAAAAGCAGAGTTGACTGACCGTGAGAACAAGTTACGTGGACTCGATGACCGGGCACTACGAAACGATTATGAAGATCCAGATAATATCCGCCGTTTCTAATTTAAATAAGGACCTGACCGCGTGCGGTCAGGTCCTTATTTTACGTCAGCCGATTTTTCGGTTCTGCCCCTTCGAGCACGTTCACGATGGCGTCCCGATTGAGCGCCATCATCGCAAGTCGGGTCTTAATTGAGGCACTACCGATATGCGGCAACGTCGTTACGTTCGGAAGCGTCAAGAGCGGATGGTCCATCGCCACCGGCTCTTTGGCGAACACATCGAGCCCTGCCGCCCAAATCCGCTGTTCTTTCAACGCTTCATAGAGCGCAGCCTCATCGATGATTTCACCACGAGCGACATTGATGAAGACCGCTGTCTCTTTCATTTTCGCGAACTGTTCCGCCCCTAACATCCCACGTGTCTCTTCGGTGAGGGGGGCGAGGACGACGACGAAATCTGATTGCTCGAGCAACTCGTCGAGTTCCGCGTAGACGAAACCGTACATCGATTCCGATTCATGACGACGCGTCCGATTGTGGTACAACACATCCATATCAAAACCACGGGCCCGGCGCGCGACTGCCTCCCCGATACGGCCCATGCCGATAATCCCGAGTTTGGCCCGGTACAAATCCATCCCGACGTAACCCATCGGTGTCCATGATTTCCATTCGCCGGCTCGTAAATCACGCTCTGCTTCTCCGAGCCGACGCGCTGTCATCATCATCAATCCGAATGCGAGATCGGCCGTCGTCTCCGTCAACACGTCTGGCGTGTTCGTCACGATGATGCCTCGCTCCTTGGCCGCTCCAAGATCGATATTGTTATAGCCGACCGCCAAATTCGAGATGACCTCAAGTTGCGGCGCCTGTTCAATCACTTCCCGGTCAATCGTATCACTGAGCATCGTCCAGAGCGCATGCGCCGACGATGCTTCGTTTAACAAGATGTCGCGTGGGACGCTCTTCGCCTCTTCTTCCCACATCCGGACCTCATAGTTGTCCCGTAGCGGTGCCACCGCTTCTTCCGGTAAACGTCTCGTAATGTAAATTCGTTTCTTCATTCCGTTTCCCCCTTTGTCTCGTCTCGATCAGTGTATCAAACGTGTCGAATCAAGCCTTCTTTTTCGTGACCGGATTTTGCTCCATGAACTGTTCGAACAGTGAGCCAAAGTCGCTGTTGAGCAATTGCTCGATCGTTTTCGATGAATCCATCGCATTCCGGTACGCGACTTCGTTGATGGCAAGTCCAATCGCCCACGTGATGCCTGATGCGACAGTCGCATTGATGACACTCGCGGCCGCGTTCGCACCCGGGAAGAACTTCATGACGTTCAGTAAAATCGTCTTTGAGAGCGCCCGTCCGATTTGCGGGATGATGGTGCTACCGATCAGTGTCTTCAGCATATCGTCGTTCGCTTTCACACCCCAATAGCGGAACAAGTGAACGCTCATCGTCACTTGAATCGGTGTGAGCGCAATCGCATCAGCGAATGGGAGTGGGACCGCGGCAGCCGTCCCGGCACTAGCGACATAACCCGAGATGATTCGGTTCGCTTTCTTCCGTTTCAACTTGAGCATCGCCTCACTCTCGGCATGGACCTCCATGAGCAGTCCTTCTTGGAGCGATTGGTCGAGTTGCTCGACGGACCACGTCACGAGACGCTCCCAATCGAGATGAGCCCGAAGTTCTGGGTCGTGTAACAGTTCTTCGGCGACACTGACTTGAAACACGGCCTGTTCCGGGACGACGTCCGCCAGTTCATTCCGGAGCGCCGTCAGTTCATCTAGGTCGACTTGGTCGATTTGTGTCAACAGCACGGCGACCGATGTCGCTTCGTTCAACTGTTTGATGAGCGCCCGGTCGAGCGGTGTGACTCGTTTCATTGAGGCGTTGATGGCGTACCAAACGAGATGAATCTGTTCGGCCACCTCTTTCGTCTGGGCCTTTTCGACGAAGCCGATGACTTCGTCGGCGTACGCTTGTTGCCGGGCACTCCCAATCTCATACCCTTCACTGTCATAGAGCACGATGGCGATGTCGTCACTCATGAACTGATGAATCCCACGCGTCACCGGCTCACCGGCGGCGACTTTCGTCAAATCACGCCCGAACACATGATTGACGACGGAACTTTTGCCCGACCCGGTCGCTCCCGCAATCAAGATGTTCGGTTTCTTGACTTTGCCGCGCAACCGATCGAGTTCTTCTTTCAAATCGTACGTATCCAAATTGAACGGAACTTTTTTCTCCATATCTATTCCTCCTCATTGATTGAGCGTCTGGCCGAGCCGTCGCATCTCTTCCTCGAATCCGCGGCGCACATCCAATTCGATTGTCTGCTTGACCAGTTCATACTGCTGATTGACGGCTTTTTTGATACCACGCTCCGCCGTTCTGCGCTTGAACGCCCAATAGATGAAATGGACGCCCGGAATCATCCCGAGCACCATCTTCCGAACGGTGCGATTGAATGAATAATCAAACCCGAGCTCGACCCGGCGCGTTTTGAAGACGAGGTCGGACGGGGCACCGACGAGCGGATAGCGCTCCATCAGTTGGATGTAGTGACGAACGCCTTGAGCCATCGCCTCCTCTGTCGTCTCGGCGGCCTCCTCGAGCGTTCGTTCCAAATCTTTTTCGATTTGGCGGGCTTTCCAGCTGATCATCACTTGCGGTGTGATCATACGAATCGTCTCAGCGGAACGATTGCTCCGGTCTCGCCATGCCGCCAACTCGGTCAATAAATGATGCGTCAAGTTGTGCGGCAGTTTTCGTTCGACGTCTCGCCACAGGTTGGTCCGATTGCGTTGCCACACCGCCTCATAGCCGATATGGGGTACGACTTGTCCGCCGAGCAACTTCTTTTCCACACTGTTGACGCGAATCATCGCGTCCCGTGAAATTCCAAGTTCGCGCATGAGCACCTCTTCCATCGCTTCTACTTTCTCGACATTCATGGCGCTATCCGGATTATAGTTCGTCAAAATGATGGTGACATTGCTTCGCTTCGCGTAGAGCGGTTTTAAAATGGATTCTAACTCATACGCCTCGACGCGTCCTGAGTTGATAGACAATAAGTAATAGATTGTATGGAACCAGTCGGCGATATCGAGCGCACCTTCCCGTTGATTGACGATCGACAGGACCGCTTCGTGCCATTCGTCGGAGCGGTCCGCTTCGAGTCCCCACGTATCGAAGAAACGGAACAAAATACCTCGCTCGAGATCGTAGTATTCATATTCATGTAACCCCTCGGCCGTCACCGGGCTTCCGGCACGCGACTCGGCGACGTCACGCCCATAAATGTAATTTAGAAAAGCGCTCTTGCCGACCCCCGTCTTTCCCGCGATCAATATGTTCGAGACAAGCCCCGTGTTGTCCATATGGTTCCCCCTGCATTCGTTATATAATTACCATTATACTAAACGGACGGATTTGAAACGTCCGACGGAAGGATGAGACCGATGTTGCATCATGTTGAATTGTACGTTTCTGATTTGAACAAGAGCCTTTCTGCTTGGGGCTGGCTCCTCACGGAACTCGGCTATACCGTTTACCAACAATGGGATGAAGGGAGGAGTTACCGTTTCGGTGACACGTATCTCGTCTTCGTCCAAACCGAGGCCGACCACCTCGAACCGTCCTATCATCGTAAAAAGACAGGGTTGAACCACCTCGCCTTTCATGCCGCGTCGTTGGAGCAACTCGAGCGACTGCGCTCGCAATTGCCTCAGCACGGATTCACGGAGCTCTATGCCGACCGATTCCCTTACGCCGGTGGTCCGAACTATATCGCTCTTTATTTCGAGGATCCCGACCGTATGAAAGTCGAACTCGTGGCAACGATGTGAACAGTTGGAACGGCTTTCAAAAAAAGTTTGTGAAAACAATTGCAAACTTTTTGTGGACCTCCTAGACTTAAGTTGTCTAAAGGAGGCCGTATTCAAATGGAAAAACAAGCTGTCGAGTATATGGAAGAAGCCGCATATAAAAAAGCGACGCTGTTGCGTCATGCGTTCGGTCACTACGCAATCCGCTCCATCGTCGCTGGTTTCCTAATCGGGATCGGAGTCGTCTTCGCCTTCTCTGTCGGAAACATGTTCATCGACGTCCCTGGGACAATGCTGTTCGCGGGGATGAGTTTCTCGGTTGCGCTCGTCTTTATCGTCTGGATGGGTGGGGAACTGTTCACGAGCAATACGATGTATTTATACACCGGGACGAAACGTGGCCGTGTCGACTGGCGTGACCTCGCTGCTGTCTGGGCCGTGAGCTGGATCGGTAATTTGTTCGGTGCGCTCATCCTCGTCGGGCTCGTCATCGGGGCCCACAGCATGGGTGATGTCAGTGCCGACCATCTGTTATCGGTCGTCGCCGCCAAAAAGATGGGCGGCGAGGCGCTAGCGATTTTTTTGAAAGGGATTTTGTGTAACATCCTTGTCTGCATCGCTATTTTCATGCCATTGAAGACAAAAAATGACGTCGCCAAAATCATGCTCACGATGCTACCAGTCGTCGTCTTTTTCGCCGCCGGTTTCGAGCACTCGATCGCCAATATGGGCATCTTCGGACTCGCGCTCTATTACGCTCCATCTGAGGCGATCAACCTCGGGCTTGCGTTGAACAACCTCTTGTTCGCCACACTCGGCAACATCGTCGGGGGCGCCTTGTTCGTCGCTGGAACGTATGTCCATTTGAACGCGAAGCCTACCGAGGAAAATGTAGCGTCAATCCGTCAGAACGCATAAAAGACAGGGACCCCGATGAGCAGGGTCCCTGTTGTTGCCTAACTAATTATTTTGATGAGTCTGCAGCAGCCACTTGGACTGTACCTTCTGCAACCTCGTCCTCTTCGACGTCCCAGCATTCTGTATTCTCGATACCGAGCTTACGAGCCGAGAAGCGTGGGTTGAGGCCTTGTGCACGCTGTTCTTCGTAGTCACGAAGGACTTTGAAGGCAACGCCACCGAGTAACGTGATGGCTGCCAAGTTGATGAGCGTCATGCCCGCCATGAACAAGTCAGCAAGGCTCCAGACGAAGCCGAGGCTAGCGACTGCTCCGATGAAGACGAAGCCCATTGTGAGTAAACGGAAACCGAAGACGGCTGCTTTACTCTTCTTGATGAACTCGATGTTCGTTTCACCGTAGTAGTAGCTACCGACGATCGAACTGAAGGCGAACAAGAGAACGCTGATGGCGATGAAGGCAGGTGCCCACGATCCGATTTGCTCAGCTAATGCATTTTGAAGAAGTGCGATTCCTTCACCGTTACCAGCTGCGTAGCTGTCTGAGAGAAGGACGATGGCAGCTGTTGCCGTACAGACGATCAATGTATCCAAGAAGACACCGAGTGTCTGCATGAAACCTTGTTTTGCTGGGTGTGATACTTCTGCCGTCGCTGCTGCGTTCGGAGCCGAACCCATACCTGCTTCGTTCGAGAAGAGACCGCGACGTACACCCATCATGATTGCCGCTCCGACCGATCCGCCGAACGCTTGCTCGAGACCGAACGCGCTCTGGAAGATCATTCCGATAACAGCTGGCATTTCTGTGATGTTGACAACGACGACGTAAAGCGCAACGACCAAGTAAAGGACTGCCATGATTGGAACAACGATTGCCGAGAAGTTGGCGACCCGTTGAACCCCACCGAAGATGACAAGTCCTGTCAAGACGACGAGGATTGCGCCACCGACTGCGGCTTCGAGGCCAAACGCGTTATCGAATGCTGCTGCGATTGTGTTTGATTGAACCGAGTTGAAGATGAGACCGAATGTGAATGCAATCAAGACCGCGAACACAATTCCAAGGAAACGGTTGTTCAAGCCTTTTTCGATGTAGTAAGCTGGACCACCGCGGTAGGCGACGTCATCTTTTACTTTATATACTTGAGCGAGCGTGCTCTCGATCATTGCGGTCGCTCCACCGAGGAGTGCGACGATCCACATCCAGAAAACCGCTCCCGGTCCACCGAGTGTGATAGCGACTGTGACCCCGGCCAAGTTACCTGTACCGATTCGCGTTGCCGCTCCGATAAAGAACGACTTCGCCGAGCTGATGCTCTTACTGTCTGTCGCATCTGATTTTTCCGTGACGACTCGGAACATCTCTTTTAAGTAGCGGAATTGCATAAATCGTGTTTTGACCGTGAAATAAATCCCTGCCCCGACGAGCGCGACGATCAACACGTACGTCCATAAGATGTTGTTCAAGTAGTCGACGCTTCCTTGCAATAAGCTTTGTACGGCTTCCATGAATAAGTTCCTCCCTGTTGTGTGAATCTAAAGTTGAAATGTTGTATGATGTCTTGTTTTGAATTATACAAAGATTCTGACAATTAGCAATAATTTTTTTACAGGTCAGTTCACACAAATTTCATATGTTATATAACAAAAAGTGAGTAATAGCTTTATTTAAAGCGCTTACAATGTTAAACCTATGAAATAATAAATCTTTATTTCCCGACTGATTTTTGATGTCTACATTCAACTTTTTCGAATCTTTCGCTTTATGAATAGGTTTTATTGTGTAACAAATATTGATTTTATGTAGACTATATATCTAATACGATGGGAAATAAAAAAGCAGTCGCTCCTATGAGCGGCTGCTTTTTAGATGCCCGTCCGTTTCTTCTGGTTGTTCGGCTTCTTCGTCAACTGGTTCGTCAACGGTTTCTGCTTCGTCCCACGAAGTCCTGTCGGCACTTTCGTCTCGTTCTGTTTCTTCTCGGCGAGTTTTTGCTTCATCGCCTCTTGAAAACTTAATTTCTTTTCACTCATGTCATTCACCTCCAGCTTCGATCACTTTCACCCGACCGACCTGTCCATCGCTTAAGCGTACTTTAATGCCGTGCGGGTGACGCGGCGAGTTCGTCAAAATGTCTTTGACGATGCCTGGCGTCAACTTCCCACTCCGCTGATCTTGTTTTAGGACAATCTGGACGTGGAGCCCTGGGCGAATGTCCGCGCGTTTCGTGCCATCCATACCCGACACCCCTTTCCGTATAGTCAACCTCTATCATATGCTCTTTTCCCGCGTTTGTCACAATCTATTCCACGATGCCGACTTGGCCGACCGTCCTCGTCACATAACTTTGGTCGGTTACGAATCGTCTCGTCACCTGCCCCCAGGCCGTCTCGACCTCGACGCGGCCTCGGTCGAACGAGATTGTCAAAATCGCTCGTCCGTCCTCATTCCACAGTCGACAAACTCCTGCCAGCGTATGAAAGGCATCGGTCAAGTCCCGCGCGAACCGGACATACGCCTCGGTCCGGACGATCTCGATGACTAGACCGTGGGCGAGCCGTAACGTCTCGCGTGACGCTTCTATGATACTAAACTCGAATATCGTCTCATCGTTCCCAATCTCGATGTGATGCATGTTCCTACCTCCTAAAAAGACACCTTCGCCGGGAAGGTGTCTTCTCATTATAAGCGGTACAGTCTCGCTTCGAACGGCCGCAGCATAAACGTATCCGTCTCGATTGTCTCGGGATCCATCTCATTCGTTAACACGAGCGTCGCCTTATCGAGACCAGGCAGTGTCGTCTCGGCAGGGTTTGCCGTCAAGTTGACGACGACATAAAACGTTTGTTCTTCAAACGCGCGCTCATAGGCGAACACTTGCAGATGATCCGGTAACAAATCGCGGTAACTGCCGTACGTGAACGTGTCTTCCGTCCGACGGAGACGGATCATCGCTTTATAGAACGACAAAATCGAATGGGCATCTTTCGATTGGGCGTCGACGTTGAGCGTCTCATATTCTTCATGGATTGGCATCCACGGTGTCGCTGTTGAAAAACCAGCGTACGGTGACGCATCCCATTGGATTGGAGTTCGGACGTTATCGCGTGACGTGCCCCATACGTGTTGCATCGAATCGGTCTCACTCATCCCGTGGGCGATTCGTTCGAAATATTCATTTTTCGTCGCAACATCATCATAATCGTGGATTGACGGGAGCGGTACGTTCTTCATGCCGATTTCCTGTCCTTGATAGATGAACGGTGTCCCGTGCATGAAGAAATACATCATACCAAGGGCAGTCGCACTTTCGCGCCAGTAATGGTTTTCGTCCCCGACGAGCGAGACGGCGCGAACCATGTCATGGTTCTCGATATAGAGCGCGTTCCATCCGGTCTCGAGCAGTCCTTGTTGCCACTTGTCAAAAATTCGTTTCAATTCGACGACATCGAGCGGTGCTAAGCGCGACTTGCGCATGATATCGACATGGTCAAAATGGAACGCCATGTTCATCGCCCCGTTTTCTGGTCCCATCCATAAATCGGCCGCTTGTGGCTCAATCCCGTTCGTCTCGCCGACTGTCATAATGTCGTAATGGGCGAACGTCGCTTGTTTCATCTCTTGAAGATAGTCGTGGATCCCGTCAATGTTCGAATACATCGAGAACGCCGTGACGTACGGCTTCCCGTCCGGAGACGGCAACATCGTCTCGGTCGGCATCTTCTTGATATGGCTGATCGCATCGACCCGGAATCCATCGATGCCTTTGTCGAGCCACCAGTTGATCATGTCATAGACGGCGCCACGCACTTCTTCATTTTCCCAGTTCAAGTCTGGCTGCTTTTTCGAGAAGACATGCAAATAGTACTGTTCGGTCGCCTCATCAAGCTCCCAAGCCGAACCGCCAAAGATGCTCGCCCAGTTGTTCGGGGGACCCCCATCTGCCCCGTCGCGCCAGATATACCAGTCGCGTTTCGGGTCGTCTTTTGACCGCTTCGATTCGACGAACCATGGATGCTCATCGGACGTGTGGTTGACAACGAGGTCCAAAAGCAACTTCATACCGCGCGCATGGACAGCTTTGAGCAACGCATCGAAATCTTCCATCGTTCCAAACTCTTCCATAATCCCATGATAGTCTGAGATGTCGTAACCATTGTCATCGTTCGGTGATTTGTACATCGGACAAAGCCAGATCACGTCGATGCCAAGGTCTTCTAAGTAATCTAACTTTTCAATGATACCTCGAAGATCGCCAATCCCATCCCCGTTCGAATCTTTGAAACTGCGCGGGTAAATCTGATAAGCGATTGCTTCTTTCCACCACGCGCGGGTGACCGTTTTCTTCTTTACTTGTTGTCTACTGACCATCGACTCCATACGCTGCTTGCCTCCTATATGTCATCATATATACTTACTATACTTGAACAGCAATACCTGTTTTGGGCTGAATCTAACCCTACAATAGCATTTGTGCAAGCGTTTGCAAATAATGAGATATTAAAAAATGCAGTCCAAGGACTACATTTCAGAGACAGTCGCAACTTGTTCACAAAATGTTCCGATGACGTCGGCCAACCGCTCCCGGTCATGGTCCATCGTGGCGACATGATACGAACGTTCGAGTACCTCTCGTTGCTTCGGGGCTTGAATGATATCGTACAGCCACATCGAATCTTCAGGCGGGACGACGTTGTCGATGGAGGAATGGATGACGCACGTCGGCACCGTCACCTCGGCTGCTCTCGGTCGCACCTCCTCGATGAGTGCGAGCAGTTCACGAATGGCTGACGTCGGCACTTTGTCGTAGACGATCTCGTACACACCCGGTGCACAGATGTCCGGTTCGTCTTCATCGATGAAACGACAGACATCATCCTTGGCGTGACAGGCATAGCCCGGCACCGACAGCGCCGCATTGATCGTGACGATTGCATCGGCATGACCGGACAAGGCGGCCTTCATCGCCAATGTTCCACCCATTGACTGCCCGACGACGATGACGTGTCGACATCGCTCACGTAATAGACGGATGCCGGCTTCCATCGACTCATACCAGCAGCGGCGGGTCGATTGTCGAAACTCTTCCGGGTCCGTGCCATGTCCTTTGAGCCGAGGGGCATAGACGGTGAACCCTTTCTCCATCAAGGAAATCCCAACGTCGCGCACACTTTGGGGCGTCCCGTTGAAGCCGTGACACAATAAGATTCCTATTTCATTTCCTTCATAATAAAACGCACCCGCTCCCGGGATGACCGGATAAGTAATTGTTGTCATTCGTTTCCTCCCTGTTTAATACACAGTTAACCGATTCATTTAATAGTATTAATGAATTGTAAGAGTTGTGCGTCGTTCCGTCAACCCGATTGGCCTCCTCCCTCGTCTCTTCCTTCTTGTCATCAAACTGTAATATGAACTTCTTATTAAGTCGATTGAGTTCTGACGTCTGCTTGGTTATGTTTAACATGTAGTTGAAAAGTTGGTAAATGATAGTGAAATTCGTCAAACGATGGGGCGTATAAGCGACTTTTCGTTGCGACAAGAACCGTTATGTAAGCGCTATCATTTCGTTTGGACTAAGGGGGCATTCGTTCAAATAAAGGACCACACGAATTGGGACATCGTATCGGCCATCTACATAATCAAAGGGAGACTAACACATGGGGAAACCACAAGCACGTTCATTCAAACAAATGACCGGCCTCGCCTTATCAGCCGGACTCATCGTCAGCAGCATGACGCCGATTGCGGCAAACGTACACGCAGAGACGTTGAACGCTTCAGACCTATTCATCTCGGAATACGTGGAAGGATCGAGCAACAACAAAGCGATTGAGCTGTTCAACGGGACGAACGCGGCCATCGATCTCTCGGCCTATAAGCTCGAACTGTATTCAAACGGAGGGACCGCTCCAGGCACGACGCTCAATTTGACGGGGACGCTCGAGCCAGGTGGCACGTATGTCATCGTCAACGGTAGCGCGAGCGAAACCTTGAAAGCCAAGGCGAACACGACGAGCGGTGTGACGAACTTTAACGGCGACGACACGCTCGTCTTGAAAAAAGGGGACACGGTGCTCGACGTCTTCGGTCAAGTCGGATTCGACCCAGGCACGAAATGGGGAACGAGTGTCGCCACTGCTGACCAGTCGTTAGTTCGGAAAGATACGGTCACGACAGGGGATGCGAACGGCGCGGATGCGTTCGACCCGGCCACTGAATGGAACTCACAACCGATCGATACGTTCACGAACCTCGGATCACACACGTTCCAAGGCGTCGACTACGGCGATGGCGGTACGGTCGAACCACCGGCGCCGGTCACTCCGATTTCAATTAGTGATGCCCGGTCGAAAGCCGAAGGCGAAACGGTCACGATTAAAGGTGTCGTCACAGCTAAGCTGGCCAACACGATTTCGATTCAAGATGCGACAGGCGGACTCTCGGTCCGTCCGACGTCACTCGCCGTCAACGTCGGTGATGAAGTTGTCGTCACGGGTGCAATCGGTTCGTATCGTGAACTTCTTCAATTGAACAGCGCCGTCGTCGTTTCAAAACAAGCGACAAGCGTCCCAGCTGCGCAAGTTCTCACAGGCGAACAGATCAATGAAGACGTCGAGTCTGAACTCGTTACCGTGAACAACGTCACGCTCTCAGGTAGTGGTCAAAACTTGACGGCGACAGACGGCACGAAAGAGTTCATCGTCCGTGATGAGCGCGGCATTCTCGATTTACAGACGGATGTCAACTACTCGTCAATCACGGGTATCGTGCAACAGTTTGATAACACCTATCAAATCATCCCCCGTGACGTGTCGGACACGGTCATCGACGCATCGGTACTCCGTCCGGCAACAGCGAAGCCAGGCGCGGGCACGTTCGTCGGACCACAAGACGTGACGCTCTCGACGACGACAGCGGGCGCGGACATCTATTACACACTCGACGGATCGGACCCGAAAGCGAACGGCACGCTTTATACGTCACCAGTCCGTATTGAAGAGACGATGACGCTTAAAACGGCCGTCAAATCAGGTGATGTATTCAGCGCCGTGACGACGTTCGAATACAAGATCACGGACAAGATCCGGATCCATGATATCCAAGGCGCGAGCCACACGTCACCGATGAACGGACAGACCGTTGAAGGCGTCGAAGGCGTCGTCACGTACTCGTTCGTGTCGATGGGTACGACGTATTACTACATCCAAACGCCTGACATGGAAGCCGACCAAGATGCGCGTACGTCAGAAGGAATCATCTTGTATGGCGGCCGCTCGATCGCCGGCATCCAAGTCGGTGACCTCGTCAACGTGAAAGGTCTCGTCAGTGAGTACGCCATCGAAGGATACAGCGACCGTCAACAGACGGATATGAAGATGACGCAAATCGACACGCGCAACGGCAGCGTCAACATCGTCAAGAGCGGTGTCGCCCTCCCGACGCCGGTGAAGATTGACGCGTCGAACTTACCGACCGAGTTCATCGACAGCGATGCCCTCGCCGTCTTCAATCCGGATAAAGATGCCATCGATTTCTGGGAGAGCCTCGAAGGGATGCGCGTCGAGACGGGCAACCTCAAATCGGTATCGCCACAACAGTACGGCGACCTCGTGACCGTGCTCGAAGGAACACCGACTGAGACGTTCAACGGTGGTGTGCTCCTTAAAAAAGACGATGCCAACCCGGAACGGATCCAATTCCGTCTCGAGCCGAACGCGGAAGCGCGTGAATTCGACGTCGCGACCGGTGACCGCTTCAATGGACCAATCGTCGGAATCGTCGGATATTCGTTTGGAAACTATAAGATTCAAACCTCACTCGACGAGATGAAGGCTGCCTTCGTCAAAGGCGACGCCAAGCGTGAGACGACGTTCATCGAAGCGGAAGATGATAAATTGACGATCGCCTCTTACAACCTCGAGAACTTCTCGAACAACGTCAAAGAGACGTCAGATGAGAAAGCCCTCAAACTCGCGAAAGCGTTCGTCGAGGAGTTGAACAGCCCGGACATCATCGGTGTGACCGAGGTCCAGGACAACAATGGCCAAGGCACTGGCGATTCTGCGGCCGACCAAAGCTACCAACGCTTGATCGACAATATCGTCTCGGTCGGCGGCAAGTCGTACAAATACGTCAACATCGACCCTGAAAACAATAAAGATGGTGGCGCACCGAACGCCAACATCCGTGTCGGCTTCTTGTATGACCCAGAACGCGTGTCGCTCACAGAAGGCATCCCTGCCGGTGACGCAACGACAGCGGTCGATTATGAGAACGGCAAGTTGACGCACAACCCAGGTCGCATCGATCCGCTCAACCCGGCGTTCGATAGCTCACGTAAACCGCTTGCGGCCCAGTTCGATTTCCAAGGTGAGAACGTCGTCGTCATCGCCAACCACTGGAACTCGAAAGGTGGCGACACTGGTTTCTTCGGCTCGAAACAGCCGGTCGTCCTTGGCAGTGAGGTCCAACGGAAACAAATCGCTCAAATCGTCCATGATTTCGTCGCTGACGTGAAGACGGACAACCCGGATGCGAACGTTGTCGCCCTCGGCGATTTCAACGACTTCGAATTCTCAGACGCCATGCAAATCTTCAAAGGCGACTTGATGACGAACATGGTCGAAAAAGTGCCTGCCGTCGACCGGTACTCGTACGTCTATCAAGGGAACTCGCAAGTGCTCGACCATATCCTCGTATCGAACCGTTTAGCGGCGACGACCGAGATCGATATGATTCACGTCAACGCTGACTTCACGGAGATGTCGGGCCGCGCGAGTGACCACGATCCGGTCCTCGCTCAAATCGACCTCACTCCAGAGCCAGAAGTTGAATTGACGCGCTACACGGTCGAAAATAACCGTGCCGCTCGTCTCGTCCTTCAAGACGACTTCATCGGCGTGACGATTGGCAAAGGCACGAACTTCAAGAACGGCATCTTCGTCCGTGGCGCTTACACGGAATTGACAGGTGAGCCGCTCAAAAATGTCGTCGTTCAAGTGAAACCGAAAGCCGCCGGCGCCATCATCGACTTTGACGGCGCAACGGTCAAAGAAGTTGTAGTAGATGGAACGAACTTAGCTGAAATCCGCGGGGCAAAAAACGTGAAGAAAATCAGCTATACAAAAGGCGCATCCGCTAACTCGGTCGTCATTAAGAAGTAACGCACGCATATAAGATTTATGAGACCGCAGACACGTCGTCTGCGGTTTTTGGCGTTTTCATTCGTGAAATTCGGGGATTAAGTAGAAGATGCTGATTATCGGAGGATGACGTCATGGAGATGCATAATGGGAATTTATATTGGCCGGTCACAGAATCGGAACAGATTGTCTTACAAAAACCGATTAAGAAAGAGCGCTACGACGTACTCGTCATCGGCGCGGGCATGTCCGGGACGCTGACGGCCTATACGCTTCACAAGGACGGTGTCGATTTCGCCGTCATCGACCAAGGGAAAGTCGGGGCCGGGAGCACGGCCGCGAACACGGGACTCATCCAATACTCGAACGACATCATGTTGCATGAACTCGCTGAACAAATCGGTGAAGAAGATGCGGTCCGCTTCTATAAACTGTGTGCCGAGGCGGTCGATGCGCTCGACGAGGTCGCCGAGACCGTCGACGCCAAAGACGTCTATATCCGGCGTGACAGTCTTTGCTTCGCCAGCAGCGAGGCAGATGTCTCCAAATTGAAACGGGAGTATGAGATGCTGACGAAACACGGACTCGCGGCCGAATGGCTCGACCGGGAGGCGTTACAAGAACGCTACCCGTTCGATAAACCGGCCGGCTTGATCACGAACGACGATGCTGAGGTCAATCCACTCACACTCAGCCGACAGGTCGTCCGTTACTTGTCGACACAGAACGTCCCCATCTTTGAAGAGACGGACGTCACGGAAGTCGTCGCCGACGGAGACGACTGGCTCGTGCTGACACCAGCAGGAACGTTCAAGGCGGGACACGTCATCTTTGCGACCGGCTATCGTCCGGCCCCGCTCCTCGACACGCATCGGATCGAGCTCAATCGTTCCTATGCCATCGCCACGAATCCACTGCCTGATTTTAAAGAGTGGGACGGACAAGCGCTCATTTGGGAAACGAAACGACCGTATCTCTATTTACGGACGACCGTGGACGGCCGCATCATCGCCGGCGGGCTCGATGAAGAAAAAGCAGAGACGCCACATAATGAGGCGCTCATTCAAAAGCGGGCCGAGCGGTTGCGACAAGAAGTCGAGACTTTGTTCCCGATGTATGAGTTGACAGTTGAATACGCCTGGGTGGCCCTGTTCGGTGAGTCGATCGACCAGCTACCTTTTATCGGGGAACATCCGGACCGTCCGAACCTGTTTTATTTACTCGGGTATGGAGGCAACGGAACAGTCTACAGCATGCTAGGTTCTAAAATTTTGAGTGAGTTAGTGCGCGGAATCGAGAATCCAGATGCTCGCATTGTACGATTAGATCGGACACGTTGATCCCCTGACATCAGGGGATTTTTCTATACATATGAATTGGAGTGATCATCATGACGACGAAACGAAAACCGAAATGGGTGTACCGCCTGAGGCGAGGGTTGCTCTTTATCCCCGCCATCGCCTTGACCGTTTACGCCTGGCCACATGAACCTGCCAAAGATGGGATCGATGACACGGTCGCGCAGACCGAGGAGACGCATGACGAAGGCAGTTATACAATCGAAGCGAGACAGCCCGTGCAAGAAGACGAGGCCGTCCGCTATGCGTATGACGTCGTCGTCCACGGCCAACCCGACGTCGAGATGCTCCAGTCCATCAGTCAGGATGTCATTGATGAGGTGACCGCGCGCGATACGTTCCAAGCCGCCCTCATCCGTTTCTATGACCACGAAGCCTATGTCGGTACAGCCTCCCCGCTCGGTGAGGCCGTATTTTCCCCTGAAGGTGATTGGAGTCTGGCTGATCAGGTAGACCCTGGCGCTTATGAGGACATGACGTTCGGCTGGCAATTGAAAGAGAAGGAGTGGGACACACAACTTTCAGACAAGGAAGCACGCGTCTGGCACGCTTGGAATCGTGTCTATGAAGCGGAGCAATCAGATGACCCTGACTTGAAAGCGAAAGTGACCCGCACCATTTCCACCAAATACGACTTGAATCCGGAAACCGTCCAGCAAATCGTTTTAAAGCAGAACGTTTGGGCCGCCTTATAATGTTGACCTTGCGTATTACATTCATCCCCCATTTTAAAAATGGGGGTTTTTTCTCAGTTCGTTAGGGAAAACTCGTTACGTAGGCCAAATCGTGGTTTACAGCGTGCGTGCATACTTAAAGGGGAGGCAACAACATGGGGAACAAGAAAGAAGAACAGTTAAAACAACATATGATCGACAACGAGCAGAAAGCTGGGCTCACAACGAACCAAGGTCTGAAGATGGCGGAGGATGAGTTTTCGCTCAAAGCGGGGCGCCGCGGACCAACGCTCATCGAGGACTTCCATTTCCGTGAGAAGATGACGCATTTCGACCACGAACGGATTCCGGAGCGGATCGTGCATGCGCGCGGTGTCGGGGCCCACGGGGAATTCCAAGTGTACGAGTCGCTCGCCGACTATACGAAAGCCGACTTCTTGAACGACCCGTCGAAAGTGACGCCTGTATTCGTCCGTTTTTCAACGGTGCAAGGTTCGCGCGGTTCTGGGGACACCGTCCGCGACGTTCGCGGATTCGCGACGAAGTTCTACACCGATGAAGGCAACTACGACCTCGTCGGGAACAATATGCCCGTCTTCTTCATCCAAGACGCGATTAAATTCCCGGACCTCGTCCATGCCGTGAAACCAGAGCCGCACACGGAAGTACCGCAAGGCGGCAGTGCCCACGACACGTTCTGGGACTTCGTCGGTCAAAACCATGAGACGGCTCATCACGTCATGTGGGCGATGAGCGACCGGGGCATCCCGCGTAGCCTGCGTATGATGGAAGGATTCGGTGTGCATACGTTCCGACTCGTCAACAAAGATGGCAAGGCGCATTTCGTCAAGTTCCATTGGAAACCGAAACTCGGCGTCCATTCACTAGTGTGGGACGAGGCGCAGAAGGCGCTCGGCAAGAACGCCGACTTCCACCGTGTCGATTTGTACGAGGCCATCGATAAAGGCGATTATCCGGAATGGGAGCTCGGACTTCAAATCATCGCGGAAGAAGATGAGTTCAAGTTCGACTTCGATCTCCTCGACCCGACGAAACTCTGGCCGGAAGAAGACGTGCCGGTCAAACTCGTCGGCAAGATGACGCTCAACCGCAACGTCGACAACTTCTTCGCCGAGACGGAGCAAGTCGCGTTCCACCCGGGCCACCTTGTGCCGGGTATCGACTTCTCGAACGACCCGCTCCTCCAAGGGCGCCTGTTCTCGTACACGGATACCCAGTTATCACGTCTCGGCGGACCGAACTTCCATCAACTCCCGATCAATAAGCCGGTCTGTCCGTTCCATAACAACCAGCGCGACGGCATGCATCAGATGGCTGTCCATAAAGGACAGACAAGCTACCATAAAAACGCGCTCAACAACAATCAACCGGAGCCCGTTCCAGCCGATCAAGGCGGGTTCGAGCACTATCAAGAGAAGGTAGACGGGCATAAAATTCGTGGCCGGAGCGACAGCTTCCTCGACTTCTACTCGCAAGCCAAAATGTTTTATAGCAGTATGACCGACGTCGAGAAACAACACATTCAAGCCGCCTACAGCTTTGAGCTCGGCAAGTGTGAGTCGGACATGGTGAAAGAGAACGCCGTCGACCTATTGAATCACATCGACCGTCACCTCGCCTCGGTCGTCGCGGACAACCTCGGTGTCGAGTTACCCGCCGAGAACAATGAAGTCGTCTCGGACAAAAAATCACCTGCGCTCAGCATGGCCAATACAATCGCGAAACCGGACACGAAGAGCGTCGCTGTCCTGCTCGCCGGAGACGTCGATGCCGCACAAGTGAAGGCGTGGGTCCAAGTGCTCGCTGACAACAACGTCAATTACAGTCTCGTCGGGAAGAAGTCGTATACGCTCGGCGACCTCAAAGTGAAAGAGACGTACGATACGGTCGACTCGAGCCTGTTCGATGCGGCTTTCCTCGTCAGCACCGCGACTTCGGTCGAAGACGACGTCCTCGAATTTATCGAGAATACGTATAAGCACTTCAAGCCACTCGCGCTTCACTTGCATGATGATTCGGTGCTCAACCAGTGCCGCGTCAAGACGGACCAACCAGGTGTCTATACATTCAAAGAGCACAGTCTCGATGGCTTCGATACGTTTATCGATGGCATCGCGCAAGGGCGGTTCTGGGACCGCGCTTAATCTGAACAATTGAAGGATTCGACCCAATTCGACGGATCGAATCCTTTTTATGCGCTTCCCTTCCTTCTCCTCCGCTCTAGCGATATACTAGGTGGGGTATATATCTATCGAGGAGGAATCCTATCATGCGGAATAAGATCGATCCTTATGTGAGCGACACCGCGCAACAACGCCGACTGTATAAACGGACGTTGTTCGTCGTCGTGTTGTCTCAAATCTTTGGCGGGGCCGGACTCGCCGCCGGGATCACAGTCGGCGCCTTGCTGGCCCGTGATTTACTCGGAACCGACGCATACGCGGGCGTACCGACGGCGCTGTTCACGCTCGGTTCCGCCGCTGCCGCCTTTTTGATCGGGATGATGTCGCAGCGAGTCGGACGCCGTTTCGGACTGGCGACCGGATTCTTGACCGGGGCTGTCGGAGCTGTCGGTGTCATCATTGCTGCCACGTTCGAGAGCGTAACGCTCTTATTCCTCTCACTCCTCGTTTACGGGGCTGGGACAGCGACAAACCTCCAAGCCCGTTACGCTGGGACTGATCTAGCGCATGCGAACGAGCGAGCGACCGCAGTCAGCATCGCGATGGTCTCGACGACGTTCGGGGCTGTCGCCGGGCCGAACTTGGTCGAGCCGATGGGACGTGTCGCCGATGGGCTCGGGTTGCCGACACTATCGGGACCCTTTTTACTCGCCGGAGTAGCCTACTTGTTCGCCGGCCTCATCTTGCTCGTATTCTTGAACCCCGACCCGCTCCTCGTCGCCCGTGCCATCGAGTCGAAACGGCAAGAAACCATCGACACGTCTGTCCATCCGGCTGAATCGACGCATGACAGCCGTGGTGTTTACGTCGGTGCATTCGTCATGATCCTCAGCCAAATTGTGATGGTCGCCATCATGACGATGACACCCGTTCATATGCGCCACCATGGTCACGAGCTCGGCGCCGTCGGGCTCGTCATCGGGTTCCACATTGGAGCGATGTATTTACCGTCGCTCGTGACCGGCGTGCTCGTCGACAAAGTCGGTCGCGAAGTCATGGCGATCGCTTCGGGGGTGACCTTATTCTTCGCCGGTGTCGTCGCGGCATTCGCCCCGGCTGACTCGCTGTTCTTATTGATTGTCGGACTCGTCCTGCTCGGTGTCGGTTGGAACTTCGGCCTGATCAGCGGAACCGCTATCTTGATCGATGCGACGACACCTGAGACGAGGGCCAAAACGCAAGGGTCGATTGACGTGTGGATCGCTTTATCCGGTGCTTCGGGTGGCATGCTGTCCGGGATCATCGCGTCCCAGTCGAGCTATTTGATGCTATCTCTGCTTGGCGGAATCGTTTCACTCGTTCTCGTACCGATCGTCCTTTGGTACCGCCGTCACCTCTCCTGATGACCGATGCGCTCGCGCGCATCGGTTTTTTTATGCAAAATGCGTCTCCTCTGACAAGTTTCTCTCAATTTGCTATACTCCTTTAGTTATGTTTACTAACTATTTAGATTCAAACAAATAAGGAGGCGTCATCGCCGATGCAACTGACCGCACAAAAATTATGGACGAAAGACTTCCTCATCATCTCGCTCGTCAACTTCTTCTTGACGCTCATCTTCTTCCTCCTCATGGTAACGATTGGCGTCCATGCCGTTGAGACGTACGGTGCAACGACAAGTGAGGCCGGACTCGTAACCGGGATCTTTATCATCGGGACGCTCGTTGGTCGACTATTCATCGGTCGATTGATCGACTCGATCGGTCGGCGAAAGACGCTGGTCATCGGGTTGACTTTCTTCACGGCCACAATCCTGCTCTATTTCGTCGACCTCGGTGTCGGCTTCTTACTATTCACCCGTTTCGTACACGGTCTCGGTATGGGACTATCAAGTACGGCGACCGGGACAATCGTCGCCCAGATCATCCCTAGTGCACGTAAGGGCGAAGGCATCGGGTATTACAGCATGAGCTCGACACTCGCCACTGCCATCGGTCCGTTCGTCGGCTTGCTGATGAGCCAATATACGAGTTTCTCGACCATCTTTATCGCCTGTCTCGTTGTCGGTGTCGTCAGTTTAGTAAGTGCCTTGTTCGTCAACGTCCCGGAAGCTGACAATCCGGAAATCGTCCGCGGGTTGTCATTAAAAGCGTTCGTCGAACCGAAGGCGTTACCGATCGCGCTCATTATCGCGATCGCCGCCCTCAGTTTTTCGAGTGTCTTGTCTTACATCAACTTTTACGCGACCGAACTCGACCTCGTCGAGGCGGCGAGCGTCTTCTTCCTCGTCTATTCGATTTCCGTCTTGTTGTCACGTCCGATCACGGGACGGCTCATGGACGCACGTGGCGCCAACGTCGTCATGTATCCGGCCATCTTCATCTTTGCAGTCGGACTGTTCATCCTTAGTCAAGCGACGAGCGCTTTGGGCCTTTTGCTCGCCGGCGCGTTGATCGGACTCGGCTTCGGCAATATCCAGTCCGGGACGCAGGCCATCGCCGTCAAGGCGGCTTCACCTGGACGGATGGGGATGGCGACGTCGACATTCTTCATCGCCCTCGACGCCGGTCTCGGCTTCGGTCCTTATTTCATCGGGCTACTCATCCCGCTGACCGGTTTCTCGACCATCTATCTGTTGCTCGCCGGTGTCGTCACGTTCACGATTTTCTTGTATTACATGATGAACGGCCGCCAAGAGCGAGATCGCCTCAAGCAAGCCGCCTGACAGGACTTTCCATAGTCCTGTCTTTTTTTGAATGTTCACACATCTTTTCGAATGATTGTTGTACTATAAAAATGACGTGTCAAAAAATTAACGGAAATGAGGGACATTATGCGCGCCGATCAGACGATCCAACACCATTCTTCCATCCTGCTCCAGACGTTCGACAAAATCTCAGATTTGGTGTTCTTCATGGAAGTGGACGGTTCCACCTATCGCTATGTGTTTGTGAACGAGCCGGGGAAACGTGCCATCGGTTGGACAGACGCTGACGTCGGAAAGTGTGTCGGCGACATGGTGTCGGCCGAAACGGCCGCACTCGTTATCCACCATTATGACGAGGCGATTCGCGCACGAAAGAGCATCGTTTATGAAGACTATCGTCTCGCGGATTCGTTCTACTCGGAAACACTCGAGTACCAAGATGTAATCTTGTTGCCACTTCATTATTTCGAATCTGAAGTGACGCCAGTATTTAACGAATCCGGTGCCTGCACCCATATCATCTCGGTCGTCCGGGAAGTGACGGAGCGGAAACGGCGTGAACTCGAGCTATCGATTTTACGTGACCAGCACGAATCGTTGCGCCGTTACTCGCCCCACGGTATTTTTGTGCTCGACCCGGAGCTTCGGGTCAAATCAATCAATCCCGCCGCTACAAACATCACCGGCTATGGCGAGGCCGATTTCATCAACCGTTCGTTCCTCGACTGGCTACCGGATTCGGAACAATCGCTCGTCTGTGAAGGACTGCAGTTTGCTTTATCCGGAAAACCCCACAAGTACGGGATTACGGCACATCAAAAGACGGGTGAAGCGCTCGACCTCGCCATCTTGAATATCCCGATCGAGGTCGGCGGCAACATTACCGGCTTATTTGCCATCATCATCGACCATACACCGGAGAAAAACGCCGAACGGGCTCTACAAGAGAGCGAACGCCGCTATCGTCAGCTCATCGAGACAATTCCAGAAGGGATTATCGTCCATAAAGACGGAATCGTTTTATATGCGAACGCTTTGGCGTTAAAGACAATCGGGGAGGCAGACGTTAAAAATACCTCCATCTTTACTTATGTCGCTGTGGAATATCATGAGTCGACAAAAAAACGCCTTGCCACCTTGCAACTTGGCGATTCCGTACAAGATACAGAAATCGTCCTTGTCACGCCTATTGGTCAGCACTTACATATGGATATCGGCAGTTTATTGATTGATTATGAAGGAACGACCGCGGTGATGACCGTGCTTCGTGATATGACCGAGAAGCGGGAGATGGAACGAGCGTTGCGTCAAAGTGAGACGCAATACCGGTTGATTACCGAAAATATGAGTGACCTCGTCTGTATCCTCGAGCGTAACGGACGTGTCCGTTACGCCTCGCCGTCGCATCAGAGCGTCCTCGGATATGCCCCTACGTTCTACGAAGGAAAGAACACACTCGACTTCATCCACCCGGAGGACGTCTTGGCCACAAGACAGCAGCTCCAAGCGATGACAGAAGGTAGTGAACCGCTCACACTCGAGTTTCGTCACCTCCACCACGACGGCAGTTGGATTTGGCTTGAAACGAAAATTCAAGCCATCTACAAAGACACGACGTTGCTCCACTATTTGACGGTCACTCGTGAGATCATGCAGCGAAAAGTACTCGAAAAACAATTAAAGCACTTAGCCTATCATGATCCGTTGACCGTTCTCCCGAACCGCCGTTACTTCCTGGCGTATTTGGAAGAGGCGCTCTCGAGAATCGATGAGGACGATGAAGAATTGGCTATCCTCTCCCTCGATATCGATCATTTTAAACAAATCAATGATACGCTCGGACATGATATTGGAGACGAACTGCTTCGACAGTTCTCACATCGCCTTACACAGACGCTGCGTAAACAAGACATCATCGCGCGCTTCGGCGGCGATGAATTCTCTGTGCTGATTCGCTATACCAATCCGTCAGCACCTGACCTTGTCGCCGAAAAACTAATCGCCTCGCTTCAACACCCGTGGCAAATCGAAGGGCATACGTTTACCACGACGTCGAGTGTGGGCGTCGCGTGTTATCAATCTGCTGTGACAATAAAACGCCTACTCAAACAAGCCGATCTCGCCTTGTATGAAGCAAAATTGAACGGCCGAAACCAATACGTCATTTTTCAGGACCGCTGACAAGCGGTCTTTTTTCACGTGAAACATTAATATTTTCGGACTAAACACGAACATTATTAATGAAAAATGGGTTATTGTATCGTAAAAATACGATTATTTACTATATTCCTTTGACTTTCAGCAGAATATACGTTACATTACCGAATGGGCGAAGTATTTTTAGTCAAACCAATAATAATGTTCGTAAATAGGGGTGTATGCAATGGATAAAGTGTTTGATTATGAAGATATTCAATTGATTCCTGCAAAATGTGTCGTCGATAGTCGTTCTGAATGTGATGCAAGCGTCACACTCGGTGGCTTCACGTTCCGCCTTCCGGTTGTTCCGGCCAATATGCAAACCATCATCGATGAGAACGTGGCACTCTCGCTCGCCGAGAACGGTTACTTCTACATCATGCATCGCTTCCATCCCGAGACGCGACTGACGTTTATCGAAGACATGCATGCACGCGGTTTGTATGCATCGATCAGTGTCGGTGTGAAAGAAGATGAGTATCGGTTCGTCGAGATGCTCGCCGAAACGGGACATACGCCAGAATTCATCACGATTGATATCGCGCACGGCCACTCGAATGCAGTCATCCGGATGATTCAACATATCAAACACCACCTTCCAGGCTCGTTCGTCATCGCCGGCAACGTCGGGACACCGGAAGCGGTCCGGGAACTTGAACATGCCGGGGCGGATGCGACGAAGGTCGGGATCGGACCAGGTAAAGTGTGCATCACGAAAATCAAGACAGGCTTCGGCACGGGCGGTTGGCAACTCGCCGCGCTTCGTTGGTGTGCCAAGGCGGCGACAAAACCGATTATCGCGGATGGGGGCATCCGGACACATGGGGACATCGCCAAATCGATTCGATTCGGCGCATCGATGGTCATGATCGGCTCGTTGTTCGCCGGCCACGACGAATCTCCAGGTGAGACGTTCGAGCAGGACGGGAAGCTGCTCAAAGAATACTTCGGTTCGGCTTCTGAATTCCAAAAAGGGGAACGGAAAAACGTCGAAGGCAAGAAAGTGTTCGTCGAGCATAAAGGGGCGCTCCAGGACACGTTGACTGAGATGGAACAAGACCTCCAATCGGCCATCTCCTACTCGGGTGGGGACAATCTAGATGCCTTGCGCACCGTCGATTACGTCATGGTAAAAAATTCAATCTTTAACGGGGATAAAGTATATTGAAAAAAGGCGACTCGCGCGAGTCGCCTTTTTATAACTGCTTCGTCATCATATAGTAGTCCGATCCCGGCGGATAATCATGGAGCACGCCGGCGACTTCATAGCCGAAGCGCTCATAAAACGTCTTCGCTTGAAAGGAGAACGTCGTCAACTTGACGCGCGTCGCCCCGAGTTCACGGGCCAACCGCTCCCCTTCCTCGAGCAGACGGCTCCCTAGGCCTGCTCCCACATGTTCTGACGCGACCCATAGTCGGTCTAAGTCGAACCAATCCCAATACACGCTCCCGAACAACCCCGCGATCATGTCCCCGTCCTGCTCCACTTTCAATTGGACGACCGGGACATCCGTATTTCGAATCTCGCGATGGTGGAGCGAATGAACGTCATTGAACGTCCGCAATCGATTCGTCAGTAATTGTTGGAACGCCTCGTCTTCATCATGAATCCGTTTAATCTCCATTATGCTTCACCGTTTGAACCGTTCACAAAGAACGAAATCAGTTCTTCCTCTTCTTCGTCGACTTTGCACTCCGTCAAATGTTCGTACTGAGCGGTTATTAACTCTTTATTTCCTGGGAAATCAAGAGTAATCTGGGCCAAACTACGTAATACGTCGCGATCTTTTTCGTATTCGGGACGAGTCACGACTTGACCGTGGGACCAAACATACGCCTCGGCATCGAACTGGTCGAGTACGTCTAACAGACGAAGCGTCTGTCCTGGTGTCATCCGCCAAGACGGTGCGTAAAGGTTCGCATACAAGGCGTCCCCTAAAAACAACACTTTTCCCTCCGGCACATAGGCCACGACTGCATCGGCGGCATGATCTCCACCGACATGCTTCAAGAGGACGTGGACCCCACCGAGGTCGAGCGTGAGCGTATCTTCGAACGTCACGGTCGGTAAGACGACTCGCATCGATCGGTCCTCACCGTACTCGAGTTGAATCGCCTCCGCGCAAAATGCGATCTCACGCCCATCCTCGACCCGTTCAGCCAACGCCACATCGTCCCACGAATAGGGGAGCAGTCGCTCGATCCCTGCCTTTGTCGCCGTGCTCGCGATGGAGACGGTGTCCGTCAGCGCTGACAATCCGAAAATATGGTCCCAATGCCAATGCGTCAATACGACGAGCGTCGGACGTTTGATTCCTTGTCCGGCCAAAGCATCTAAAAACAAGTTCGTATGTGCCTCGGAGTTTCCCGCATCAATCATGAGCGTATGCGTATCGCCGACAACAGCTCCTAAAATCGGACGATCGGTCTCGGCGACGGGGGTCATATACCAAAAGTGGTCAGAATGTTGTTTCAGTATCTGCATATCCTTGCTCACTCCTTTCTCCATCATACATTCAACGTTTCATACACATTCCGTCTATCGTTGACGCGTGTTCGGTGAATGTCGTCTTCCCGCTCCCCGGTAACCTTTCAATCAACCATAGTTTACTCATTTCCCATCTCCTTTTCAGCCCTCATGATATGAGTCGTAAACGTAGTATCCGTCCCCACCGCAGCTTTTCGCGACATACATCGCCGCGTCCGAATGGTGGATGATCGTGTCGAGCGAGGTTTGGTCCATCTTAGAGTAGGCGACACCGACACTTGCAGACAATCCTAGCCTCAAGCCGTTCCCGACCATCATTTCCTGGGAAATGATATGGTTCAACTCACAAAACTTGTTTGGATCGAGCGCTTCTGGCTCCGCTTCGGTGACGATTAAAAACTCGTCGCCCGCAAATCGATACGCTTTCCCTGAAACCGTTTGGCTGAATGCGCGAATTCGTTTCGCCGTCTCGATGAGCACTTCATCCCCAATCAAGTGACCATAGGAATCATTCACTTGTTTAAAATCATCCAAATCGATAAACAGGAGGGCGACCGCCTGTTTCCGATTCATTTTCTGTCTCAAATCGGTCATGAGCGAATGACGGTTCGCCAGCTTCGTCAGCCCGTCTTGGGTAATGAGCTCGATCACTTCTTGATGTTTGCGTTCACGCCGAATCTCGTTTTCCATCCAACGGGTCACGAGCATGATTGTATCGGTCATCTCGTTGATCGTCACCGAATCGGCGACATCGTCCAAGCTCCCTTGTTCAGCTAAAAAGACAATCCATCCGAACGTCTTCCCTTCATTCGCTAGAGGCAGGCTGACCATCGAGGCAAACTCGACACCTTCAATGACGAGTTCGTTCCGGTCCAACTTTTGATGACCGATCGTCGTCAAGGCGTGCAGTTGCTGCAATTCGTCTCTCTTCCAATCGAGTTTGCTTTCCCCATCCTTTGATAAGATGCGATGTGTGGACTCCGTCGAGAAAACAAGCGCGTGGGAATACCCGATCCATTCACGGAGCACCGTCTGGATCCGTTTCAATTTATCGCTGAACGGTTCGTGGATGGCCGTCACTTCATAGAGTGACTCGAGTGTCTGTTGACGCCGGGTTTGCGCCCGCGCTTGCTCGGTCAATTCGATTTCCGCCATGATCCATCTGGCGAAATCTTCGAGTGTTTGCAGGGCCTCGGCATCGAAGCGACGCGACCGTTCGTCGGTCACGCATAACGTCCCGATGACGTGACCGCTTCGCGTCAAGAGCGGCACACCGGCATAAAAACCGACTCCTTCGAATAACGGGCTGACTGTCATCGCCTCGAACGTTCGTACATCCTCGATGACGAGCGCTGATTTTCCTGTCACGACACGATCGCACAACGTCCACTTCCGTTCCACGCTCGGACTTTCAAGCGCGACCCCTTGGCAGGATTTAATCCATTGTTGATCTGTCGTCAAAATCGAAATCAGTGCGACCGGCATGTCCAACGTGCGGGCAACAAGCCGTGAAATCCGGTCGTACCGTTCTTCTCGCGGGGTGTTTAAAATTTCAAGACGAAGAATCGCCTTTAACCGTTCGGCCTCCGTCTCATCGAGTGACGTCATCAGTAAGGTTGGGTCAGGCTGTTCGTGACGTAGTGCCGCATGTTGCGCGACGAGCGCTTCAAGCGCCTGCTTGAGTCCAGATGGTAAAAGGGGGCGACTGAAGAAGTATCCTTGGACTTCATCACATCCGAGCTGATCAATCGTGCGATACTGCACCTCGGTCTCCACACCTTCAGCCGTGACCTCTAAACTCAATTTCTTGGCGAGTGAGACGATCAGTTTGACGATCTCGTACTCTTTCAACCCGTTGTCTTGATCCAATTGATTGATGAACGAACGGTCAATCTTGATGCCATCGATATCAAACATCTTCAAGTAGTTGAGCGATGAATAGCTGACCCCGAAATCGTCAATTAAAATCCGGAACCCTTCCACTTTCAAATAATCCACCGTTTGAATGCCGAGGAGCGGTTCTTGCATGAGCGTATGTTCTGTGATCTCAAACTCGAACTGCTCCGGGAGCAGCCCATATGTCGAGAGGATTGGCAGTAGCTGCTTCATATAGTCTTGGCGGAACAATATCGGCGAGACGTTGACTGCGACACGCCGTCCTTCAAACAAGTCGGGCTGATCGATCATGTCACGACAGACCCGGTCCAAGACGAACTCGGTAATGTCCTCAATCAAAAGTGACTTTTCAGCAATCTTAATAAACGTTTCCGGCGAGACGTTCCCAAGTGCCGCGCTTTGCCAACGTACGAGCGCCTCAAAATGAACCATCCCGTCCTGACACCTGACTTTCGGCTGATAGACGACGCTCAGTTCATCCGCCTTCAATCCTTTGGCGAGTTCCATCTCAATCGTCATCTCATCGATATAGTGCTGCACGTAATCATCTTTCTCGTACACTTTGATGATTTGTTTCCCAGCCTGCCTCGCTTCGAGGAGCGCCGTCGATGCGTTCATGATGACCCGGTCAGCATCCTCGATCCCCGCGCTGATGCCGAGACAGCCGGACAAGGCGAATTCCGTCTCGGCAACTTGGTACGTGTAGTCGGCAATGGCCGCGAGCAATCGCTCCCCATGGATCGTCGCCGTCTCAATTGATGTGTACGGCAAGACGACGATAAAATCTTCCCCGTCGACGCGACCGATGATCGAGCCTTTCGGCAATAGATTCGACAAGTGCCGAGTCATCTCTTTGATCAAGCGATATGACTGTTCCACGCCTTGGAGGGATAAGATAATCTTGAATCGATTGATGTGTAGGCGCATGACGCTCGTCGCTTCCGTTTCTTGCCGAAGGAATAACTTCTCAAGCTCGAGTTTCACTTTCATCAAGTTCGGCATTCCGGTCAAGTAGTCGATATTTTCGATACTGCTCAACAGTTTCATTTCCGCCTCTTCCGATAAATCGGTCGTCAATCCGAGGACGTACCGGACCTCTCCAGCCTCGTCCTCGAGTGGCATGAGCACGGATGAGGCGAAACGGGCCGTATTGACGTCAATATTCATTTTCGATATGAAATACACCGGTTCGTTCGAGGCGACGACCTCGTCATAATGCATAATCAGCTCGTTGGCGACCTCGGCCGCATACATGTCGTGCAAGTAACGTCCGCCTACGTCGTCCGGAAGCGAGGACGCCAGTTTCCCCTGTTCACTGACACGCACGTAACGATAACCGTCAGGCGTCACTTCCATCAAAAACACCATCCGGTATAGATGAACGAAAACATCAAACAAGTAATGCGGATCAATCTTCATCTGCTGCATACTGTACCTCCAGCCAATCTCCGTTTCTTCTAGTTTAGTTGTTTTAGACGATGTTGTTCACGAAACCGTTCAAAAAAAGGGAAAACATTTTTTAAGGTGTACGGGAAAACGGGTATAGATAGGTAAAAGTCGCAAAAGCGAGGTGAACCATCATGCTCAGTCGAAACGTCTATCCACAGACACGCCCAGGGAAATGGTCGGTCCTCTTGTTGCTCGCTGTGTTCTCTCTCTTAATCGTTTTTGCCCTCATCGTCCAATCGGGTCAACCGTTCAATCTCGACACGCTATTTGACAACGGGTGGGCTGCCGTCGTATCGATCTTAGCTATCGCCGCCGCGTTTGGAGCGTTTATCGTAGGACTCTATACCATCTTCCGCAACCACGAACGCTCGGCCGCCGTCTTCTTTACCGTCTCGATTGGCGGACTTGTCGCCTTGTTCGTCCTCATGCAACTGTTTCTTTAATCAAAAACGCACCTATCCATTTTAGGACAGGTGCGTTTTGGTCAGAGAAGCTCTTTCGCGAGGAGACGATAGACGTTCAGTCGACTCTCTTGTGTATGTTGGATGCTGCAAATCATCGCCTCATCAAATCCATAATGGGCCGACTCTTCTTGCAGTTGTGTCGCAATCTGCTTCGGTGTCCCGACAAGATGAATCTTCCGGTTGTTGGCGATTTGAATCTTGTCGATCTCGGTGAGCGGATAATCGCGCGCTGCCTCCGGGCTAAGCAATTGCCGGAGCTGGCCCTTCATCAAAAACAGGCGCGACAAATCCGACGGGCGGGCCAAATACTCGGCCTCTTCTTCCGTCTCAGCCGTCGTGACGAGATACGTCACGCTGATGTCCGGCTTCTCCATGAATGCGGACGGGGTGAAGTGATGACGATACGCATCGAGCGCAGCGACGCTTAACTCCCCATTAAAGAACTGAGCGAACGAATAGCCGAGCCCCATCCGTCCTGCTTGGATGGCGCTGTTCCCGCTCGACCCGAGGAGCCACGCCTCTGGAAGCGTCACTCCGGTCGGAGCGGCCGGCGTATTCTTGTACCACCGTTCGTCTGGTGCCTCATCGTTGATCAGTTGCAACGTCGTCCCGAGTTTCTCATATAGACCGTCCATCATCGGCTTTTGACCTTGCGACATCGCGTAGATGGCGTTAGAATCCCCGCCCGGTGCCCGGCCGACCCCGAAGTCGATCCGTCCCGGCGCTAGCGCGCTGAGCGTCTTGAACACTTCCGCCATTTTGAGCGGCGAATAGTGCATCATCATGATCCCACCGGATCCGAGACGAATCCGTTCTGTTTTCGCCGCGATATAAGCCGCAACGACTTCCGGTGCCGAGCTCGCGAACGACATACCGCCGTGATGTTCGGCCATCCACATCCGGTAATAACCTAGTTCCTCTGCCACTTGGGCGAGTTCGACCGCACTTTGCAGCGCGTGTTCTGACGTATGGCCAGATGTCACTGGCGCTTGATCGAGTACACTTAATCTCATCTGTATCGCTCCGTTCTTAAAGTATATATGGTGAATATCTCGAATTTGTAAGACTCGCCGTCATCATACTAAAGTGAGCACGAGAATACGAGCAGTTCGCTCGTGAGAGCGTTCTCTTTTTTCAGAAAATTGCAACGAGTTGTTGCCTGCTACGTATCCTCTTCTCTATAATGAACGAGAAGAAACTATTCTTTTATAGCGATTCATTCAAGCATGATGGGGACATGCAAGTGAAGCGCGCCAACTACTTTTTTCGGGGAAAAGGGGTAAAAAACATGAATCAGACACCAAACAGGCCTGGTCAAGGCGGGCCGATGTTCACATCCTGGGATTATTTTAAGTTCATCTTTCCATCACTGATTGGTACTTTATTCTTCATCGTGCCTGTCCCGACCGAGGACGGATTTACGATTCCGGTCGCACTCTTGTCGAATCAGCTGATCGACCTCATCGGCGGGACCGTTCCGACGCTTGCCGTCATCATGATGGGCATCTCGGTGCTTGGGTCATTGTGGACGTATTTGGCTAAACCGGCGTTCATTTTAGAGCGACCGCACTTCAATTCACTGTTCAACGTCACACCGTTCTGGTTCGGGATGCGAGTCGTCGGTTTTATTGCCGGAATGATGACGCTTCTCGTGATTGGACCGGAGATGATCACATCCGAATTTACAGGCGGACTCTTGTTGTATGATTTGATTCCGATTTTATTCGCGACGTTTTTATTTGCCGGGATGTTGCTCCCGCTCCTGTTGAACTTCGGGTTGCTCGAATATGTCGGGACGATGCTCACTAAAGTGATGCGTCCGCTCTTCAAACTTCCAGGACGGGCCTCGCTCGACTCGCTCGCATCTTGGGTCGGAGATGCGACGATTGGGATTTTGTTAACGACGAAACAATATGAAAACGGCTACTATACAAAACGAGAAGCCGCCGTCATCGCCACGACATTCTCCGTCGTCTCGATCACGTTCACCATCGTCATCTTATCGTATATGGAGCTCGACGCTTACTTCTTGCAATACTACGGCGCGATTGTCTTATCCGGGATTGTCGCAGCGTTGATTATGCCTCGAATTTATCCGTTGTCGAAAAAGGCGGATACACCGTACGAAGAAACTGAATTAAAACCAGAAGAACCGGTGCCGGCTAACGTGAAGATGCGCACATGGGCGTTGCGCCAAGCACTCTTGAAGTCTAAATCGAGCAAAGGGGCCGTCGCCACGCTCAAAGACGGTTTCCAAAACGTGCTCGACATGTGGCTCGGCATCTTGCCGGTCGTCATGGCGGTCGGGACGATCGCGCTCGTCATTGCAGAATATACGCCACTCTTCACGATTCTCGGTAAACCGTTCGAACCGATTTTGATGTTGCTCCAAGTTCCGGAAGCCGAAGCCGCGGCCCAGACGATGGTCGTCGGGTTCGCCGACATGTTCTTGCCGGCTGTGCTCGGAAGCGGGATCGAGAGCGAGTTGACGCGGTTCGTCATCGCCACGGTATCGGTCACGCAGCTCATCTTCATGTCGGAAGTCGGTGGATTACTCCTCGGGTCGAAACTGCCGATTTCATTCTTTGACCTCGTCCTCATCTTCTTGCTTCGGACGTTTATCACCTTACCAATCATCGTCGGGATTGCCCACTTGGTCTTCTGACGTCACAACGCCTCTTCTCATCGTTTCCTGAGAAGAGGCGTTGTTTGTATACTAAAGAAAAAGGAGGTACGTCATGGAACATCATTACGCAGGTCAGCTCGAGCTCGCGAAAAAAGGCTATGCCGGCATCGTCGACCCTGTCGCTTATGTGAACGACCGCTATCATGGCCATTGGACGGTCAAGAGCGAGAAACACATCAGCGGGGTTCCGGTGTTACTTCAAAAAGCGTTCAACGGCGGCAAGAACAATTGTACGCTTACCTCGATGACGGCCATTTTTCGCTATTACCATGACCTTGGCTATGAACGCATCCCTGAGGACGTGATCGAGATTCAACGAGATGCGCGTAAGATTGCGCTCGCCCATCAATTTAAAGACGAGAAAGGCACACCGCCGACACGAATCAGTACAATCGTCACAAAACTGTGGGCCCATTACGGCTACAACGGGCACAGCAGCTCACGTTATTTATGGAAATGGTCGACGTTCGAGCGTGAACTCGCGGCAAACCGTCCCTTCATCTTGAATATGGCGAACGGTTTTTATAAGAACCATTCTGTGACTGGAATCGGGTACATCATCTTCCGCAAACCCGGCTTTCCCGACGTCATCTTGCTCGAGGTGCTCGATAACCGGTCACGTGATATTCGCTATATCGATTTCAACGAGTTCAACTTTTGGGGCAGCATCACGCGCGTTCATCCGCCAAAGCTTGACGTTCAGCCGAAATAATGACGAGCGCTCGCCTCGATTGCCGCTGCGATTCGGATGATATGCTCCCGTTTCGCATACGAACCATGGTGGAGCCCGAACGCATCTCGACCGTTCCCGAGACCGACGAACACTTCGGACGGTTTGAAATGTAACCCGATCATCGGGATACCGAGCGTCGCATGATAGCCGAGTTCGAACCGGGCACTCGGATACGCCTCGACTTCCCCTTGATCTGTGAAACCCGGGAACACGGCGCAGTTTTCTCGCCCAAGGACGATCACACGGGACGGATTGACATGACGAATCGTCCGTTCGAGCAAATCGAGCGATGTCGGGTGCTCCATCCATTGACGTCCCGTTCGCAATTGACCCATCTGACCCCACGTCGCATATTTGAAGAAGTCGACATGAAGCGCGGATCCGTCGTAAAATGAGCGGCCCATTCCTTCAAGTATGGCTTCGAGCTTCGCCCCTCCCGGTTTGCCGAACCAGCTCGTCGTCGCCCGTCCGGCCTCGAAGTAAGTCGCGGCGTAGTCAAGCGTCGCTTCGAGCGCACGTTCATCTTGTAAGTAGACATCGAGTGATTCGTCACGCCAATAGAACTTTTGTGACTCTCCTTTACGAACGGTCCCGTCCCGTTCGAAAAATTCGCCGCGCGACGGATTCGTCCCGATGGTGAGCCACTGTTTCTCTGTCGGCCTCCCGTACCATAAGACCGGGGATGCCCCCTCAATCAGCTCCGTCTGAAACGACGACGTCATGAGCGCTTGTTGAAATCGAATCGCATCTTGCAATAGCACACGTACCTGATCCATCGTGCCACATCCTCTCTACTCGGTCGTTTCCCGCTTTCAGGCACATGTAAAATACGTTATAGTGAGAGGACGAAGCCAAAAAAAGGACGTGGATCTATGCGTATCAATAAATTCATCAGTGAATCCGGCAAGGCGTCCCGCCGCCAAGCCGACCGTCTCGTCGAAGAGGGACGGGTCACCATCAACGGGAAGAAAGCGAAAATCGGCGACCAAGTGAACCCAGGAGACGAAGTGCTCGTCAACGGTTCGGCCGCCCGCGTCGCCCGAAACAACGTTTATATCGCCGTCCATAAACCGGTCGGCATCACGAGCACGACCGAGAAGAAAGTTAAAGGCAACTTGGTCGACCTCGTCAACCACCCGCTCCGCATCTTCAATATTGGTCGCCTCGATAAAGATTCGGAAGGGCTCATCTTGATGACGAATGATGGCGATATCGTCAACGAAATCCTTCGCGCAGAGGGTGAGCACGAGAAAGAATACATCGTCTCGGTCGATAAGCCGATTACCCCGGAGTTCGTCGAACAAATGGAAGCCGGCGTCAAAATCCTCGGCCAGAAGACGTTGCCGTGTAAAGTCCACCAACTGTCGAAGTTCGATTTCAACATCACGCTGACGCAAGGTCTCAACCGCCAAATCCGTCGCATGTGTGAAGTGCTCGGTTACGAGGTGTACCGGCTTCAACGCGTACGTGTCATGAACATCACACTCGGCAAGCTCCCGCCCGGACAATGGCGCGATCTGTCGAAGAAAGAGCGCGAGCAGTTGTTCCGCGAATTGAACTACGAACCGAAAGAATGGTATTAAAACAAGCCCAGACGCTTTTGTCTGGGTTTGTCATCGTTCATAGAGTGATGCGACGTGGTCGGTCTCACGAAGAATGAAACGTTTGAGCTGGGCGCTCAGATCATCGAGTTGCCCCATCGTTGTCTTGAACTTGAAGACTGCATGGAAATGGTCGAACGGATCGTGTGGCCACTCGTCATGGATGAAGACGTCGACTTGAATCGTGCCTGTCCGATCAATCCGCGTGAAGGTGAGGTTGATTTTTTGGTAATCCGCATCCGGGTCCACTAACTGCCAAATCACGGGTTCCTTCCCCCAGGTGTTATTGAATCCAGCAATCGAGTCAATCAGTTCTTGCAGTGTCTCGTCCTGCATATATACATCTTGAGTGCTCGAACAGACGGATGCATGGAGGTAAAGCCTAATCTGATAAAACAGTTCGGTCTCATCCATCCAAATTCGTTCCATCTCGAATTGGGTTTTCATTCTCTATACCTGCCTCTCGTGTAACGCGCTTTGCTTACTCCGGACGAAGCGATTCGACGAGATCGGTTTCGCGTGCCAAGAAAGCCGACAATTGTCGCTGCAACTCATCCATCTGACCCATCGTCGTCTCGAACGAGAACGTCGCCTTCATGTCCCCGCCATCGCCTTTCATTTGTTCAATATCGACATTGACCCGAACGGTCCCTCTCGCATACGCAAGTTCGAACGTCAAGGAGACGTGGACGAGCGGAACATCGAGTGTCCACGTCTTGGGCGACTTCCCATTTCGTGCATTGAACGCGGATAACATAGAGACGAGCGCGTCGATATCGGATGCGGTGACATACTCGTCCACCGTGACCTCGCACCATTTTGCTTTTAACGTCAATGCCACATTCATCTCGCGCGCATCCTCCCAAACGCGTCTCATCTTGAACTGTTCGACCATAGCCATCCCCCACTCTCATTTCGACTATATCATGTCGTTTCAACGAAATCCGTCAACTTTTCACCAAAACGGGAATAGACTTATACAGACGATTTTGAAACGAAAAGAGGTGAATCGTCATGAATGGCGCCTTGTTCCCTCGCACCTCGATCGGCAAGTGGTCGATTATCCTCATCGGCTTGTTCCTGGCCATGTACGTGCCGTTCCTCCTGCTCGATAACTTCGATACGACCTTTCATTCGACGCTTTGGAGCGACAACGCCGCGAACATGCTTCGGCTCAGCTATATGACCACGTTCTTCGTCCTCGGGCTCGGAGCGTTCGTGACCGGGTGGTGGGCCATCTTGAAACAAAAAGAGTATGCCGTGCTCGTCTTCTTCGCGGCCGTGCTCGGCTCCGGACTCTTCATTTTATTGGTCATGGAGCTCCTCGGTATCATCGAGTAGAAGACAAAACAAGGAGTTCGCCGTGGCGGACTCCTTGTTTATGATGGTTTAGCGGACGAAGACGTACTTCGTTTGACTCACGTGACCTTTTGCATCCTCGATGTGTACCGAGAGACGCTCCCCTTTTTTGAGGGTGCGTGTCTTCGTGACGAATGTACCTGTAAGTCCGGTCGTCCCTTTTCCGATGACGCGGCGCTTCGCGTCGCGGACGATGACCGTCATCCCGGCGTCCCCACGTCCTGTCACTTGCTTCGCATTCGCTCGAGGGGTCGAGACCGTCGGGCGTTTCGCACGGGCACCTTTCATAACAAGAAGACGCTCGCTCGAGACGAACTTCCCATTGCTATACACAACACGGAGCACCGTATCTTGTTTTTGAGCCCCAATCTTCAACGCGACACGAGCTTGTTTCGACGTGCCTGTCGCCAGACGTTTCTCACCTTTATAGACGGTTACTTTTGTTCCACTCTTCACACTAGCAGCAAACACTGTCGAATTATCACGAACCACACTAGGCTTAGCATTGAGGCTTAGCATCGACGCTGCGTGATGTACGTTGACCTTACCGTAGCCACTGATGTAGTCATAGTTGAACGGAAGTTCTTCTTCAGGATCATCCATGAAGTAGTCCAGTCCGTCTTCATAACTGATTCCGCCTGGCGCATCCCCCCCTGAGAAAGCAAGGGGTTCCGCTGTTCGATGGAGCAACTGACGTACTTCTTCCACTTTGAGCGTCGGGCGGGTCGACAACAATAATCCCACAACAGCTGAGACGTGCGGGGTCGCCATACTCGTCCCGTCCATATAGACGACATTCCCGTTCGGAATAAGACTCGCGACTTTCGTTCCTGGCGCTACGACATCGACACCGCGGCCATAGTTCGAGTAATCCGAGACGATACCGAACGTGTTGGTTGCGCCGACTGAAATCGTATATTTCGATGAGGCAGGGTACGAGAGGTTTGAATCTCCCTCGTTTCCAGTAGCTGCTACGACGACGACGCCGCGGTCATAGGCGTACTTCAGCATATAACCGATTGTTCGACTCTGACTTCCGCCAAGACTCATGTTAATGACTTTGGCACCTGCATCGACGGCATATTTAATCCCAAGCGCAATTTGTTCTGTATCACCTGAACCGCTCGCGTCGAGCACTTTGACCGGAAGAATCGAGACAGCCGGCATGATTCCGCGCATCGATGTCCCGTTGTTTTGAATGGCACCGATGACACCGGCCACGTGTGTCCCGTGTCCATGGTCATCGAGGGCACTCCCTTCCCCGTTCGGGTCGACAAAGTTTTTCTCATTGGCGATATCGACACGCCCTTTGAAGTCAAGGAGGCGATAATCGACACCTGTGTCGAGTACAGCTACTTTGACCGATCGAGCCGGTAAGTTGAGCGACTCGAATCCATCAAGTCCGATTCCAGCCTCTTGGAACGGCTGCAATACTGACTTCGGGTTGAGTGACCATTGATAGTCGTAGCTTGTGTCGGCCATGAACGCTTGATACGTTTGGACCGGCTCAATGAATTCGACGTTCGCATCACGCTCAAGCGTCGACTTGGCCGTCGCCTGCGTTTTCGTGCTCGCCGCTTCGACATCGACGACCGCGAAGTGGTCACCCGGACGGCCGAGGTCTACCTGCTCCGCCGAGACGTTCGACAATGCGTTGATCTTGCCGATGGACTTGCTCGGTGACGACTTATATTTGACGATATAACGCGGGGCGTCATCGATTTCAATTGACATCCCGAACTTACCCATCACGTCTTGAAGCGGCGTATCGGCAAGTGCATCGGTGCCGAGTGTGGCTGCTACCTTGTTTACTTCTGTTTGCAACGCTTTCGGGACGTTTGTCATCACGAACGCCTGCAAGCTCTTGATGGCAGCCTCATCTGCTTTCGTGAGCGTGTACGCCTTACGGTCGACGAGCGCGTTCATAAGCGGCTGTAACGTCTTCAAATCATTGTACGCTTGTTGGCGTTTGGCTCCATCTTTCACGATCGCTTTGATCAAGTATGGTGACGTGCGATAGTACAAAGCAGCCAAATCGTTCCCAGCCTCAGACTGTGATAACACATCCGTCTGAATGCGACGGATGAGTTTTAACATCGAGTCGCGCTCCGGCGTTGGATTCAAAATTGACTCAACCGCGCACATGCCAGCCTCGGTCTCGATGTTCTCGTATTTAACCGGCAATTTGACCGGGTTGTAGACGAGCTTGATGTCAGACGCGGCGGCTTCTGCCTCTTCTGTCATGGGCAGATACTCGACTTTGATATAGTACGGCCCTTCCCACGCATACGGAAGACGAATCGTCGCCGTCTGCGCATCTTCTTCCTGCGTCGCACTCGCTCGATACGGCTCGAACGTCTCATCTTTCGCTGCCATGTCGGCACTTGGATAGACGGAGATGTTCGCGAGCTTTGTTGACTCGAACTGGACTTCCATATGCGTCATCGATGACGGGGTACCCCGTTCCATCTTGAACCAATATGTATTCGTTGCGTCCGTCCCGGTCTCAAACGTGACCTCTATCCCCGGACTGAGCGTCTTCGCCTCTTGCATGCCCGCTCCGGCGTCCGCACTCACGTGGGGTGGAATCAAGGCCAAGACAAGCATAAGCACCGTGACAATCGATAAAATTTGTTTCCATGTTGCTTTCATCTGTTTTCCTCATTTCTATATGTCCAAAGCTTCAACCGACGGATCCGTCAATTCATGTATACGTGATAATGGCTTGAAGGTTCCAACAATTAACTACAAAAAATCACTTAATTTCATTATTTTAGGAAATGAGTATTTTGTCTATCTCTAATCTATTTTTTTTGAAAAAAAATTTAAAAAGGCCAGAGGATCGTCCTCTGACCTAGATGTACATTTACGTTTATTTTGCTGTGACGCCCCCATCGACGGGGAGTTCGATTCCCGTGATGTGATTCGCCTCGTCCGATGCGAGGAAGAGGACGGCTGCCGCCACTTCCCCCGCCTGACCGAGATGTGGCAGGGCAATTTGATTCAAAAAATGCTGTTTATAGTCCGGATGCTCCATGTGTGGCGCGCTCATCGGCGTCACGATATAGCCCGGATGAACCGAGTTGACGCGAATGTTGTGTTTCCCATAGTCGACGGCCGCCGCCTTCGTAAGTGAACGCACGGCTCCTTTTGAGGCTGTATAGGCACCGGCACCTGCCATACCGGTTAATGCCGAGATTGACGAGATATTGACGATTGAACCCCCACCATTTTGTTCCATGAGCGGGATCGCATATTGCGTACCGAGCATGACACCATCGATGTTGATCCGGTACGTCCGGGCCCAGTCTTCCTCCGTCTGGTCTAAGAACGGCTTCGCGAGCGCGATGCCCGCATTGTTGACGAGCACATCGAGTTTGCCGCACACGGATTGGACTTCATCGTAAATTCTTTCCCAGTCACCACGCGAGGTGACGTCGTGCTGAAGCGCGAGCGCCTCGCCCCCGCTTGACCGAATCGTTTCGACGACGTTCGTCACGGCCTGTAAATTAATGTCGGTCGCGACAACAGTCGCCCCTTCGCGTGCGAACAGCTTGGCTGTCTCCTCACCCATACCACTTCCTGCCCCCGTAATGACCGCTACTTTCCCCGTTAACCGCATTGTTCCAGCTCCAATCTTATATCATGATAGTCTAACTATCATAATAATAGTCGATGCACATTCGATTCTCAACGAAACTGCTTCAACGCGTTATAATGACAAGAGAACAAAGAGGTGATGACATGAGTAAACGTCAACAAAACAAAGAAGAACGGTTAAATCGCATTATCAGCCAAGCTGAAATCCTGTTTCTGAAAGACGGGTTCGAGCGCGTCCAAATGCAGGACATCGCTGATGCCGCCGAAATCGGTGTCGCGACACTGTTTCGCTATTTCCCGAAAAAAGACCAATTGATCGTCGCCGCGGCTGTCCGCAACTTGACACCGACGCTCGACGCATTCAAGGAGCTAACGAGTCAGTCGGGAGACGCCTACTCGCGACTCAAGGCGATCGTAGACTATTTGCTCGACCAACAAATGAAACGGACGAGCCATTCTCGTTTCCGTGAAGCGTTCGAGAGTTACGCGTCGTTCGTTCCAACTCCCCTACCAGGGATTGACGATTACATCGAGTTACAACGCGAGATCATGGAGACGCTCGAACCGCTCATCGAAGCCGGGAAGACGGACGGCTCGCTTCGAGGCGACATCGACGTGAAAACGACCGTCGTCACCATCATCAACGCGTTCGGGACGTTCGGCAACAATATCATTTTGAAGTCCCACATCAGTTATTTAGAAGACGATATCGAGCCATTGATCCAACAACGGGTGTTGCGAGAGATGCTCTTGTCGTATGTGCGCCCATAACGAAAGCCCCTTCGCGTGAAGGGGCTTTATTCGTGCAGTTCGAGCGGCAGACCGTCCGGGTCAAAGAAGAACGTCATCTTCTCGCCCGTGAACGTATCAACCCGGATCGGTTCTGTCGTGACACCGTGCGTATTCAGTTCGGCGACGACCGACTCGATGTCGTCGACTTTGAAGGCGAGATGACGCAATCCGCACGCCTCCGGGAAGCTCGGCCGTTTCGGGCTATCCGGTTTGATAAACAGCTCGAGCTCATACGTACCGAGCCGCAGGTCGATCTTGTGGTCGCCCTTGTCCGGACGATGATGCTCGCGGATGACACCGAAACCGAGGATGTCGATGTAGAACCGCTTTGCCTGGTCATAGTTCGAGGCGATAATCGCCACGTGATGGATTGTATGTAATTCCATAAAAATCCCCCATATACAAAAAAATGAGCACCTCTCACTAGAGGTGCTCTCGAAAAGTCTACCGCGTCGAACCACGCTCCACAACGTGCTCCCGAAGGAATGTCCGCCGTCTTACATAGACCAGCTCATCGCATGTACTCAACTATAGGCGAATCCGGACCCCGCGTCAATCTTTTGTTTGAATCGGGTTGACATCTTCCTAAAAATTAGGATAATCAATAGTGTTAGCACTCTTGTAACCAGAGTGCCAAAAATGAACAAAAAAAAGGAGAACGATCATGACAAAGAAACAGTTTCAAGCCGAATCGAAACGAATTTTAGAGTTGATGGTCCACTCAATCTATACGCATAAGGACATCTTCCTCCGTGAGCTCATCTCGAACGCGAGTGACGCCATCGACAAGATGTATTACCGGGCCCTGTCGGACGAGGCAATTGACTTCAACAAAGATGATTACTTCGTCAAAGTCGAGCTCGACAAGGACGCTCGTACGATCACCATCCGCGACACCGGAATCGGGATGACGGCCGACGAGCTCGAATCGAACCTTGGGATCATCGCCAAGAGTGGCTCGCTCGCGATGAAGCAGGCGACGAAGATGGAAGAAGATCACAGCCTCATCGGTCAGTTCGGTGTCGGGTTCTACTCGGCGTTCATGGTCGCCGACCGCGTGACGGTCCGTACCCGCTCGGTCGACAGCGAACAAGGTTACTTGTGGGAATCAGAAGGCACGGACGGCTATACAATCGAGCCGACGGACAAGACCGACATCGGGACCGAGATCACGTTGCACGTGAAAGCCGATACGGACGACGAGACGTACTCATCATTCCTCGAGGAGTACGAGATTCGCTCGCTCATCAAGAAGCACTCGGATTTCATCCGCTATCCGATCAAGCTCGATGTGACGAAGCACCGTCAAAAAGACGATTCAGAAGAGTACGAGGACTATATCGAAGAAGAGACAATCAACAGCATGGTGCCGATTTGGCGCAAACGGAAGAGCGAGCTCTCGGACGAAGACTACAAGGCGTTCTATCATGAGAAACGCTACGGCTTCGACGAGCCGCTCAAGCACCTCCACTTGAACGTCGACGGCACGATCCGGTATCAGTCGATCCTCTACATCCCATCAACGGTCCCGTTTGACTATTACACGAAAGAGTTCGAGAAAGGACTCGAGCTGTATTCGAACGGCGTCTTGATCATGGAGAAGTCGCCTGACCTGCTTCCGGACTATTTCGGTTTCGTCAAAGGAATGGTCGACTCGGAAGACCTATCGCTCAACATTTCCCGGGAAATGTTGCAACAAGACCGCCAACTTCGCGTCATCGCGAAGAACGTGAAGTCGAAAATCAAAGGCATGCTCGAGAAGATGCTCCAAAACGAGCGTGAGAATTACGAGAAGTTCTTCGAGTCATTCGGCCGTCAAATCAAGTTCGGCGTCTACGACCAATTCGGCGCCGCCAAGGACGAGTTGAAAGACTTGCTCTTGTTCCACTCATCGAACGAGAACAAGCTCGTCACGCTCAAAGAGTACGTCGAGCGCATGAAAGACGACCAGAAGTACATCTATTACGCGACGGGCGAATCGATTCATCGAATCGACCTGTTGCCACAGGCGGAGCGCTTGAAAGAAGAAGGATTTGAGATTCTCTACTTCACTGAAGAAATCGACGAGTTCGCGATCAAGATGCTCCAGTCGTATGACGACAAAGAGTTCAAGTCGATCGCGAGCGGTGACCTCGGGCTTGATGACGAGGCGGCCAAGTCGCTCAACGAGGAAAACAAGGACTTGTTCGCCTTCATGAAGGATGAACTCGGGGACCGCGTCAAAGAAGTGCGCGCGTCGACACGCCTCAAGTCACATCCGGTTTGCTTGACGGTCGCCGGCGACGTCTCGATCGAGATGGAGAAGATTTTGAACACGATGCCGAATGGCGGCGGCATGAAAGCCGAGAAAGTGCTTGAAGTGAACGCCGATCACGCCATCTTCCAGACGTTACAGCGCACCTATAAGGAAGATGAAGCGAAAGCGAAACAGTATACCGATTTGCTCTATCAGCAAGCGCTCCTTATCGAAGGGCTACCGATTGAAGATCCAGTCGCCTATTCGAATGCGGTGTGTGCGTTGATGGCTGAATAATGGAAAGACAGAGGGCGACCTCTGTCTTTTTCATTTATTCAGTGAGAGACGTGATACAATTTATGTAGATGAAATTCTTAGGAATGAGGTGTCGTATGCTGTTCGAAAAGAATAAATTATACAAGCGTTCTGAACTCCATGACCATTACGGTGGGAGCCGTCAACGTGGAATTAGTACCCCAAATAAACATAAACTCATTTTTATGTTCGATAGTGGGATGGATGAAGAGTTTGGATATAAAAATGGTTGGAACGAAGATGACGGTCTCTACTATTACAGTGGTGAGGGACAGGAAGGAAATCAATCGTTTTCGTTTGGGAATAAAGCACTCCTCAATCATATAGAGAATGGCGAAGACGTTTATTTATTCGAATCGCTCGGACGAGGGACCTACCGCTTTGTCGATCAACTCATTTTAATTGGCTACGATATTCAATTTGGAATCGATAAACATCATAACCAGCGCGAAGTCATCGTCTTTGCTTTTGAACCATTACACGTGATTCAGGAAGAAGCTCATCAATTCTCATCGACGATGCGCTATAAAACGATTGAAGACTTAGAAGAAATCGCTTCTCGTGATCCAAAACGAGCTACTGGTTTAAGTATGTCGGCACGAAAGTTACAAGTTCGCGAACAAACAGCGGCACTTCATTATTATGTGCTAGCTCGTGCCAATGATTGCTGTGAAGCCTGTGGGCAACCGGCTCCTTTTGAAACAGAAGAAGGTCCCTACCTCGAACTCCACTCACTTTATAAAGAATCAGATGACGGTTTGTCACGACCTGATCAAGTTGTAGCGGTTTGTCCAAACTGCCACGCTCGCCTTCATAAAGGAAAAGACCGAGCAGAATTTAATCAACACATTATAAATACAAGTCAGCAACCTTGATCTACTTCAGATCGAGGTTTCTTTATTTGTAATTGATAATCTAGTGATTTATGACGAGAATCATAGATTCATTTTTTCATCAAACCCATGCCGATGAATTAGGTTTTATTTTTTTCGCATAGGTTATTGAAAACAAAAACACATTTGTTTTGTAATCGTTTTCTTTCCTTTCATCAAGCGATTTACCCATTTAACGTTGATATATCAACATTTTACCAGACATGCAAACGCCTTGACATTTTTGGCGGGTTATATGAAGTTAGTATTACATTATAATTATTCTAGTAGAGACGAAAGTCCACTAGAGTAAAAAACCAAGGAGGACATATCCCATGTCATTAATCGGCAAAGAAATCTTACCTTTCAAAGCACAAGCATTCCAAACAGGTGAATTCCTCGAAGTATCAGACAACGACTTCAAAGGTCAATGGAGCGTCGTTTGCTTCTACCCAGCTGACTTCACATTCGTCTGCCCGACTGAACTTGAAGACCTTCAAAACGAATACGCTACATTGAAAAATCTCGGTGTTGAAGTCTACTCTGTATCGACGGACACACACTTCACGCACAAAGCATGGCACGAAACATCAGAGAAAATCGGCAAAATCGAGTACATCATGATTGGTGACCCATCACACACAATCTCACGTAACTTCGACGTCTTGAACGAAGAAGATGGCCTTGCTGACCGCGGTACGTTCATCATCGACCCAGACGGCGTCATCCAAACTGTTGAAATCAACGCAGGCGGCATCGGCCGTGACGCGAGCACACTCGTCAACAAAGTCAAAGCGGCACAATACGTCCGCAACAACCCAGGCGAAGTTTGCCCGGCGAAATGGGAAGAAGGTTCTGAAACACTTCGCCCGAGCCTCGACCTCGTCGGCAAGTTGTAAGGAGCGGATTACATGTTAGAAGCAGATATTAAGCAACAGTTGGATCAATATCTCCAGCTCATGGAGGGCGATGTCGTCCTCCGTGTCAGCGCTGGAGACGACGCGGTCTCAAAAGAGATGCTCGACCTCGTGAACGAACTCGCAAGCATGTCGTCACGCATCTCAGTCGAGAACGTCACGCTCGAACGCACACCGAGCTTCAGTGTGAGCCGTCCGTCTGAAGAGACAGGGATTGTCTTCGCAGGGATTCCGCTCGGTCATGAGTTCACCTCACTCGTCCTCGCGTTGCTCCAAGTGAGCGGCCGGGCGCCGAAAGTGGACGCGGATGCGATCAAACAGATTCAAAACATTCAAGGCACGTACCACTTCGAATCGTATATCAGCCTCAGCTGCCACAACTGCCCGGACGTCGTCCAAGCACTCAACGTCATGAGCGTTCTCAACCCGAACATCTCACACACGATGATCGACGGTGGCGCGTTCAAGGCAGAGGTGGAAGCGAAAGAAATTATGGCTGTCCCGACCGTCTTCTTGAACGGTGAGGCGTTCGGCAACGGACGCATGTCACTTGAAGAGATTTTGGCGAAACTCGGTACTGGCCCGGACGCTTCAGCGTTTGAAAACAAAGAGCCGTATGACGTCCTTGTTATCGGTGGTGGCCCGGCCGGTTCAAGCGCAGCAGTTTACGCGGCTCGTAAAGGCATCCGGACCGGCATCGTCGCAGAACGCTTCGGTGGTCAAGTGATGGATACGATGGGGATTGAGAACTTCATCGGCACCTCTTACACGGAAGGCCCGAAACTCGTTGCGAGCTTGGAAGAGCACGTGAAAGAGTACGGCATCGACGTCATGAACCTCCAACGCGCGAAGCGCCTCGAGAAGAAAGACCTCGTCGAAGTCGAACTTGAGAACGGTGCCGTCTTGAAGAGTAAGAGCGTCATCCTCTCGACAGGTGCACGCTGGCGCAACGTCAACGTACCAGGGGAAGCCGAGTTCAAAAACAAAGGTGTCGCCTACTGCCCGCACTGTGATGGCCCTCTCTTCGAAGGCAAGCGCGTCGCGGTCATCGGTGGCGGTAACTCTGGGATTGAAGCAGCCATCGACCTCGCTGGGATCGTCAAACACGTGACGGTGCTCGAGTTCGCTTCTGAACTCAAAGCCGACCAAGTGCTTCAAGACCGTCTCCACAGCCTCCCGAACGTGACCGTCGTCACGAACGCTCAGACGACAGAAATCACGGGTACGGACAAAGTGAACGGCATCTCGTACTTGTCGCGTGAGACGAACGAAACACATCACGTCGAACTCGAAGGCGTCTTCGTCCAAATCGGCCTCGTCCCGAACACGGACTGGCTCGACTCGGTCGAACGCAACAACTTCGGTGAGATCGTCGTCGACCGTCACGGCTCGACAAATATTCCAGGCGTGTTCGCAGCAGGCGACTGCACGAACAGCGCCTACAAACAGATCATCATCTCGATGGGTTCTGGTGCGACTGCCGCACTTGGTGCTTTCGATTATATGATTCGCAACTAATAGAGAACGCGTCCTCAGCTTCGAGGACGCGTTTTTTAGATTTCGAATGTTTTTCCGGAGTCCGGGATGAACAAAATCGATTGACCGGTTTCAGTTTTAAATACATAAGCCACACTTGGAATAAACGGATTCCAATCATCTCCGCTTGTGCGTACACTTTCCGTATAAGTAACGTTCCCATACGTTGTAAATAGTTCTTGTTCCGCTGCAGCGACTGAGTAAGTCGGAATTGAAAGGACAATCGACGCACCGACTAAAAATATCGCAACAAAACCAGACCACCATTTGCGTTTCGGATACGTGATTCTCACTAAGATCAATATTGAAACCATCCAACTAATCGGCACCCAAAACGTCGCTGCCTGTCCGTACCACCTGTCATTCACATAAAACAAAGCAATCGCCACAATCAACCCACTCATCCACCACCACTTCATCCCTATCACCTCACTTCAATTATCCCAAAAACAGGAAAATAGGCAACTTCATTTTAATCCAAACCAACCGCTTCAAACGTTTCATTTCCCCGGAAAGTGGAATAGCGGACAAGAGAACGGATTTTGAATGAGGAGGCATTTTATGAATATCCCAACCATCAAACTGCATGACGGCTACGAGATTCCGTCTATCGGGCTCGGCACCGTCTATTTACGAGGCGAACCGGGCGTCGACGCCATCACGAGCGCCATTCGCAACGGCTATCGGCTCATCGACTCAGCGATTCGTTATGACAATGAAGGGGCAGTCGGCGAGGCTGTCCGTCAATCCGGCATCCCGCGCGAGCAGCTGTTCTTGACGTCGAAGCTCCGCGCACAATACTTCGACTACGATGCCGCGCTGGAAATGATTCGCGAGTCGCTCTATCGGGCGAATCTCGACTATTGGGACTTGTTCCTGTTGCATTGGCCGAACCCGAAACAAGACAAGTACGTCGAGGCGTGGCGCGCCCTCATCCAAGCGAAAGAGAACGGATGGATCCGCTCCATCGGCGTCTCGAACTTCATGCCCGAGCACCTCGATCGTTTGATCGAGGAGACGGGTGAGACACCGGTCATCAACCAAATCGAGATGCACCCCTACTTCTCCCAAGTCGAGCAGCGTCAGGCCGACAAAGAGCGCGGCATCATCACCGAAGCATGGAGCCCTTTGAGCCGAGTCCGGACCGTCACGCATGACGAGACAATCGCCGAGTTAGCGCGACAAAAAGGCAAGACTGTGTCCCAAGTCATCTTGCGTTGGCACGTCCAACTCGGTGTCATCCCGCTCCCGCGTTCATCGAGCGAGTTGCACCAAAAGGAGAATCTCGACGTCTTCAACTTCGAACTGACCGAGGACGAGATGGAGACGCTCAGCGCACTCACGAAGCTAGACGGCCGCATCGACAACCAAGACCCGAGAGAATACGAGGAATACTAAAAAAGATTGAGCCGCGTGGCTCAATCTTTTTTCGTTAAAACGCCGGAATCGCCGTTTCTTCGTAATTCTCTTCCAAGAACGCTCGGACTTCGTCACTTGTGAGCGCTTCGCCGAGTTTCTGGATCGCTTCTTCGTCTTTATTGTCTTCACGGGCCACGAGCGTGATCGCGAAGTCGTTCTCGACACCTTCCGTCAAGAGCGCATCGCTCTTCGGTGTCAAGCCGAGTGGAGCCGCATAAGCCGGCGTCATGAGAACCGCATCGACGTCGTCATACGCACGCGCGAGCATAAGCAAATCGACTTCCTCGAACTTGAGGTTCTTCGGGTTTTCCGTGATATCGGCTTGCGTGTAGTACGAACCGTTCTTCTCACCGAGCTCAATCACATCGTGTTGGGCGAGCAACGAGAGCGAGCGGTCGATGTTTGAGACGTCATTGGCGATGGCGAGCGTCGCGCCTTCCGGGATATCGTCCATATTGTCATACTCTTTCGAGTAGACGCCGTAGTTGGCGAAGTAAATCGGTTCGATCGGGACGAGGTTGGCGTCATTGCTGCGGTTGAACTCTTCCATGTACGGGACGTGTTGGAAGAAGTTCGCATCGACTTCTTTCGCTGCGAGCGCCGTGTTCGGTTGGACGTTGTCGCCGAGGACGACGATTTCGAGCTCGATGTTATCTTCTGCGAGCTGTTCTTTCGCGATTTCAAGCATATCGGTCATCGGTGGGATGAGCGATGCGACCTTGAGTGTCTGTGGCTCGTTTGACGGGGCTTCCGTCGTAGATGTTTCCGAGTCGTTCCCGCATGCCGCGAGGACGAGTGTGAGTGAGGCGAAAAGCGCCATTAATTTTTTCATAAGTTCTCCTTCTTTCTGTAGATGATTAGCGTTTGTCGATGAGTCGGGCCACCGTCGTACCGGTGAACTGAATCATCTGGACGAAGACGAGCATGATGAGAATCATGTACATCATCAGCTCCGTCTTGAACTGTTGATAGCCGTAGCGGATAGCAAAGTCTCCGATGCCGCCGCCCCCGACCACCCCCATGATGGTCGAGTACGAGATGAAGCTGATGATCGACGTCGTGAGCCCAAGGACGAGACCGGAACGGGCCTCGACGTATAGGAACTTGAAGATGACGTCTTTGATGGACGCCCCCATCGACACGGCCGCTTCGACGACGCCGCGCGGGACGTCAAGGAGCGACTGCTCGACGAGACGCGAGTAATGGGCGATGGCGATGATGGCGAGTGGCACGGTTGCCGCCGCCGTCCCGATGGCCGTTCCGATGATGAGCCGCGTAAATGGAATCAAAAACACGACGAGTAACAGGAACGGGAACGAGCGGACGATATTGACGACCAAGTTGAGCACGGAGAAGACGGCCCGATTCTCGAGCAGCTGTCCTTTTCGTGACAAGTAGAGCCACGTCCCGAGCGGCAGACCGAGGAGGACGGCCGCGAGAATCGACACGCCGACCATGATGAACGTTTCCCCGATCGATTGCCAGATCTCGGTCTGATATTGCAGGAGCACCTCAGGCATTCGGCTCACCCGCCTTCTTCAGTTGATTGACGAACCAGGCCGGATTGTCGTCGATGTCTGCGACCCCGCTCGGAATGACGTCAATCGTCTCATACACCGAGCCGTCCGCCATGACGGTCACGCGGTCACACACTTGCTTGATGACGTCCATCTCATGTGTGACGATGACAATCGTGACGCCGAGCCGCTCGTTAATCGACTTCAACACGCCGAGCACTTCGGCCGTCGTGTTCGGGTCGAGCGACGACGTCGGCTCGTCGCACAACAAGACGTGCGGTTCGTTCGCGAGCGCCCGCGCGATGGCGACGCGTTGCTTTTGACCACCGCTGAGCTGCGCCGGGTACTTGTCTTTGAACGACTCGAGCCCGACGAAACGAAGGCACTCGAGCACTCGAGCCTCATGTGTCGCGCGCGGTCGGCCGGCCAGTTTCAACGAGGCGGCCACATTGTCATAGACGGTCTTGTTCGCAACGAGATTGAACTGTTGGAAAATCATGCCGATGACGTGGCGCTTCTCGCGCAGCTGTCGACTCGATAGGCCCGTCAACTCATCGCCATCGACCGTGACTTGACCCGCGTCTGGTGTCTCGAGCAAGTTCATCAAGCGGAGCAACGTCGACTTGCCGGCCCCGCTCGCCCCAATGACGCCATAAATCTCGCCGCGATTGATTTCAAGTGAGACGTCTTGGACGGCTTTATCACGGCCAAACTGTTTGCTGACATTCGTTAACGTGATCATAGACGGTTCCTTTCTTTCGTGATGAAAAAGTGGATGATAACCGTTTTCCATTTTAGCGAACTAAAGCAAACTTGTCAGTTGAGGTGCTTCACAAAAAAGAACCGCACGGGGCGGTTCACTTCAGCGGGTGCTGTTTGAAATGTTCGGCGATATGGCGTCGCATCGATTCACGATTTTCGGCAAAGATGCGATGCCGGTGTCCATTCCCTCCGGATGGATGGGGAAATCCGCTCACGACACGTTCCGGCGCGATGATCCGCTTGTCGACGAGCGTCTCGACGGCACGGCGCACGTTAATCCCCATCGGTAAGATAAGGGCGTCCTCGAGGACAGCCATTTCGTCAGCGAAGCTACCTTCGACATAAGATCGGAACAAGTTCGTCTTCAACATGTCTGGGCTCGATCCGTTATAGTTCTTCCCTTTATAGAAGACCGGATACGGCAACACCGCCGTGTTCTGCACAAGATGGTTCGCCTCGCCGAACAGGTCAAGCGTCGTCGGGAGACCGAGGTGGTGATGCAACTCCAAGTCGTCAAGCATCGTCACCAAGTTCTTACGAATCGGTCCGGAGAAGCTGCCTCGTTGTTTGACGGCTCGGAGCGCCTCCTCGTCGGGCGCGTCCGCTAAATCACGAATCGCCTCGAACGATTGCCGCATTTGGTACAGTCCCGGTGTGATTCCGGTGATGACGACTTTGGCGTTCGGGTTGATGTATTCGAACGGCGCATAATAAATCGTGAGTTGCTTGTTCGAGTCCTCCTCGAGTAAGAACGGTTCACTCTTCAGTGTCGCCTCTTCCAAATCGGGTAGATCGAGAATATGTTGTTTATAGCGTCGAAACAAATCGGTGCGTGTCGGCATGCAAGTCCCTCCTCTGTTTTTCTGTTCCCTAAATCGGTCGATCTTATCGAAGCTTCACGAACTCATCTCGCGCATTGACGCGGCACATCCGCTTTTGTATAGTTAGGAACGACAAAAACGAATAGGAGTGACCACTTTGACTCCAACAGAACCGACGACACGACTCCTCGACCTCCTCAGTGAGCGACACGACCAAATCCGCCGTATCAGTGAACGGGCTTGGAACGAGCAACACGATATCTACATCTCCAACTCCGAATGGTACGTGCTCGCCCGGATTTATCAAACGAAGCCGACCATTGCCGAAGTGACGCGCAACGTCCACATCTCCCGTCAAGCGATCCATAAGCTCATCAAGAACTTGAAAGCGAAAGAACTCGTCACGGTGACCGATCACCCAACGAGCCGGAAAGACAAATGTATCGCCTTGACCGAACTCGGTGTTCGTTGTTATGAACAGAACGAGGCGTTGAAAGCCGAACTCGAACAAAAAATAGCCGATTCACTTGGTGACGACGCGTTCCGACAACTGAAAATGTTGTTGAAAGCCGACTGGAATCTGTAATCTCTCCTAACGATTGGGAGGGATTTTTTTGTGTCATATCTCACCTCAAATGTCAACCGAGTTGACATTTCGTGTCATGAACTACTATACTTGATAAAAGGAAGAGGTGATCGATTTGTTCAAAACTGGTGATTTAATCATCTATTCGACCCACGGAGTCTGCCGCATTGACGACATTTCCGACATGACGGTCGCGGGTGAGACGAAGTCGTACTACACGCTCCATCCCATCAACAACGCACAGAAGTTGCAAATCAGTATCCCTGTCGATAGTGACAAAGTGATGATGTTGACGCTCCTCGAAGCGAAAGAAGCAAAAGAGATCCTCGAATCGTTCCGCTCGCCAGGTGTCGAATGGAATCCCCATCCGAACAACCGCAATCGCGAATTCTTGAACGTCGTGCACTCGGGTAACCGCCACGACATCGCTCAAGTCATCAACACGCTTGCCCGCCGCCAAAGCGAAGCTCTCTTGTTGAACAAAAAGTTATATGAACAGGACCGTAAGATTTTAGAGAACGCTAAAACGATCCTCGTGAAAGAACTTTCGCTCGCGCTTGAATTATCGGAAGAAATCATCGATCAACAAATTGTTGCTTATTTGAGCGAAGAACCTGTCGCCACTACTTGATTGGCCCCTTCCGTGCGAAGAGGTCTTTTTTTATGCAAAAATCACAAAGAAAAAGCGAGAATATAAACATATCCTCGCCTGTACTCGCTTAATTATGGACGACGCCTTTCTCTTTCAGACCGAGCGCCATCGCTGTCGATTCATGAATCGTCTTGAATAGTTCCGGGTGATCCGAGAGCGAGACGCCATAAGACGGCACCATCTCTTTGATTTTCGGTTCCCATTCCGGCATCCGGCTTGGGAAGCACTGCTCGAGTACTTTTAACATGACGTGCACGGCCGTTGAGGCGCCCGGTGACGCACCGAGCAACGCTGCGACCGATCCATCTTTCGCGCTGACAACTTCCGTTCCGAACTGGAGTGTCCCTTTGCCGTCGGGTGTGTCTTTGATGACTTGGACCCGTTGTCCGGCGACGACGATTTCCCAGTCCTCGTTCTTCGCAGTCGGGATGAACTCACGGAGCTCGTCCATTCGTTTGTCATGCGACAAGAGCACCTGCTCAATCAAATATTTCGTGAGCGGCATCTCTTTCGCCCCGGCCGCGAGCATCGTCACGACGTTGTATGGTTTGACCGATTGGATGAGGTCGAGGTTCGAGCCCGTCTTCAAGAACTTCGGCGTAAAGCCGGCAAACGGGCCGAACAACAACTCTTTGCGCCCTTCGATGAACCGCGTGTCGAGGTGCGGCACCGACATCGGCGGTGCGCCGACTTTCGCTTTGCCATATACTTTCGCGTTGTGTTGTTCGATGACGTCACGGTTCTTACAGACGAGGAACAAACCGCTCACCGGGAAGCCACCGATATGCTTCGATTCGGGGATGCCCGTCTTCTGAAGGAGCGGCAGGCTGCCGCCACCGCCACCGATAAACAGGAATGGTGCTGTGTGCGTTTCAATCGTGTTCGCCTGAATATCCCTTACTTTCACTTCCCATAATCCGTTGTCCAACCGTTTGACGTCTTCGACACTATGCTTGTAATTGACCTCGACGCCTTGGCCGGTCAAATGATCGAACAGCATCCGTGTGAGCGCGCCGAAATTGACGTCGGTGCCTGAATCGATTTTCGTCGCCGCGATCGGCTCATCGACGGAACGCCCTTCCATGACGATCGGCATCCAGTCACGGAGCTGTTCCGGGTCATCCGATAAAACCATCCCTTCGAACAACGGATTATTTGTTAGCGCTTCCAAACGTTTTTTCAAGAAGCGGACATCGTTCTCGCCTTGGACCATACTCATATGTGGAATCGAACGGATGAACGCTTCCGGATTTTGAATCAAACCTTTATTGACGAGATGCGCCCAAAACTGACGCGAGATTTGGAACTGCTCATTGACGTTGATCGCTTTCGAGATGTCGAGCGTGCCATCCGGCTTCTCGGTCGTATAGTTCAACTCGCAGAGAGCGGCATGCCCCGTCCCGGCGTTGTTCCATTCGTTCGAACTCTCTTCCCCTGCACTTTCGAGCTTCTCAAACACTTTGACTTCCCACTCTGGTACGAGCTCTTTAAAGAGCGACCCGAGCGTCGCACTCATGATCCCTGCCCCAATCAAAATGACGTCTGTTTTCTTTTGAACACTGCTCATGAAAACCCCATCCTTCTCCCCTGGATTTGTGTATGAGACGATTCGGTAAATCCCCATTCGCCGACTCGCCCCGTTTATAATTGTTATATTGATTATAACGCTTTTGTGATGTTTGATAAGGGTTAAGTACGGAAAAACTTTTTTAGAGATTCTTGTATAGTCAGCTCTACTTAACTAGGGATGTTATGATGAAAACTATGAATATGAAAGAGAATGAGGTAGCTATGATGAAAAAGAAAGTTAAAGTAGTTGCAGCAGTGATCGAAAACGAAAATCAAGAAATTCTCTGCGCTCTTCGCTCAACGAATATGTTGATTCCAAATATGTGGGAGTTCCCTGGTGGAAAAGTTGAAGACGGTGAGAATTTGCAAGAAGCACTCGAACGTGAGATTTCTGAAGAGTTAGCTTGTGAAATCACTGCGCACGAAGTGATTAATGAACATGTACATGAATATGAAACGTTCATCATTCAATTGATTTCATTGCGTGCTGAGTTAAAATCAGGAACGCCTACCGCAACAGAACACGATGCGTTAATTTGGTTAAAACGCGATAACTTACATTCCCTCGTTTGGGCCCCGGCAGATATTCCCGCTGTCAACGACGTCATCAAGCAAACGACAAAAGCCGAGAACGTGTAATCCCCTCACGTCTCGGCTTTTATTAATGCGTTTGTTCATGTAAGTAGTCATAAATTTGTTGGTCAACGCTTTCTTGAAGAAGTAGGTTCATCGTGACAACCGATAACTCTTGTCCGTCTTGATTCAGCATTGTCGTATCTTGAACAGATTCGCGATCCGGTTTGACTTCACCCAAATAGTAGAAATCTCCGCCTTCATCATCATCCTTTTTCACAAAGAGATGAATATCGATCTCTCTTTCCTGTGCCTCAATGATTTTACGTACTTCTTCCGATTTTGTCGTTCTTCTACTTCTCGTATACCAATGAAATACCTCTGGATTAATAAAGGAGTCTCCGTAATTGATGCTAGCTTCAATGTCTTCACCCTTATGGTACGTGACAAAAATTGGACAAGTTTGATGTTTTATTTTATAGCCATAAATCGTTGATTGTTCTTCTTTATCCCAATTCAACAAGCGGCAAGCATCTTTCCTCGTGTACTTTTCAAGTCGGGTTAATGGTTTTGTTTGGTCGTATCGTTGACCTCTAGCTAAGGAGGCGGTTAATACATCTTTAAACAGCTGAGTAAACCACTCATTTTTTAATAAAAATTGCATATGAGATGAAAATTTATATATTTCATTCTCCCATGAAATTAGAGTTTCTCCACCATACTTTAAGCGATCAGCATCTTTAAAAAAGTTTAATGACAATACGTTCTCTAAAGAGTGAATGGTAGCTTTGTCACTCCGTATTTCATGTTTACGCAAATGATGAATAAAGTCTTCTTTATTCAAGCTCTCCTGCTCCAATAGAAGTTGCATTAACAATGTCTCATGTACTCGTTTTCCTGATAATAACTCTTGGCTCACCATCAACAGAATTTTAGAGTGAACGGAGGGAAGATCAGGGAGATCATGCTCCACTATATTCAAAAATGCACCGTAATGACCCTTCTTTGTTCCAATAACAATTGGATCCATTGAATAATGTTCAACAAAATCGCTTAGCATCGGAGGTCTGCCTAAACGATTTTTCAGATTGTGATAAGCCTCTTTTAACACTTTTAAGTCAGTTAGTTTTGCTTGATTTATCGATTCGTAAATGCGCTCTTTTGCGATGGCTTCAAAATTAATAGTCGACGTGCCAGAAATATAGCTACGATCGATCACTTTTCTCCGAATCGAATCTTTATTTTGAGACCGGTCTCCAGATAAGGCGACTGGAATCAAATAGTTATTCTTATAGTTCGCAATAAAATCAACAACTGTCACGTATTGTTTTGAACTATGCTTTCGTAATCCTCGTCCTAGTTGTTGAATAAAAATAATACTAGATTCAGTCTGACGTAACATGACAACTTGATTGATGCTCGGAATATCAATTCCTTCGTTGAATATATCAACTGTTAAAATGTAATCTAAGCGACCTTCTTCCAAGTTAGTCACTTCTACTTGTCTTTTTTCTTGCGAATCATCTCCGGTTAAAGCACATGTTCTAAAACCTCGACGATTCAATTCTTCAGAAAGTCGTTTCGCTTCTCGTTTTGAACTACAGAACATCAAACCACACAAACGCTCCCCCGAAAAACCATAGTAATCAATCTTTTCTATAATTCTTGTCACTCGTTCCTCTGACACGAGCTGATTGAATACATCAATCTCAACTTGATCTCCACTCACCTCAAGATCTGTCACCCCAAAGTAGTGAAAAGGGCATAACATATCTTCTTCAAGCGCTTCTTGCAATCGAATCTCATATGCAATGTTGTAATCAAACAGCTTAAATAAATCATATCCGTCTGAACGTTCAGGAGTTGCCGTCATTCCTAGTAAAAATTCTGGCGTAAAGTGCTCAATAATTCGTTGATACGTAGTCGCTCCTGCCCGATGACTTTCATCAATTAGGATATAATCGAATGCGTTTTGGTCAAACTGATTTAGGGTTTCTTGTTTAGAAATCGTTTGAATGGTCGCAAACACGTATTTAGCATGTATAGCTCTACTCGTTCCAGAAAGAACTCCAAAATCTTCTTCTTTCCCCCCGACTACTCGCTGGAAATCCTGTTTTGCCTTTTGCAGAATTTGCTCCCGATGAACGATAAATAGCATTCGCTTCGGTCGATAGCGACGAACGTCAAACGCGGCTAAATATGTTTTACCTGTACCAGTCGCTGACACGACGAGCGCTCTTGTATTTCCATTTGCACGAACGGCCTCAATTCCATTTAAAGCTGCGAGTTGCATCGAATTAGGTTCTACTTGTAACGCTTCTTTTAATCGATTTACTCCGTACGAGTCTGGAAACTCAGCTACACGTTCTCCGAAGACGGGGCGATACGAACGTTCGTAAGCTGATATCCATTCAGGTGTCAACGGGACTGCAACATTCCACATTTCTTCAAATTGATTGAGGAAGTGTCCGACAATTTCGCCATTCTCGTGAGAGGTTAACTTCAAATTCCACTCGTAATTTGTCTTTAACGCTCCAGACGTCAAATTAGAACTTCCAACAATTAATGAGTAATACTCCTTGTGTTGGAAAATGTATCCCTTAGAGTGGAATGCCTCAACTTCTGAAATGCGAATATCTACATTTTTCAGTTTTAATAGTTCTTTGAAGACTTTAGGTTGATTAAAGTATTGGTACGTCGAAGTCATGACTTTTCCCCGGATACCTTTGTTATGTAAGTCGGAAAGCGTAGATTTTAACGTAGCTAAGCCAGCCTCCGTAATAAACGCAACAGAGAATAAGAAAGATTGGCATCCCTTCAGTTCATCTAGAAGCGAAGTGAGTACATCTTGTCGCTTATGCTTTTCATTCATTAATAACTCAGGTTTAAATGGACTCACGTGATGATGATGCTTATCAATGAAACCCTTTTCTAACGAATTTTTAAGTTGTTCTGCAAAATGGGTCATACGTACCTCCAACATGATTTATACTGAATTCAAATAATTCCAATACTAAGATTTCATTTTACATATATTTCATTATTAGCTTCTGCATAAAAATGATCAAGGAGGAACTTCATGTCTACGTTCTATCTCATCCGTCATTGCTCGGCCATCGGCCAAGAGCCGGACGCCTTACTTACCGAGGCCGGCGAACAGCAAGCACTCGCACTCGCTGAATTTTTTCAAGACGCTCCCGTCAATCGCATCATCTCGAGCGACTACACGCGAGCCCTCGCCTCAATCACACCGCTCGCCACGTCCAAGCAGCTAACCATCGAGACGGAGCCGAAGTTGCGCGAACGCATCCTCTCGCTTGAACCTCGAGACGATTGGTTCGAGTTGCTCCGTCATTCGTTCACCGACACCTCGTTCCGTTTGCCGGGTGCCGAATCGGGTCAAGACGCGACGGACCGGATTTTGAGCGTCATCGATCCACTCGACGACGTAAACGGCGCGACCGTCCTCGTGACGCACGGCAACCTGCTCGCGTTGCTTCTTCAACATGTGGATAACCGCTATGACTTCGACACGTGGCGTAATCTCAGCAATCCTGACGTCTATCGCCTCGAGATTGTGGATAACTCTTGGTCCGTGAATCGTGTCTGGTCTGTCCCTGCCTGTGGATAACGTTATCCACAGAAAAAGCCGCCTCGTGAATGAGACGGCTTTCGTTTTTCATTTCTCCACAAAGAACATCGAGATGGCTCCGAGGCCGACGTGCGTCCCGACCGAGACGCCCATCTGCATGAGATAAATCTCGCCTTTGAAGTCGGATTCGGCTTGAATCTTCGCCTTCAAGTTCTCGGCAATCTTTTGATCTGACGTATAGCCGATGATGACGAAGTTGGTAATGTCGTTGTCGCAGCGTTTGATGAACTCGTCCGTATAGTGCTTGAGCACTTTACGCGTTCCCCGCTCTTTGGCGACGATGGCCCCTTTTCCGTTCTTCATGCTCATGATCGGTTTGACCATCAACAGCTTGCCGATGATCGCGCTCGCGTTCGAGATGCGGCCGCTTTTGATCAAGTGATCCAAGTCGTCGACCGACAAGAAGTGCTTCACTTTCATTTTGTACTTCTCGTTGAAATCGACAAGTTCCTCGAACGTCGCCCCAGCTTCACGCATCTGAGCACTCTTCATCAAAAGCCAGCCGCTCCCGTGGCTCATCGAACGTGAGTCGACGATATGAATCTTCACCGTCGAATCGGGATGCGCCTCTTCGAAATATTCTTTACCGAGCACGGCCGATTGATACGACCCGCTCGTTCCACTCGACATACAGATGCATAAAATCTCGTCATGTCCGCTCTCGACGGCCTCTTCCATCAATCTCATGAACGTCGCCGGACTCGGCATCCCCGTCGTCGGGAATTCCGGTAGCGCTTCCAACATTCCGTAAAACTCATCGGGCTGGATGTCGACACGGTCCTCATACGATTTATTGTCAATCGTGATGATGAGCGGTGCGACGCCAATCTCATATTTTGCTAAAATGTCATCGGATAAATCACAAGTTGAATCTGCTAGTAATTTTATCATGGTACCCTCCAAATAATCGCCCTTAAATGACGAGAATCGTCCTAGACCACTACGTCGATTCAGACGTCACGATAGGACTTCTCCATTGTATCAGATATGGAGGGGGAGATGTTTTTTTGCCAGGCCCGAATATGCGCTTGTTTGCTCGTGTCGAAGCAGCCATTCCTTCCGCCAGAGGCCGCCCGCATAACCCGTCAACGTCCCGTTCGATCCGATGACGCGATGGCACGGGATGACGATGCTCAATCGGTTGCGCCCGTTGGCGCTGCCGACGGCCCGCACGGCACGGGCCCGTCCGAGTGTCACGGCCAGTTCGCGATACGAGGTCGTCTCGGCGTATGGAATCATGACCAGCGCCTGCCACACGTCCTGTTGAAACACCGTCCCCTGCACCTCATACGGGAATGTGAACGCGCGGCGACGTCCGCTGAAATACTCCTCGATTTCTCGGTAGCACGTATTCAACACGTCCGGCGTCATCTCCTCCGCTTCAAAGCAGACGTCATCACGTTCGACGAACAGGATGGAGCGGATGGCCGTCTCTGTCCCGACAATCTCCAGAATCCCAATCGGACTCACGTAGTCCAGTCTATACGTCTCCATATAAGGACCTCCATAGATAGAATGTGGCGTACGCTTCCCATCCGGCAAAGCGTTCCCCGTACTGCCTCACTTCGTCTGCCGTCAACTTGTCGCTTCGCCCGAGGTGATGCTTCAACGCTTGATGCAAACCAGCGTCCGCAGCCGGAAACGCCGTCGGATCTTGGAAACACTTCATCCTTACATACGCGGCCGTCCACTCCCCGACACCGCGTAAGCTCAGCAACCGTTCATGCATCACGTCGGATGACTTGTTCCGTAACTGCTGTTTCGACAATCGTCCGTCCGTCATCTCCTGGGCGATGCCGATGATATATTCTGCTTTCCGGGTGCTGAATTGAAGTGGTCTCAGTTCACTCGGATCGAGGAGCGCAATCGTCTCAGGATTGGGGAAAGCCCAGTACGTCACGCCGTCCACCTTACGGGATGGTCCATATTGCTCGACGAACCGTCGTTTCAGCGTATAGGCGAACGACAGTGTGATCTGTTGGCCAATGACGGCCCACGCGAGCGCCTCGAACAAGTCCGGGAACCCGATCAGGCGTAGCCCCTCGTACTCTCGGACGAGCGGACGCAACAGTTCATCCGTCTCAGCCATTCGCACGAACGCGGCGACGTCTTGGTCGAGGTCGAACCAGTCACGGACGTATCGCTCCACATGTTCTTGTTCCGCGCTCGTGATGATGTCTTCCGGGAACACGATGACGAGCCCTTGGGACGTCTCCCTGATGTCCCCTAGCAGCAATCGTCCGTCGACATCGAACAGCTTTAAGACGGACGTTTCGCGGGCGACATGCATCACTTCATCGTTTGAGCGTCGTAAAAACTGCAGACATTGTTGAAAGTCAAACGGAGCGGTGACGTGAATCTCGAACGATGCGCGACTCATCGGATCCCCCCTTTCGATATAGGCTCGGTGAACATCCCTTTAGCTGTCGGAAGACGCGATAAAAGTTGGATGGGGTTTGAAATCCGACCTCATAACAGATGGCGAGATTGCTCATGTCCGTCGTCCGCAACAAATGGGCCGCCTTGTCGATGCGAACCTTTTCGAGCAGACGGCGCGGCGTCTCGCCCGTCGCTTGCGTGAACGTCCGCTCGACGTAGAACGGGCTCAAGTTGACATGCTCGGCAATTTCCTCGAGCTTGAGCGGCCGTTTGTAATGCGTGAGCACGAACGCCGTCACGTCATGGACGAGCGCACTCGCCGGACTACGGTCAACCTCGGGCTGACATCGCTTGCACGGCCGAAAACCGAACGACTCCGCTTCCGCTTTCGTCTCATAAAAATCGACGTTCTCCCGTTTCGGTTTCCGTGAGCGGCACGAGGGCCGACAGTAAATCCCGGTCGTCTTGACCGCGGTATAGAATTGTCCGTCATACGCCGCGTCACACGCGAGCACTTTCTCCCACTTCTCTTCAAACGTCAGCATCTCAGTCCCCCCTTTTGTTTTACTGTATCAGATTGATTTTCGTTCACTCGTCCTGTTTCTTGCGCTTACAGTCTACATTCCCGCGATTCACGAATCTCATTGATTTTGAATCCGTCTTCGCTTCTGACTCGTACTATGATTACACGACTCGATTGAGTACACTTTAGCTAATCAAGATTTCGATAGTTTTTCAGAAGGAGCACATACGATGCAAAAGCGATTTTCCTGGAAACAACTGAAATGGTTGCTTCCATTCCTATTGATTGGATTGATTCTTTATCAGAGCGGTCAAGAGCTCCAAAACTTGTCGCTCGCCGCAGCGTTTCAAACGTTAGAGGCGTTGACGGGCTTCGAACAGATCGCCTTGATCAGCCTCGGCCTCATTGCGGTCTTGTCGATGACCGGATACGACTACTTTTTATTGCGTTCGCTTGACGTCCATATCCCGCTCTCGAAACTGCTTCGCGCGGCATGGATCACAAACTCGATGAACGGCATGATCGGGTTCGGCGGCGTCATCGGTATCGCGCTCCGGACATCGCTGTATCGGCCGTATACGGATACGAAGCGGTTGCTCCGGGCCATCGGGTGGATGACCCCGACGCTCATCAGCGGCTTGTCTCTGCTTGCTGCAGGGGTGCTGCTCGGGCTCTTCCCGGCCGATGCGCTCACCGAAACGAAACAGTGGATTTGGCCGGTTCTCTTCGCGACACTCGCCGTCTTGCCGCTCTACATATATGTGACGCGGAAGCGGTCGAACTTGGATTGGCCGACATTGCTCGGCTATATCGCGACGTCGCTCGCCGAATGGGTGACGGCCGGACTCGTCGCCTTGTATGCCCTGCATTTACTTGGAGGCGAAGCACCGCTCGCAGCCATGATGGGTGTCTTCATCGTCGCGACCATCGTTGGAGTCGTCTCGCTCGTCCCGGGAGGTGTCGGTTCGTTTGATTTATTATACCTCGTTGGGATGACCCAGATTGGGATCGATCAAGAGATTGTCTTGTCTTCCTTGATCGTCTATCGCTTCGTCTACTTCATCGTCCCATTCATGATTGGCCTGTTCTTGGCGGCGCTCGTCTTCGGGGACCAGGTCGTCAAACAGATCGAATATAAACCGATTATCGGGTCGTCCTATGAAATCGGGACCGTCGTCTGGCGCATCGTGTCGCGCACACTCGCCAAGACCGGACGGCTTGCTGGTAGCTTAATCGCGTTGATGACGAGTCTCGTCCTTTGGTTCCAAACACTGTTACCGAGCGTGTCACCGCTCTATTCGACTGCCCTTTGGTTGCAGTGGATCGGCTCACTCGCGCTGTTCACGGCTGGTCTATTGACGCTACTGACCACGTTCGGCATGTATATCCGGACGAAACGCGTACTCTGGCTCGTCGGCGTCGCAGTTTTCATTGCCAGTATCGGTGTCATCGCGCGCGGTTTCAATCTATTTGAAGCGTTCGTTGTCGGCGCGTTCGCCTTGTTCGTCTGGTTGACCCGGACCCAGCATAAACGCTATCGCTCGATCGTGACTGTCAGCCGCTTCGTCCGGAACGTCGCCTATGTCAGTCTATACGTCGGCACGCATGCGTTCTTGCTGCAGTCGTTCAGTCAGACCGACACGATTTTCTTTGACCCGGACGCGGCCTTTGCATTGAGCCTCACCGCCGTCGTCTTGTCCGGGCTGCTGTTGATCGGCATATTCACGCTGTTCAACCGGTTGAAACGTCCGAAGCTCGGCTCGTCGTTCGAACCGTCCCGCTTCGCGGCGTTTCAAGCCACGCATGCGACGACGAGCGCGTTCGATTTGGCCTATATGAACGACAAATTTATCTATTATGGAGCAGATGACGAGGCGTGTCTGTTGTTCGCCTTATCCGGCAATCACGCCATCGTCCTCGGTGACGTGCAAGGAGTGAGAGACGCCGCGTCACAGCTGTTGCTCGCCTTTATCGAAGAGACGGACCGGCTCGGCTATATCCCGCTCTTTTATCAAGTCACCCCGGACTGGATGCCGCGCCTGCACGATGCCGGGTTCACATTCTTCAAGCTCGGTGAAGAGGCGACGGTCGACGTCTCCACGTTCTCGCTCACCGGAAAAAAGCGCGCCAACATGCGCTCGCTCCATAACCAATTCACGAAGCGGGGCTATACGACCGACATCGTCATGAACCCGTCATCCGAGTTGATGGCGTCGCTGCGCGGCATCTCGGACGACTGGCTTGGCAATCGAAGCGAGAAAGGCTTCTCGCTCGGCTTTTTCAATGAGCAGGCTTTGGTCCACTATCCGGTCGCCCTCCTTCGTGACGAGACCGGACAAGTCGTCGCCTTCATCACGTTGCTCCGCGGCAATGATACCGTCTCCATCGATTTGATGCGTTCCCATGGTGAGGCTCCGCCCGGATCGATCGAGGTGCTGATTCTGTACGTGATTGAGTGGGCACGGTCAAATGACTACGCCCATGTCGGCCTCGGCATGGCACCGCTCGCCTCGGTCGGTGAGCACACGTTCGCGTACTGGCCGGAACGGATTGCGGCCGACATCTTCGAGAACATCAGTTACATCTATCCGTTCAGCGGGCTCCGTCAATTCAAACGTAAGTTCACACCGACGTGGGAAGCCAGATATTTGGCCATCCGCAAGCGTCGGAAACTGCTCCCGTCCTTGCTTCGGACGGCGCGGTTGATCAGCCGGAAAAAAGGACAATGATATTAAGAAAGGAGCGTCTCCACATAATCGAGGCGCTCCTTTTGTTCCGTTATTTCGTTGTCACGCTGACGTTATCAATCGTCACATCGTGCGCGCCGAGCGGCGAGCCGTCCGTGCGGCCGAGCAAGAATTTCATCGCTGTCATGTCCGTCTGTCCCATGACAAACTCGAATTCATACGTGCTCGTCTCAGGAGTAACTTGGACGATTTCGCTCAAGTAACGCGTGTACGCCGCGTTCTCAATCGTCACTTCCATGTTGCGGGAGACTGTCGATTTAGCGTCAAACCGCACGACGTACGTTTGACCTTCATGCAACTCGAGGCCGCCTTGCTCCATGAGCACGCTCCACGGCTCTTGCCCTTCTTGCGTGATTGACAACTGAGCCGCCTCGTTCACCGCTTCGACCGCCGCTTGGGCGTCAAAGTGGACGTATGAGCCCCAATGCGTCAATCCTTCAGTGAACGAACCGTTCTTGAGTGGCGATGGATCAACCTCGACCGGTGTCACATCGAATAATTGCACATCATCGAGTGTGATTTTGCCTTTGGCCGAACCAAGCACGAATTGGAGTTGGCTCAACAAGTCCGACTCTTGCTCCATCGTGAACGGGATTTCAATTGATTGGAAGTCGCGCGTCAACGCCACGTCTTGGAGCGGGAGATACGCTTGTCCGTCCAATCCGTTCAGGCCGACTTGAAGCGATTTGATGCGTTCCGATTTCGCGTTGAAGCGAAGCACGTACTCACGGCCTTCTGTCAATTGAATGCCGTTTTGGACGAGCGTTGCCGGTTGCCCTTTCTTCGCGTTCGTCACGAACTCGAAATGACGAGCTTCCTCATCAACCGTGCCTGTGCCTTTCGTTGCGCCTGGGTCGAACTGCCAGTACGTCAAACGGTCCATTGCCCCTTGATCGAACGTGGCGTTATAGACATGGTTGCCGTCTCCGAGCGCCGGCTTCGTCGCGTTCGGGTCAAGCGCTTCACGCGGTGTCTGTTCGACGCGGACGTTCCCGATTTGGACGCCTGCCGTGCTGAGACCGACGTTGAACTCGAGACGTGCCGCAAGGTCTGTGTCTTCTGCCATGTCGAACGTCATCGAATACGTTTGGACGTCGGTCGTCAAATCGAACGAGCCTTCATCCGAATACTTCGCGTAACCGCGGTCTGGTCCGCCGCCGACTTTGACAGCGATCGAGCGGGCCGAGTCCGCACTCGCGTCGAACGTCACTTTGTAGTGACCGCCTTTGCCGAGTGACACGTTTTGAATCAATTGGTGCGAGTACGGCTGACTACCCGCTTGCGTGATCGAGATATCCGCGAAGCGTGAACCCGCTTGCTCCATCACGTCGATGGATCCGGCTCCACCGAAGTCCGGTAGCGCCACATAGTTCCAATTCACCGGGTCGAGCGCCTGCGAACCGTTCGTCACGGTCGTGATTGGCTCTGTATAGTCTTGATCGTAGACGAGGTTCCCGTCTTCAGACGGTTGTTTCGCTCCATCCGGAAGCACGATCGTTTCATCCGTATACACCGGTTCGATTGCTTCGCGATAGTCGCGGTTCTTCAAATCGAAGACGCGAACGTAATCGACTTTCATATCAGCCGGGAATGGCGTCGTCGCATCGACGTCTCCATCAAACCAACCGCCGACGGCCAAGTTCATAATCAAATAGAAGTTTTGGTCGAACGGTGCCGGATAACTGTATTTCGTCGCTTGGTTCAATCCTTTCGAGTACCAATCGTTTTGAGTCTGATACAATTTCCCGTCAACGTACCAACGCAATTCGCCTGGCTCCCACTCAACCGCATATGTATGCCATTTGTCGATGCCGTCGCCTTCTTCGAAGTGGTAGTCTTTGCCGGTATATTTATTGTTCGGCCAATTCTCGCCGTAATGAATCGTTCCGGCGACCTTGTCAGGCTGGCTGCCCCATGATTCCATGATGTCGATTTCACCAGACGCGGCCCAGGCACCGTAGCGGTCCTGTTCCGGCAACATCCAGAACGCCGGCCATAGCCCTTTGCCGGTCGGAAGCTTCGCACGCATCTCATAACGGCCGTACGTTTGACTAAATTTGCCTTTCGTCGTCAACTTCGCCGACGTGAAATCGTATGACCCGAGTTCGTCTGTCACTTGTTCTTTTTTCGCACGGATGACGAGGCTCCCGTCTTCTACGAAAGCGTTTTCGTTTTTGTCCGTGTAAAATTGCTTCTCATTGTTTCCCCAACCCGGCGTGACCGGCGTACCGTCTTGGTCCTTCAACCAGTTCCCCGTATCAAAGTTCCATTTCGTCTGGTCGATTTCTGGTTGGTCAAACTCATCTGACCAGACGAGCTTCCATTTCGTGTTGTCTTTTTTCTCCGACTTTTCGGCAGATGCGCCTTGTGCGGCAGATAAGACAAGACCAGTCCCGAGTGCAAGTGCGACCCATTTCTTCATTACATTTCCTCCCTTGGCATGAATGAAGGCAGGGACGACGCAATCGACCTTGCCTTTTCTAGTGACGTACAGATTGAAAACACTTTCCGAAAGCGCTTTCGTTAATTGCATTATAAATTTTTTCCATGCCTCGATTCAACCATTTTCTTGAAGTGAAATGAAAATGATATATAAAAAAGCATCGACCGATGACTCAAGTCGATGCTTCCGTAACTGTCCAATCTGAAATTGTGACTTTGAATCCAGGCGCCTCCGTATCTGGACTACAGGCGTACGGTCCGACGCGCAACGTCGAGACGTCATGGAGATGAGCAATCCGTAACTGTTCACGCGTACCGTCCTCGTATTCGAAGAACACCTCAATATCGCCATCGGTATAGACGAGTTCGAACGTCAACCGACCGTGAATGTCCTTGTTCGGGAAATCCCGCGTCGACCAATCCGAATAACCAAAGGATGTGACGACGGCCCCGAGGTGTGACGGTCCGTCCGGGATATATTCGACGGACGTCTTGAGCCAATGCTCGTCGTTAACGTATAGCAGGATGCCGGCCTGATCATATGTATGGCTCGGCTCCATCTCAATCGTCGCCCGGCACGTAAACCGCTTGGCCGCCACGTCCGTCACCAAAGCGTGCGCCGTCATCCGGTTGAAGCCGTAATGGGTGTTCCGCCAAAAATCCGTGTCTGGTGCCGTCTGGAACGTCAGGTGCTCACCTGCGTTCACTTCATTAGGTTTATTGATCCACGTGTACTTCTGCCACATGATTGATTCCTCCCCACTGGCCTCGCATCGCGAACAACAATGGAATCATCGGTTCGTGATACGGAATGAATTCACCTGAACGGATCATGTCGAGAATCATCGCCTCATCCGCCCACTGCACGGCCTGCACTTCCGATTCCTGAAGCGTCAACTCGTCGAGATCGACGTCCGTCTCAACTAGATAGATGTCGTCGAACCCCTCGTCAAAGTTAACCGTCAAATGCGGTCGCGTGTTCGATAAATCGAGTTTCAGCCCAATTTCTTCTTCGAGCTCGCGCATCGCCGCTTGTTGGCTCGTATCGCCGACCGTTGCGCTGCCACCGACCGTGATGTCCCACATGTTCGACCAACCGTCTTTGAACGGTTGGCGCTGCTGAATTAACATCTGTCCATCTTTGTTGAAAATGCAGACGTGGATGACGAGATGATAATCGCCGTTCTCGAGACGGTTGCCCCGTTGCCACGTCCGCCCTGTCTTCTTGCGGTCCACATCATACACATCCCAAAACTCCATCGTTCCATCCCCTTTATGTCGCCGCACTCGCACCTGCAGCTTGGTCTGCCTTCGCACAATCGATGGCGACGACGATTGAGATGAGCATGTGCTCCATCGTCTCATCCACCACTTGAATCTCGTAACTATCGCCCCATGACAGCCATTTCTTTTGGACACTGCCGATGACTTGACCGTTCTGCGTCACTTGGAAGTCCATGTCCCACCAGTTGCCTTGCACATCGATTCCGGCCGAATCAATCGTATAACGCGGTTTGAACAACGTAAACTCTTTCGAGATTGTGACTGTATCCTGGCCTTCGACATCGACATAGAACTTCGGCAAGAAACTAAACGTCTTTTTCGTGATGGTCGTAATCTCATGTCCTTCTTTGTCTGAGATGGTGAACGACTTCGGCAGCTTCATGAAGCTCCCTTCGACGAAATACTGATCGTTCTCATCCGCATCCTTAATCGTGAAACGTCCGCGTAAGCTTAAAACCTTTTGTTTCATGTAGAGCGTGTTCATCGTCATCCCTCCGATTTAGTTGTGATACTCTGTATACGAGTATTTACCCAACTATGATTCAGTTCACTATATTTTTCTGATGTAATCATCGGGAGGAGTCTTTATGAAGAATCATCTTTCAATCGAGGTAGATCTCGACTCTTTAACTTACGAGACCCATATCATCGGCAATCTTGCCTTCGTCATCGATTTCCATGATTATTTCCCGGGACAAAATTGGTCTGATTTTGTCGCCGTCGTCTTGAATTGGTGGGTCGACAATTGCCGTGCCCTTGTATTCGCCCCGCTCAACGAGACGTATTCGTTTCAGTTCATGGACGGCCCAATCCAGATAGCCGCTAAAAAAGTGACCGCCACAGACGTCGAGCTCACATTTGTAGAAGATGGTCATCCAAAGACGCGTATGGGGACTGTATCGCTTGAGGAACTGAAACATGCAATCATCCAAGCCAGTCATCAGTTAATCAACGCCGTGGACCGAAACGGGTGGCAAAACGAGGAGATTGAACAGCTCCGTCACGCCGTCAAAACGCTTCTGACATACTAAAACGCCGCCTCGAAAACGAGGCGGCTCTTTCATTATCCATTTTTCATGCTGAACGAGTCGACGAGCGTGAACGTGATGTCTTTCACGTCGAGACCGCCAAGTGCAAAGTAGAGCTGCAAATAGTTGTGTTGGTTCAAGAAGAACACTTGCTTCGTCTGCGTCACCCATTCTCCGTCCGTGCCGTTGAACGTGAACGTCGGGCCTGGGATGTTGTTGGCGAACAGCGTGACCGGCATCTGGGCGAGTTCGCCCGCGTCCGATTTTGCCGTGATCGTCACGTCGTATGTGCCCGTCTCATCGACCGAGACGGCGAAGACGTGCGTGTTCCCTGTCGACGTGTCGGCGTCACTTAAGCTGACGCTCTCCCCGTTTTCGAGGTGGCGATACGTCACATCGAAATCGATCGCTTGTCCGGCTTCCTCGTCGAGCCCGATCACCTCGACCGTGCCGTCATGAATGCCAAGCTCGCGTTCCATCGCCGGAGACTGCAAGACGAAGCGGCAGATGTTCGCCGCACTCCGGAGCAGTTCACCGCGCGTCAACGTCCCATCAGCGAGCGCCGCGCCCGTGTTGTCATCGAACGAGTTCGTGTCCGGACGGTCGACGACCATATACAAGTCGTTTTGCGACTGGACCATCGCCGCTGTGTTCTGACGGTTCGCCGACTCGTCTTCATGATGGTTCACTTTCGCCCACCAGTCGGTCATGACGATGCCGTCAAAGCCCCACTCGTCACGGAGGATACGTGTGTTCTGATCATAGAGCCCGGCCGTCCACACCCCGTTGACGGCGCCGTACGTCGTCATAATCGATGTCGCTTTGCCTTCTTTGACGGCCATCTCGAACCCTTTCAAGTAAATCTCACGTAACGCCCGCTCCGAGACGATCGAATCGATATCGTGACGGTGCGCCTCCTGGTTGTTGGCGCTGAAGTGTTTGAGCGTTCCTGTCACACCAACGCGATGCATCCCGTTCAATTGAGCGATTGCCATCTTGCCGGTCACGTGCGGGTCTTCCGAGAAGTACTCGAAGTTCCGGCCGTTCAGCGGGTTGCGGTGGATATTCATCCCCGGTCCGAGGAGCGTATCGACGCGATTTTTCCGCATCTCAAGTCCGGTCATCTCGAACAGGTCTTCCACTAATTGGACGTTGAATGTCGAGGCGAGCAGCGTCCCGTTCGGAAGGGCGAACGCCTTCGTTCCGATATCCATCCGGATGCCGGACGGACCGTCCGCGCAACATGCCGCTGGGATACCGAGTTCGTTCAAGCGGTCCGACACCCCACCGAACGCGGCGGCCGTCCCCGGCGTCACGCGCGGCGAGTTCATCCCTTGCCCACGTACGATGCAGGCGAGATCCTCATCCGTCAATTGATTGAGGAACGTTTCGAGTTCGGCTTTGCCTGCATACACATCCGACAACTTCAAACCGTGGTCACCGGCGTAGTCGCGCGAGACCGGACGTTCGGCGATGTAACGTGCCTCGACATCGACCGAACGGAGCGGCGTCGGCACGTATTCGACGAGATAGCCGTTCTCACCCGCGACCGGTTTGATGCGGTCGAACGGGGTGACCGGGGCCATATTCTCGCTGAGCGTCTCGACGACTTGAAGAGATGCCACTTCATACGTGAACACCGGTTGCGCCGAGCGAACGTCGGTCCCAAGGTGAAGCTCGTATGTCCCGGCCTCGAGAACGAAGCTTGAGGCGTGCCCTGTCGCGCCGTTATCGTCATAGCTCGCGAAGTCCGTGACCGGGACACTGAGCGTGAGCGTCGTCCGTTCCCCCGGCGCGAGTGTGTCCGTTTTATCGAAGGCGACGAGCGACCGGGCCGGGTTCCCGAGCGTGCCTTGCGGTTTCTCGACGTACAGCTGGACGACTTCTTTTCCGTCGACCATGCCTGCGTTCATCACATCGACGGTCACCGTGATCACGCCATCCTGTTCAATCGCGCTCACAACATCCGTCGTGAATGTCGTATACGACAACCCGAACCCGAACGGATAGAGCACTGAGTCCTTGGCGAACGTCTCGAAATAGCGGTACCCGACGTAGATGTCTTCTTGATAGATGCCTTTGTCCGCGTGTCCGAAGTTTTTCGTCGATGGGTAGTCCTCAATCGATTTAGCGATCGTATCGGTCAGCTTACCCGATGGCGTGACAGCACCCGTCAAGACGTCGACGAGTCCGGTCCCACCTTCCATGCCACCCTGCCACGTGTAAAGGATCGCGCTCGGTTGATGCGCCCAGTCCATGTCGATGATATTGCCGACGTTCAAGACGACGGCCGTCTTCGCGAATGTTTTTGACACCTTCTCAATCAACGCCTGCTCGATGTCCGTCAACAAATAGCTGCCCGGGTCGGCCGTGTTGTCACGGTCTTCCCCAGCTGTGCGCCCGATAAAGATGAGCGCCAAATCAGAAGCTTCGGCCGCTGCCGCGACGAGTTCGTTCGTCACCTCCATCTCTGGCTGCGACCACGGCTCACCGGCCCAGCCGACACCCTGGTCGAACGGGTTCGCCTCGACCCACGTCTCATACGTCTCAAGAAGCGATGTATTCAATTGGATTCCTTCGGTCGACTGAAGCGCCTCGAGCGGACTCGTCACATGCGAGACGTTGACCATCCCACCTGACCCTGTACCGCTCTTGTAGTAGTTGAATTGACTGCGCCCGAACACGGAAACGGTCGTCCCCGCTTGAATCGGAAGCGTCGCGTCCTCGTTCTTCAAGAGGACGGCCCCTTCGGCGACGGCTGTCCGCGCCAATTGTTTATATGTATCCCAGTTCAATGTGTAAGTCTTCATCGTGTCATCTCCTTCATTCCATTTGCGATTTCAATCAAACAGTCTTCGGCTTGCGGATAGTCACCGAGCTTGTCCATAAAGGCGTGGTCCATCCCGCGGTATCGAATCAGTCGCGTCGGTACGCCGTCGCGTGCGAGTTTACGCGCGTACGCCTCGCCTTCGAGACGAAGGTAATCGTATTCGGCTGTGATGATCAAAGCGGGCGGCAAACCGTTCACATCATCCGCGAACAATGGCGACACGAGCGGGTCGGTCAGCTCGGCCTTGCCTTGTAGATAGAGTTGGTTCAAGAGGTCTTCTGAATCTCCGAGTGCCATCACGACGCCACGGATCAAGTCGTGATGATGTTTGATTTCATAGCGGTCGAGCGTCCATTCGTAATCGTCTGTCGGAATCGATCCCAGATTGACGACCGGATAAATGAGCGCCTGGAAACGAATCATGTTCGTCTCGTTCGATCGGTCGAGTAAGCAACAAGCGGTCGCCAAGTTGCCGCCGGCACTGTCGCCGGCGACCGCGATGTCGTCCCGTGACACCCTGAGCGCATCGGCACGCTCGTGCACCCATTCGAGCGCTCGGTAACAGTCGTTCAGTCCGGCTGGAAACGGATGCTCCGGCGCGAGCCGGTAATCAACCGAGACGACGAGGGCGTTCACTTTCTCGGCGAGCAGTTTACACGGGTTCTCGACCGTATCGAGCGTCCCTCCGAAGAAGCCACCGCCGTGAAAGAACAGAATGGCCGGTAACGTCTCTTCCGTTCGCGGCCGATACAGGCGCACCGGGATGTCGCCGTCAGTGCTCGGAATCATAACGTGGTCTGTCGCGATGTCCATCGTCGTCACGTCACGGTTCGGCCAACCCATACTGGCACGGGCGGACGCCAAGTCGAATGACATTTCTGGCTCGGATGCGGCATACCCTTTGATGACGGCTAACACCCGCGGGTCGAGGTCTCCGGTCACATCAGCGTCTGGAATCGGTTTGATGATTGTTTCGACACCGTCCTCATGATTCATGTTTTGAGACTGGCTCAAGAGCCTCACCAGTTGTGCATAAGTTTGTTTCATCACGGCATCCTCCTTATGTGATTAAAGGGTTTGCCCTCGATTGGTAGAATAAGGATTTATCATCTACGAAAACGAGGTCATTCTATGTACAGTACAGTTGAAAGAGATACACACTTCCAGCACGTTCTTAATCACCTACAAACCAACACAGGCGTTCAAGGTGTTGTTCAGCTCGGCTCCGGTGTCGCAGGATATCAGGACCGTTATTCCGATATCGATTTAATGGTGGCTGCCCGCACTGACGTTGACCCCCAATCAATCAAGCGACGTTTGGCCGACTACTTTCTACAGTTATCCCCGGTTTTCATTAAAGAAAAGCAGTTCGGACCAGATATCTATTTATTGATTGTCCTGCTTGAGAACCGCTTAGAGTTTAACGTCTCCATCGCGCCGCTTGAAATACTCCCGGTTCGTTCCACGCTTTGGAACGTGGTGGTCGATCGGGACGGGCAACTTCTCCAACACATGAAAACCGAACATGAAAGGTTCATCGCCAGCTCAATCCGGTACGAGACTAGCGACGTTCCCTTCGAGTTCATCTATGCTTCGCTGGCGCTTGAGAAAGAGTTGAAGCGAAACAATCCTATTTATGCCTTGAAAATGCTCGAGACGTTGCGCGAGTTAACGTTGACGGCTCAGGCGCTGAAAGAAGGAAGAAAGGTCCATCAATTCAAGGCGTATCATACGTTGAACCATTCGTTCATCGAGGACTATTTACAGACGTATCCCGCTTCCGTCGACCCGGTGTCAATCCGACGCGCCAAACAATCACTTCACGCATTGTTTGCAACTTGTTTGGAAGACCATCCGCAGTTCAAACTTGAACCGTATATGCAACGGTTGCTCCATGAGGCATGACATGCACAAGCTCCTGCTGAACGAACGTTAGCTACGAAGAGTCCGTTCGACTTGTCCCGCTTCGCACTCGACCGATTTTCGGCATGAACGACGAACCGCTTCGTTTCGTGTATAATGAAGCGTAATCCAAATTGCTAATGAAAATTTCTCGAATAGAAGTTTCTTACACGAAAATGAGGTAAACCTATGAATCAACCAAGCTTTTCAGACTATCGCCTAAGCGAAGATATCCAACGCGCACTCGGCATCATGAAATACGAATCACCGACCGAAGTCCAACAGAAAGTCATCCCGCTCGCACTCGAGCGTCAAGACTTGGTCGTCAAAGCTCAAACCGGGAGCGGGAAGACGGCTGCGTTCGGCATCCCTGTCACGGAACTCATCGAATGGGAAGAGAACAAGCCACAAGTGTTGATTCTCACACCGACGCGCGAACTCGCCGTCCAAGTCCGTGAGGATATGACGAACATCGGTCGTTTCAAGCGTATCAAGGCGACTGCCGTTTACGGCAAAGAGCCTTTCTCGAAGCAGCGTGATGAATTGAAACAGAAGACGCACGTCGTCGTCGGAACACCGGGACGCGTCATGGACCACATCGAACGGGAGACGCTCGTCCTCGATAAAATCGATTACTTGATTATCGATGAGGCCGACGAGATGTTGAACCGCGGCTTCCTCGCTGACGTCGAAGCGATTCTTCAAGAATTGCCGCGCGACCGCGTGACGATGGTATTCTCGGCGACGTTCCCGAACGACATCGAGCGTTTGTGTCAAAAGCACATGAACGAACCAGTCCGTGTCGCGATCGAATCGAGTGGGGTTACCGCCTCGACGATCGAACACGGCTTGATTGAAGTGCGTCGCGAAGACAAGCTCGCCGTGCTTCAAGATGTGACGGTTGTTGAAAATCCGGACAGCTGTCTCATCTTCTGCCGGACGAAAGAACACGTCGACACGGTGTACAGCGAACTCGATCAAGCCGGTTACTCGTGCGAACGACTCCACGGTGGCCTCGAGCAAGAAGACCGCTTCGCCGTCATGGAAGGCTTCAAGATGGGTAACTTCCGTTATCTCGTCGCGACCGATGTCGCGGCACGTGGGATTGACGTCGATAACGTCAACCTCGTTATCAACTATGACGTGCCGATGGAAAAAGAGAGCTACGTGCACCGGACCGGGCGCACAGGCCGTGCCGGCAACGCCGGGAAAGCGATCACGCTCGCGACGCCTCATGAAGGCAAGTTCGTTCGCGCCATCGAAGCGTTCATCAAGTTCGAAATCCCGGAGATGGATGCCCCGACCGAAACACAAGTCGCGCGCAACCAAGCCGCGTTCGAAGAGAAGTTGAGTGGACGACGCGTCGTTCGCAACAACAAGACGGCCCGCATCAACCAAGACATCATGAAGCTTCACTTCAGCGGCGGGAAGAAGAAAAAACTCCGCGCCGTCGACTTCGTCGGTACGATCGCCAAAATCCCTGGTGTGACGGCAGACGACATCGGCATCATCACCATCAACGACCAGATGACGTACGTCGACATTTTGAACGGCAAAGGCTCACTCGTCCTTCAGGCGATGGAATCGACACCGATCAAAGGGAAGAAGTTGAAAGTGAGCAAGGCTAAAAAATAAACATCCTTCCAACCTCAATGCCTCTCCATGCGGAGAAGGGTTGAGGTTTTTGTCTTCTCAGCCATTATCGAAAGCGCTTTCGATAAACGTCAAAAAAATAAGTCTTACCGAGAGAACGCTTTCAAGAGCATCATACCGATAACACGTCATGAATTCAACCTTCCTCACCGGATTGTCATAAAAATAGCTCAGGCGTTGCGCCTGAGCTTACTTTCCGAAATGTTGAAAGTCCATTTTCCCTTCAATCGTCGAACTGAATCCTCGTTGCTCGATTTCGCCTTGGTCTGTCACCTGATAGTAATACTCCGCGTCCGGCTCACTCGAAAACGTCACATATATCGTGTATGGATCCGTACTCTCGTACCCCTCTGTCCGAAATGGAATCGTCGTGACGGTGAACGTTTCATTCGGATATCGTTCTTCGAGTTCGTCTTCGAGGATGACGACGTCCGCAGCAACCCGTTCCTCGATTAAAGACGGACGGATTGCATAGAACACCGCATACGCGATGATGCAGAGTACAGCCAACAGACGAATCATCTTACGCCATTTCCCACGAAATCCATAAGACGCAGCAAACATCAAAAATACGACAACAGCTACCAGCAAATGTTCAATCAGCTCTATCGGATGCACTCGATGTCCTCCAGTCGGAATAGATTAGTCGAGCAGTTCTTCCGAGATCAGTTTGAACCCTTCGATTTCCGTATCCTCTTCTAATTCGATCAACAGGCACCGCTTTCCTTTCACGTTCACTTGTCTCACGTACTTCAAGTCTTGCGGACTGATTGAGATATTCGCGACTTTCGTATTGATTTTAATCGACTTCGACGTGTATTTCGGGACGACACTGCTCGCCTTCATCTCATATTGACGGTCGTCGACGACTTGTTGGAACGCCTGCTCCACCTTCTCCGTCGTCACGTCCTCGACCCCACTCGCCTTTAATACGATTTCCACGGTGCGGGCATCAATCATCGGTACGCTCTCGTCCTCGTCCTCACGCTCCGCTTCGGCGAGGATCATCTGGTTGATCTCGTCATAGACGGTTGCGAGCGTCCCGACGTTCACTTCTTCGCCGATGACGGTCTTGACGACTTCCTCGAACATCGCCTTCTCCTCGACCGCCGTCACGATCTCGGTCCCGTTCAAGACGTTCTCGATAAATCCAAAGTCCGGTTGATGTGCCTTCTGGGCCGCATACAAGATATGGTTGACGTCAGCCGCGTTATCCGTGAAGCACGGGAACAAGAAACCGCCGATTGGCGCGTCAAGCTTGATGACCGGGTTGATAAAGATATTCGATTTGAACTCTCGCTCGATATAGTCGAACACGAGCGACTGTTTTGGGAGCTCGGTCTGGTTGATGCTGCCGAGAATGAACCGTGATGTCCACACTTCGTCGCGCATATCGATTTCTGTCTCCTCAGAATGGCGACGCGTCGGCTTATTGTATTTGAAGCGGATGAACGTGATCACCATGTCTTTCTCAAACGGCGCGTCCTGAACCATCTTCAACGCAACCCGCTGCATCATGCCGGCCCATTCTTCAATGTCATCGGTCCGGAGTGCCTCATACAACAACGTCTGTGTATGATCGGTCTGACCGGCTTCTGGATGTTGAAACTTCACTTCGAATAGCTTCTCGTCAATCTTGCCGCCTAGCACTTTCTTGAAGTTGGCGAGGAACAGCTCTTGATGTTCCTGCTCGACGAACGGGAACGAGCGCAATTCCTCGTGGAAAATCTCGTTGCTGTCTTGGCGAATATAAATATTATAAATGTCAGCGATTTTGATCGCTTCCGCATTCAACTTGAAATGCTTGCGGATCGCCGCGATGTCTTTTTGATTCATTCATTCCCACTCCTTCGTCCTTTACTACAAACCGCCTTCATTATACCAATAGTTGTTGCTTGCGCGTATGTCAGTAGTGCTAAAGCCGGGACGTCTGATGTCATGTATCATGTCCCTGACCTCAAGTTTTATAATCTTTCGATTCATTTTTGGTAAATTTGCGTATTTCCCACACTTTGGCCATGTATATTCGATGTGCATCATTCAACCGTCATACATAATAGGAGGCACAAACATGTTCAAAAAATGCATCAGTTCGTTGTTTGCCATCGTCTTAATCGTCACGTCTCTCCACTTGACCACACTGACCGCCTCGGCGCTCCCGCCAGGCATCCCATCGAAGTCAAGCGCCCTCACAAAGTTGAACGCGTTAACGGTCAAGTCTGAAGGAACGATGACCGGCTATAGCCGTGACTTGTTCCCGCATTGGAGCAGTCAAGGCAACGGTTGTGACACACGTCAAATCGTCTTGAAACGCGACGCGGACTCATACGTCGGCGACTGCCCGGTCACATCAGGGTCATGGTACAGTTACTATGATGGAGTCACATTCACGTCGCCATCTAGCCTCGATGTCGACCATGTCGTCCCATTGGCTGAAGCATGGCGTTCAGGCGCAAACAGCTGGACGACGACAAAGCGCCAAAGTTTCGCCAACGATTTGACGGGCCCGCAACTCATCGCCGTCTCAGCTAGCTCAAACCGCTCAAAGGGTGACCAAGATCCGTCAACATGGCAGCCACCACGCACCGGAGCCCGTTGTGCCTACGCAAAGATGTGGGTCGAGACGAAGAGCCGTTGGGGACTAAGCCTGCAGTCGTCGGAGAAAGCTGCCCTTCAAACCGCCATCAACGCTTGCATTTACTGATTCAGAAAGGAGTCCGCTATGAATCAACATTCCTCTACATTTAAAGCCTCACATGGCGTTATGACTGAAGAAGTCGGCGTCATCAGCGGCGAACTTGAATTACGGACGACGTGCCAGGAAGACGGCACGCTCGAACTCGCCATTACGTATGTCGGGGCGGCCGAGTGGTATACATTGCCGGGGAAAGCGTACAAACTGCATGACGTGCGTGACCACGAGGTCGTGCACCGTTTGCTCGTGAACGTCCTCGAGCGGGCGTAACAAATAAGCCGACACGGCATCGTGTCGGCTTATTGTTTGTATTTCTCTAATAACGCTTTCGGGATATGACAATAATCGTCCGGGCATCGCGCGAGCCGGTCTTGATGCTCGTCCGCGCTTCGGACGTAATTCGTGAGCGACAGCACTTCGACCGCGATCCGGTCCGCGTCGCTTCGACTGTCGATAAATGTGCGTGCAGTTTCCAAATGGCGTGGATCTGTACTATAGACGCCAGTCCGATACTTTTCGCCGATGTCCTCGCCTTGGCGATTGACGCTGTACGGATCGATGATTTCGAACAAGTAGTCCATCAAATCGTGAATCGTGACGATGTTCGGATCAAACGTCGTTTTGACGCATTCCGTATAGCCGTCATAGTTTCCGTCAAGCGTATCCGTCGTCCCGTTGGCTCGTCCGGCTTCTGTCTCGATGACGCCTGGTAACGTCTTGATGAACGCTTGAACGCCCCAGAGGCAACCTCCCGCTAAATATACAGTCTGCATGCAATGACCTCCTTAAAATTTTAGTCAATCAATCCCACAACTCGGAATAAATACGCTACGATACAATCACATCTTTTATCGGTGAACAGATACGGGGGACTTACTTTGAAAAAACTCATGTTAACCACATTTTGTACCATCACGCTCGTCTCAGGCGCCTATCAGACGGCGACAGGCGAATCATTCGTCTCAATGAGCCAGTCCGTTTCCGTTGATCACAAGGAGATCGAACGCTATTTGACGACCGAAGTGATGGAACCGAACTTCGGCGGCGATGTATGGACCACGTATCAAATCCTCGACACGAATACGACGAAGAACGAGGTGTACGTCTGGGCGCTCATTCAAGAGTATGTGCAAGAAGGTGACCGCTTCAAGCAGGGATCCGGCATGTCGGTCCCCCTTGTATTATACATTGATGAAGATGATGAATCATGTACCGTTCAAGCCCATCGCTCACCTCGTGATGGTTCGTATTATCCGACCGACCTATGGACCCTGTTCCCGGTCCATGTTCAACTCGCGATTTCTCCGCATCCGGATGGGATCGTGACCAAATTACATACGGAAATGGAAGAAAAACTTTCGCAAAGCCAGCAGGCGACAGACTGAAAAAGGAAATCTACGCGCTGTAGATTTCCTTGTCTTATAGATAGCCGAGTCGTTTCAAATCCTCATAGACGAGAGAAGATAGGAGCGTTCTCCCTTTCCCGTTCAAATGGTCTGGATTATGAAAGTACTCACGCTGATGGATGAACCGTTCGTCTTCCATATAATCCAGGAACGGGACATCTAAATCGAGTGGTTCCAGATGTTGATGGACAAGTCGATCCATCGCTGTCTCATTAAAGTAGGCCAGGTATGATTCATGGACCGGCTCCATCGCCAACACGACACGATAACCTTTTGCCTGACAATACTCGACGATGTCTTTCAATCGTTCCATATTCTGCTCGATGTCACGATTCTTCACAGCCTGTTTATATTGCGCTTCGACCATCTCGTATTTTCGTTCCGAATAATTCTTGCCGTTGTTCACCCACGGTTTGTGCGACTCCCATCTGAAATCCCGGATCTCTCGTGATAGCGCCGTATAGACGCTCCCACTGTTCAATGCAGGAATCGACGTGTACGTATAGTAATCAAACGTACTGACCGGTTCGATGTCTTCCCGGTCCAACACCTGATAATAGTTTTCTTTCCGGCCAATCTCCGCGTTACTGAACGTGATTTGCGAGAGCGAGACGATGACGACGCCTCCCGGACGCAGATGCTCGTCGTACTGCTTCAACATCTTCAAGTCGTACTCAATCGTTTGGCTCGGCAACGCCAAATCGAGATGCGACAGGCCGAGCGGTTTGAACGCATAGCCGAACATCGCGTGCGATGTCCCCAGGTTGATAATATCCAAAGGAGCCGGGTCTTCTCGAAACGCTAACACACCGCGGTTGTTATTGTACGCCCACGACTCTTTGACAAAATTGTTGAGCGGAATCAACAAGATGACAACAATCCCGATGACCACCGCTATTTTCATCCATACACTTCTCATAGCCATTCCTTTCACTTAGAACCCACCATAAATGAACCCTTCACTCGAAACACCGAACACCAAGACCGATACGATCACGAACAGTTGAATCGCCACGTTCGTGAAGGCGGAGCGCTCAGCCAACCAGTCCCAGGCCGAACCTTTCGTCCGTTCGATGTACTGAAACACGTGGACGGTCGTAAAGAAGAAGAGGAACACAAGTAAATCGAGTAACGAGAATAATTCAAGTGCCTGTAGCATGTCGACCGGTGCCCATGACGAAGGTGTCACATACAACCGGGCATGGTGAAACGCTTGTGCGACCGAGTCGGAAACGAAGAAGACACGTGAGAAACAGACCAACTGGAACGTGATGGCGATTTTCAGCCATTTATGAAGCTCGGGCGCCCGGTCGAGTCGAATGAAGGACGCCATCTGTTCCCGCTGATGTTTCGTCGCATCCCCGAACACACGGTACAGGCCATGAATCAGACCCCACAAGACGAAACTCCAGGCGGCCCCATGCCAGATGCCGCTCACCAAAAATGTGATGACGATAGCGACATAGATCTGATGCCGCTTCTTTTTCCCTTTGCAGAGCGGGATAAAGATATAATCCCGGAGCCACGTCGACAGCGAGATGTGCCACCGGTTCCAAAAGTCGGCAATCGATACCGCGAAATGAGGCTGTCGAAAATTCTCCGTCAACTTGATGCCGAATAGTCTCGCTGTCCCGATGGCGATGTCACTGCAGGCTGAAAAGTCGGCGTACAATTGAATCGAGAACAACATCGTGCCGAGCACGATTTCAGAACCGGTCGGGTTTGGCTGACTGAACACGCTCGCGACCATCGGGGCCAATCGGTCAGCGATGAGCGTCTTCTTAAAGAAGCCCCAAGCAATCCGCTTCATCCCATAGCTGACATGCTCGTAATCGAACCGTTGCTCCGCTTTGAATTGAGGCAGCAACTTCTTGGCCCGCTCGATTGGACCCGCCACTAGCTGCGGGAAGAAGGCGAAGTAAATCGAGAAGTATCCATAATGGCGCTCGGCCTTCAGTTTCCCGCGATACAGATCGACGAGATAGCTGATGGCCTGGAACGTATAAAACGAAATCGCCAGCGGCAAGACGATGTCGCGATATGGGATGTCATAGTTCCACCCCATCGATGTCGCCAGCGTGTGTAACGAGTCGTTCACGAAGTTAAAGTATTTGAACCAGCCGAGGAACAACACCAAGACGAAGACACCAAGAAGCATCAGCCGCTTTTTCTGTTGCTTCTCATCTTGTCGTTCAATGAGGAGCCCCGTGACAAACGTAAAGGCCGTGCTCACGAGCAACAACGGAATGAATTGGATACTGACCGTCGCATAAAACAAATAGCTCGCCGTCAGTAACAGCACCCATCGGAAGCGATGCGGCACCACATAATATATCGCCACTAAAATGGCGAGAAAGAGTAAAAACTCGATTGAAATAAACGTCATAGCTTCACCTGATTATTCTAAACTTATATTGCTTTCAACAAAGGCTTCACTTGCACCAGTTTACGTTTTCAGTTGGTGACGAGCTCTCGTTTCGGTAACGCGCCATACAGAATTTTTCCGGATTCGTTCCGGGGAATGGCATCGATTTGTAGAATCGTAACCCCTCTCGTATGCATCATGTCTTTGATGACTTGTTTGATAGCGACACGGTCGTCGTGCAACGTGTAGACGTACAGCTCGTCATCCGTCCCTGTACAGACACACTCATGTCCGTGTGCTCGTAGCAGATGTTCCACTTCATCGAGGCTGATCCGGTTCCCGTGCATCTTGATCATGCGCTTGATGCGGCCGACGATAAAGAAATAGCCGTCTTCGTCCATATACGCCAAATCGCCTGTCTGCAGGACGCCCTCGTTCTCATCTCCGTTTGCGAGATCGGACAATGCCTCGGCATAACCGAGCGACACGTTTGCGCCACGATATATCAATTCGCCGACGACGTTGGGCGCGGTGATGAGTTCGCCCGTTTCATTGCGTAACGTCAATTCACCGCCTGGGATGGCGATGCCGATGCTGCCTGCCTTCTCACGACTCTGGTCAGGAGGCAAATACGACATGCGTGCCGTCGCTTCCGTTTGCCCATACATCGTGAAAAACTGAATCCCTTTTCGTTCGCAGATGTCGGTAAACGTACTCGCTAAATCCAGATTCAATTTCCCTCCGGCTTGGGTCAGTTTCGTCAAACTCGGTAGCTCCAGCTTCTCGAATTTGAGCCGATTGAGCATCTCGTAGATGAATGGGACGCCACCGAACGTCGTGACGTGTTGGTCGCGACACAACTGCCAAAAGTCCTTCTGCATGATCGATGACTCCGTCATCACGATCGTCGCCCCAGACACGAGGTGGCTGTTGATGATGGATAAGCCATATGAGTAGTTCATCGGCAGCGTCGTGATCGGACGATCGTCTTCGCTGATGTCTAGATAAGACACGATCGATGCCGCGTTGCGGAACAAGTTGTCATAGCTAAGCCGTACCAGCTTCGGACTGCCCGTGCTGCCGGACGTCGTCAACAAGAGCGCGAGCTCGTCATGCAGTTCATGTTCGATTGCATGAGGACATTCAAATAACGCATAGTCCCCATATTCATAAGTCGTGTCCATCTCCTGCGCTAATTGATGATGCTCCCGATTCGCCCAAATGTGCGTCGGTCGATAGCGGTCAATTAAGTGCTGCAGCTGTTCCGAATGAATCGCTGCATCCAACAGGAGCGGCACGATGCGTCCGCGGAGACATCCGACGTAGCCAAACAGTGACTCTTTGTTGTTGGCGCACAAAATAAAGACGAGTGTTCGATGACCGATCTCATCCCCAATCGCGTCGGCCGTCTCGATCATCTCGTCGTAGGAATACGCGCGATCCGCGTAGATGGCGCTACGTTCTCCATACCGCTCGATCGTATCGAAGCGCTTCATTGTCCGAAATCCACACCCAAGCGTTTCAATAAGTCGATGCCGGATTGATACGTGTTGAAGTCCGTGATCACATCGGAATCGAGATCGACGTCAAACGCATCTTCAAGCTCAGCAATCAACGTCATGTGGCCGATCGAATCCCATTCTTTCGTGACACCAAGCTTCATTTCTTCGAATGACGCGTCTGGCTCGACATCCAGTCCGTTGATAAATGCGGTTTTATATAATTCGATATTGTTCATTGGTTTAAATTCTCCCCCGTTTTATGTGTAACGTTTATATGCGTATAATTGATAATGATAATCATTTGCTAAGTGATTTTATCACATCGGATTTTTGACGGCAATACAGCATCAGATAATTGGCGCAGATCATCGAGAAAAACCGGCTATCGTTATTCGATAGCCAGTCTTTATATAAACTCTCTAGATCAGTATCAATGGACCAAGGGGCCAAGTGTCATGTATTTTCTTGCTCTTGCACTCGAACTGTTTTCACGTTGGTCGAGACCAGCTTGATGATCCAAGTAAATGTTAGTCGGCTACGCAATATCATCCACCCATATATTTTAGGATTTCGAGTCATCTACATATCCAAACCTTCATATTCGAAGAATCATGCTGAATAGATTTAACCTATAATTTACATGTCTCGTCCTACATGGAATAGATTACTCATCCCCAAACTTCTTTCAACGTATATCGAAATAAATCATTCAGTTGTGCCGTTGGATCATTTACTTCAACGTCCAGCGATTCCACATATACTTCAAAACGTTGAATTTCTCGTTCTACAAATTTGTTAATGACGGTAATCCGAGGTTCTAAATCAAACTCATCTCCGGCCAACTTTCGCTCTAATAATCGATCAATCGAATGCTTTAATTCACCATCTTTTAATGAATCCTCTAAAAGGACATGAAAACTAATCGGTGGTGCCGTATTATATTTTTCAATCCACTGGCAAGCCAAAATCGGACGAAGCACGTAAAAATATTTTTTGATGCGGACTTCTCGTCCTTGCAAATATTCACGGTAGTTGTTTTTAGCCATATTTAAGTAATGATGTAACATCGAGTTCGGATAAAACACCTCTGATTCTAGCGCTCGCATATTATCTATAAGCGTATACTGTTGATAGTAAACAATCTCACTTCTGAGCCATTCCAAGAGAGGGGGATTGTTCTTTCTAAATAGACGCAATGCTTTCGTGACTTCCCAACCACTGATGTCTAATAAATCGTTAATTGGCTCTTCAATTACATCACGCTTTTGTCCAATGCCTTGGGGATCGATGGCTAAATACCACTCAGGAAGATGAATGTAGATAAATCTAACATCATAATCGCTATCTTTTGAAGGGAATCCCCAGGCTCGGCTGCCAGACTCAACCGCATATAGAATTTTTACACCGTACTTCGCTTCAATTTCTATTAGTTTTTGCTGGATCATTGCATGCATTAAAGAGATCTCCTTTGTAATTTAGACGTTAGTTGTTTATCTATGTATGATTATAATGGAAATGGAAATGGAGATGGAGATGGAGATGAGTCAATGACCTATACCTGCCCTGTCTGTGGATTTGATGAATTAGACGAACCTGCTTACAACGAATTTAATGATCCTTCATTTGAAATTTGTTCGTGTTGTCGATTCCAATTCGGAGATGATGATGACGTCGAAATTGAAGAAGGTTTATTTATGCAACGAGAAGAGACCCACGCCATGTATCGCCAAGCATGGATTGCAAAAGGGACTCCGATCTTCATGCCTGAATATTATCCAAAGCAATTCCAACTCGATGGTGCGGTAACGAAAGAACACTTGATTGAACAACTCAAAAACATTCGTATTTTTGAGGACCAATAAATATTCAAGGGTCTAATGATGTTGTTAAAAAGACCACCTGTGATCTTCTGGTAAACAGTCATCACACAGCAGTTTCCCTTCAAAAGTTGCTCCATTACACAACTGTAACAATGGATCCCTTTTTTCTCTGTCTTTTGTCCATCGTCCACAAGTTGAACATAGTCCACAATTCATTGAACCTGGGTCTAAGACAACCGTGGAGCAACTTTCCCATTCCACATTCACTGCATTCGTACCGATTTGGATTGTTTGGTCCTGACACAACTCGTTTGTGACTTGATCAATCATTCCAAAATCTTTGTGCACTTCAATTTCCTCTACTTCCACCAAAAAAGATGCATTGATTAAAACTGTTTTTTTCAAAGTGAAGCCTCCTTTCAAATATTCAATCTCTGTGAATTTTAATTAAAATAAGTGCTTGATTTTCAACGCTATAAAATCTTTTCAATATGATTAGCATTCGGTAGTTAAAAACATTTACCTGCAAAAAAAAGCGTCAAAGACAGTGAGCTGCCTCTGACGCTAAAAGAATGTATACGCGGTTACTTATGATACGGTTCATTCCGGTTAATCCGATACGCCCGATAAATCTGCTCACACAAGACGAGCTTCATTAACTGATGCGGAAACGTCATTTTTGAGAATGAGATCGTGTCGTCCGAACGCTTCATGACATCATCCGATAAGCCGAGCGAGCCACCGATGACGAACGCGATTTTGCTCTTGCCGTACGTTGCCAAATTATCGAGTTCTCGGGCGAACTCTTCGCTCGTCCGTTGTTTGGCGTCGATGGCCAAAGCAATCACATGCGTGTCCGGACTGATTTTCGCCAAAATTCGCTCGCCTTCTTTTTGTTTTACTAGAATCATGTCCGCTTCACTTAAATGCTCGGGCGCTTTCTCGTCCGCGACCTCGATTTCCTGCACTTTTGCATAGGCCGATAGGCGTTTTGTATACTCGGCAATCCCTAGTTTCAAATACTTCTCTTTTAGTTTGCCGACCGTGATAATTGAAATATTCATCCAATTCTTCCTTTTTCCACAGTTTTTTTGGAGTTATCCATAGGGTTATCCACAGAGTTATCCACAAATCCACATGTTGATAATCATTTTTTGCTTGACACAACATATGTTGCGTCGGCATCGCAGAACTCACATGTCACTTGTCCACTTGTGGATAGTTCTTCGAGCAACGGGTATTCTCCCGTCTCATCGACAATGATATCTAAAGCGATTTCAACATGTTCCTTGCATACTTTTTTTTCCACAATATTTCCTCCTTAAAAAAGAAGCGTCGCCGCTCCTTTAGGTTGCTTCAGTTAATGTGGCTTCGGTCTCGCCTGCCTTGCCGCGTCGCGTATATTCGATCGTGATGTTATCCCCAACCGTAGCGTCTCGGTACAGCGCGTCCCTTAAATCGACGTAACGTTTGATGTCGCGGTCACCGATTTTGGTAATGACGTCACCGACACGAAGACCCGCCTCTTCGGCTGGACTGCCGGGGGTGATCGCCTCGACGAATACGCCGTCCTCATTGTCAAAACTAATCCCATACTCTTCCCGGACGTTACCTGGTACGGCGATGACTTCTTGAATCGTGACGCCGAGTTGAGGCCGCGTCACTTTCCCATCGCGTTCAAGCATGTCGATGACCGGCAGCGCGACGTTGACGGGAATCGAGAAGCCGACCCCTTCGACACTCGCCTCAGCGATTTTCATCGAATTGATGCCGACGAGCTCGCCGCGGATGTTGATCAGTGCCCCGCCCGAGTTTCCTGGGTTGATGGCGGCATCGGTCTGAATGACCTCAGCGTTATAATCCATGAGTCCGTCACTGTTCGTGTCGACCGGTACGGTGCGTTCGACACCACTGACGATACCACGGGTGACCGAGTTTGAAAAGACGCCGAGCGGATTGCCGATCGCCATGACGGTCTCGCCTGCCTGCAGCACGGTCGAGTCCCCGAGCGTGATCGGGGCGACATCAATATTGGCCGGCAGTTCGACCGATGCGACGGCCAAATCATTGAGTGGGTCTTCTCCGAGAATCGTCGCCGAAGCAACTTGTCCGTCTGAAAACGCCACGTTGATTTCGTCCGCTTCTTCGATGACGTGGAAGTTCGTGACGATATACGCCGTATCCCCCTCGACTTTATAGATGACACCAGAGCCTGCTCCAGCCTCCCACTGCGATTCCGAGGTGAAGGCCCGCTGGATGTTCGTAATGCTGACGACGGACGTCTTAGCGCCCGTTACAGCGCCCGTAATATCGGATTCTGTAACAGTGACGGCTTGTTCCGTCCGAATGAGTTCATTTGTCACAAAACGAGAGGTTGGCGAATCCCAGAGCATCATCGCCAAAAAGAACAAAGCCGCTCCTAAGAATCCGCCAACCCCTCCGAGTAACAACGGTTTTAAGTTCATTCGCGGCTTGTGGCGCACATGTTCTTCTTGTTTCGGGCGCCACTCGCTGCGAGATGGGTACGTCGGTTTTTCATCGTTCATTGTATCTGCTTCGTGCTCTAAAGGTTCGACGTCTTGAGGTTCATACTCATGGTGTCTCTCTTCGTTCACGACGCGTCCCCCCTTCAAGACAGTGTGTTATCTGTCTTTTCCCAAGTTCGCTTATAAAGAAACGAGCGAAGTGGGGGTTGATGGGTCGGTATCGCACAATTTGATGCGACCAAGGTCGACATCGCGCATCCCGAGTGTTTGCGAGACGCTCATTTGAGCGAGTTCTTTCATGTTGTTATCTTTACTGAGGTGAGCCAAATAGATGCGTTTCGTCTGGGCTCCGATGACCTCGCTCATCGCGATGGCCGCGTCTTCGTTCGAGACGTGGCCGTAGTCCCCGAGAATACGACGCTTGACGCTCCACGGATAACGTCCCATTTGAAGCATCGAGACGTCATGGTTCGATTCGAAAATAAAATCATCAGCCCCGCGGATGACGCCTTTCATCCGGTCGGACACATAGCCCGTGTCGGTGATATGGGCGAGGCGTCTGCCGTCATGGGCGAACTGGTAAAACATCGGGTCGGCCGCGTCATGGCTGACGTTGAACGATTCGATTTCGATATCCCCGAACTGTTTGACCTCGCCTACCTCGAAGTGAAACTTCAAGGCCGGATCGACTTTCCCGATCAAGGATTCCATCGCGGCCCACGTCTTCGCGTTCGCGTAAATCGGTAAGTTATACTTTCGAGCGAGAATCCCGACACCTTTAATATGGTCGGAGTGCTCATGCGTGACGAGCAGTGCATCGATACCGTCAAACGATCGGCCGATCTCGGTGATGCGTTGTTGCATCGCCTTCCCGGTCAACCCGGCGTCGACGAGCAATTTCGCCCGTTCCGTCTCAATGTAGAGGGAGTTCCCGGTCGAACCGCTCGCAAGCACACTATAGCGTAAAGTCACTCGATCACTCCTTTCATTCTTCTGAGTCAAATTCGACCCGTTCGACGGTCCCGTCGATTGCATTGACGAAGTACACGTCCCCGTCGATTGTGATCGACCAGAGCGGCGGCATGATGATCAAGCTGCCGGAACTGTCGAGCGGCAGGCTATAGAAACCTGTGTTGATGGCTCGCATCTCTTGGTTCGGTTGGAAGTACTTCCGGGCCGCGAGTTGCGAGATGGCCTCGCTCGCCGTCAAGACGAGATCGTCTTGCGACTTTGAGGATAAGTTCGTCAAATGACGTTGTTTATAGTCGGTCACTTCGAGTGATTCATTCAATTGAAGTAGCAGGAGCGACGGACCGATATACTGCTCGGTCTCCCCATCGATTTCAGGATTTGAGAAAATTTTATTATTCTCATACGTCTGCACGAAGGCGACTTGACGTGTCCCGGCGTCATAGCGCCAGTACGCATACTCCGAACCGAAGGGGACGTACTCCGAGACGAACGTCGAGGCGGTCGTCCGTAAATCTTCTTTGTCGAGCGGGACGGGCTGCTTGAGCTCGACTTCGAGCTGCATGTTATCAACCGTCGTCGCCAGCTGAACTTCTCGGTTTTTCGTGATCATCGAGGATGACATCTGCTCGGACGATCCTGTCAAATAGCCGATATCCCGTCCCATCCGTGGTAACTTCGACGCATCGACGTTCCGTTGATCCAAAATTTGTGCAATCGACGTATTGTCGTTCGTCACGACCTCTGTCGCCCACGTCTCCGTCAAGAGCTGGAACAACAGGTAGATGTTCAGCGCGAGGAAGGCGAAGAGAAGAATCGTTTTCGCTTTACTCCAATCCACGATACATCATCCTTTCTGTCCAGTCTTCCGGTTGATCGAATGGGATCCAACGTCCCGCCTCCCGAACGAACCAGTTCGGCGAGAATGTGACGTAACGGCTCGTGTCTTCATTGTATTCGATCTCATAGCCGAGACGAATCTCGGTCACGTTTTCAAATCGTCCCGCGTTAACGAGCGTGTCGACGACGTCTTGTCCGTCCGCGAGCCGTGTCGTCCCGACCGAGATCAGGCGATCGATCTCGAGATGATGCCGCGTGATCGACCGGACTTGCGTCCCATCGTTCTCAACGCGCAACGTCGACAAGTCGACGGCATCATTATTGATGAACGCCTCCCGTTGACTGAACACGGGGAACCCGTTCACGTGAAACCGGAACACGGTCGTTTCAAAGCCTTTATTGGCCGGCGTGATCGCATCGAATCGAAGCGACAATCCTTGGCTCTCCGACGTCTCATCGACCCAACCTCCATGGAAGTTGACGAACTCGACAATCGTGTCGAGGCCGATGACCGACTCCTGTTCCGAACTGTTACGTGATAAGTTGCGATAACGGCTCGCGTTCAAGTTCGCATCATATTCGGCGACGCTAATCCCGTTCGTGAGTGCGCCGACCGAACTAGCCGGGTCGACTTCTTGCACGTTCGGGTCCCCGGGGAAGAACGTATCCCGCATCCAATCGAGGCGAGCCGAAATTTGAATCTGCGACACGTCGTAAGCGAACAGCTCGTTCATCTCCGGTCCGACGACCGGGATGTAGTTGACGCGTTCATCCGTATACGTGACGCGACGCATCGAGCGGTCCGAGTCTTTCAAGAACAGGCTGTTGACGTCCCCTTGACCGACTTTCGACAACCGCCCTTCCCAAAGCGATTGGTCGCTCATGATCGTGCGGATGCGCCACGTGTCGTCCTTCATGAAGATGAGGGCCCGTTGCGGCACTTTGCCAGACAGGCTGTACGAACCCGGGAGCATATAGCTGAGCGTGTCCGTGTAATACGGCTCCGGTAAAATCAGTTCGACGGCCTCATCGACACCCGCATATAAATTCGGGACGCTCTTGACGGCGAGCGGTTTGAACTCACTCGCCTCGAACGACTCCCGAATGACACGCATAATCTGTTTCGGTGTATTCTTCGTGGCAAAGACGGCGTTGTTCTCGTGAACGACCGTTTGGGCCGGTACGATGATTTGTCGTGGCTGCCGCTGAAGCGACTCATCCACCGTCGCGACTTGCGTCTCTGACTGGACCGACTGATACTTCGGATGGTAGTCCCACAGGATGACCGTTTGGACGATGGACGTGACGATCAAGGTGAGCAAGACGAGCGATTTCACTAGTTCTGGCTTCGCCAAGAAGCGTGGTCGTTCCATCAGTCATTCACCTCCACGATCGTATCGAACGGGATGGTAAAGTAAATCGTCGTCCCGCGTCCGAACTCACTTTCAGCCCAGATGTCACCGCCATGGGCCGAAACGACTTCTTTGGCAATCGATAGACCGAGTCCGGTTCCGCCGATATTGCGGGCCCGGGCCTTGTCGACCCGATAGAACCGTTCAAAGATTTTTTTCAAGTTCGATTTCGGGATGCCGACCCCTTCATCTTTAATACCGATGACGAGCCGCTTGGCACGGAGCATCGTCCGGAACGTGATCGTCCCGCCTTCCGGCGAGAACTTGATCGCGTTCGTGATGATGTTGTCGATGACCTGCGTCATCTTGTCTTGATCGGCATGGACATACACGCGGCGTTTCATGAGCTTGCGGCGGAATTGGATCGTCTCGCCTTTCGTCATCTCATGTCGCTCGATGATGTCGTTGAAGAACTGGATAAAGTCGAACTTCACTTTTTGCATCGTATACTCTTTGCTGTCCATCTTCGACAGTTGCAACAAGTCGTTGACGAGGCGAATCATCCGCTCCGTCTCGTTCTGTGTCGTCTCGAGGAAGCGCGGGGCGAGCTCGTCGTCCTTATATGCGCCTTCGGCGAGTACTTCGAGGTAACTCCGCATCGTCGTGAGCGGCGTCCGTAGCTCGTGGCTGACGTTCGCGACGAACTCACGACGGTCTTGCTCGACCTGTTCTTGCTCGGTCACGTCGTGCAGAACGACAATCAGACCGGTAATTGGTCCGCTATGCTTTTGAATCGGCGAGAAATAGGCGCGGACGAGGAATAGTTCTTCGTCCGTACTGAGGTCGATCAGTTTCGGTGGCATCGTCCCGTCTTCCGGGATGACGATCTCGTCGTCGAACTCGAGCAGATTCTGAAGGTTCGCCCCCATCGCCTCCTCCTCGGCGAGCCCGATCATATCGCGGGCTTGGTCGTTCATCAAGATGACCCGGAGCGAGCGATCCGTCGCGACGACCCCGTCCGACATGTTCTCGAGGACGCTCGTCAAGCGGCGTCGCTCGGCTTCCGTCGTCGCGTTCGCCTCCATGAGCTCATCGGTCAATTCGTTGAAGGCGTAGGCGAGTTGGCCGACCTCGTCATCAGAATAGACTTTAACTTTCCGCGAGAAGTTCCCTTTTCGCATCTCGACGGCTTGACGACGCATATCCGCAATCGGTCGCGTGATTGTCCGTGACAGCAAGATCCCCAGAATTGACGTGATGATCAGGGCGATGAGCGTCCCGGTCGCGAGAATCCTCGTCACTTGCTCCATCTGGTTATAGATGGACTGCATCGACGCCTCGATATAGATCATGCCGGTCGTCGTCCCATCGACCTCGGATTTCACTGGAACGGCGACGACACGCATACGCTCGTTCGAGTCTTCATAGACGAGCGTCTCTTGCGCCCCGCTCGTCGCGAATGATTTTTGAATGAACGAGTTCGCCGTCCGTTGTCCGACGAGACTCTGGTTGTTCGGATTCGACGTCGCCCGGACGACACTGTTCGTGTCGATAATCTGGACTTCGCGAATGTCGTCAGCTAGCGTCGTGCTCTCCGTAAATTCAGACAGCAGTTGATCCAGTACCTGGTTCAACTGCTGGTCTGAAGTCGAGTCACCGCCGTTCGATGCGATCCCTTCACTGACGTTATAGCTCAGAAGGTTGGCCCGATCAACGAGCGACTGCGAGAAGTTGTTGATGTATTGTCGTTCGAGGGAGCGTACGAAGTACACTCCGATGACTTGCATCGCAACAAGAATGAGCAGCGCATAGATGACGACGAGCTTCCACTGGATAGATTTAAAGAAGTTCGTCCGTTTCATCGTTTAGTCTTCTTCTCCTGCTTTTAAATAGTACCCGACACCACGGCGCGTGATGATATACGTCGGCGTCGATGGGTTGTCTTCGACTTTCTCGCGCAAACGGCGGACGGTCACGTCGACCGTGCGGACGTCACCGAAGTAATCATAGCCCCATACGGTCTGGAGCAAGTGCTCGCGTGTCATGACTTGCCCGATGTTTTGGGCGAGGTAATGGATCAGCTCGAACTCGCGGTGCGTCAGTTCGATTTTCTCTTCCCGTTTCGTGACCATGTACGAATCCGGATGAATCGTCAAATCACCGATCACGATATCATTGTCGTTGGCACCTTTCGTCTCCGGAGCCGGGGCCGTTGCGTGACGGCGCATATTCGCCTTGACGCGGGCCAAAAGCTCGCGTGAGCTGAACGGTTTCGTGACGTAATCGTCGGCACCGAGCTCGAGCCCGAGCACTTTATCGATCTCAGAGTCTTTCGCCGTCAACATGATGATCGGCATGTCGTACTTCTTCCGGACTTCACGGCACACTTCCATGCCGTCTTTGAGCGGCAACATGATGTCGAGCAAAATCAAATCCGGTTTGACTTCTTCGACTTTCACGAGCGCCTCTTCCCCGTCATACGCGACGTGGACTTGGTATCCTTCTTTTTCAAGCTTAAACTTCAATATATCTGCGATTGGTTGCTCGTCATCTACCACTAAAATCGTACGATCCATTCAGTGAGTCCTCCTCTTATCGTTAAACGTACATGTCTACATTGTAACTCTTTTTCTATAGGTTAGAAAGCGTGGTCCATTTCCGCGGAAATGAAAAGAGAGCCACGAGGGCTCTCTATCTTATGCTTCGTAAATGTCACGCAAGATGACCGTCTGCTCACGTGCCGGTCCGACCGAGAACGTCAACAATTCGATGCCTGTCAACGCTTCGATGCGCTTGACATAGTTCTGCGCGTTCACCGGCAAGTCTTCGAACTTGCGGATGCCTGTGATGTCTTCTGTCCAGCCTGGGAGCTCTTCGAACACAGGCTTGCACTGTTCGAGCACGCGGAAGTTCGGTGGGTACTCGTCGAGGAGCTTGCCTTCGAACTCGTATGCCGTACAAATCTTGAGCGTCTCAAGACCTGTCAACACGTCGATCGAGTTGAGGCAAAGGTCTGTGATTCCGCTGACGCGGCGTGAGTGACGGACGACGACCGAGTCGAACCAACCGACGCGACGCGGACGTCCTGTCGTCGTACCGTACTCTTTTCCGACTTCACGGATCGTGTGACCGATCTCATCGTCAAGTTGGGTCGGGAACGGGCCGTCTCCGACACGTGACGTGTACGCCTTACAGACGCCGACGACGTGATGGATTTTCGATGGGCCGATACCGGCACCGCTCGATACGCCGCCTGAAGCTGCGTTCGATGATGTGACGAACGGGTACGTTCCGTGGTCGATGTCTAACAACACACCTTGCGCGCCTTCGAACAGTACTTTCTGTTCTTCGTCGAGCGCGTTGTTCAACACGACTGATGTATCACACACGTACTTGGCGAACTGTTGGCCGTACGCGTAGTATTCTTCGAAGATGTCATCGAATTCGATCGCATCGACTTCGTACATCTTCACGAACATGCGGTTTTTAATCGCGAGGACGGTCTTGAGCTTCTCGGCGAACACTTCTTTGTCGAGAAGGTCAGCGATGCGAATCCCGATACGCGACGCTTTGTCCATGTAGCAAGGACCGATCCCTTTGAGCGTCGTCCCGACTTTGGCGTCGCCTTTCGCGTCCTCTTCGAGCTTGTCTTGCAACTGGTGGTACGGCAAGATGACGTGGGCCCGGTTCGAGATGCGGAGGTTATCCGTACTCACGCCACGCTCGTGCAAGTATGCGAGCTCCGTGACGAGCGATTTCGGATTGACGACCATCCCGTTCCCGATGACACAAGTTTTGTCCGAGTAGAAGATCCCCGATGGAATCAAGTGAAGTTTATACTTCGTATCGTTGAAGACGATCGTATGACCAGCGTTGTCTCCCCCTTGATAACGCGCGACGACCTCGGCCTGCTTCGATAAGAAGTCCGTGATTTTCCCTTTACCTTCATCGCCCCACTGCGTTCCCACTACGACTACTGATGACATAATGAATCCTCCTTGTAGATAAACGTTCTATTCAAACCATCCGTAAGTGTACACTTGCTTTTCTCGAAAGTCAACCTAATACCGAACGATATTTTTAAGTTGTAACCTTTCGTTCGTTATTGACGTGTCATTTTTCATTCAATGATTGGATTCTTCAAAATTTGAGTACGTTTAGGTCTAAAGACCGACAAAAAAGACGACGTCTCATGACGTCGCCTTTAGCGGAATGACTCGCCCTACATCGGCGGCGCAAAAGCTTGCGTCTCCATGTTGACGAATTTGTTGTATTCTTTTCGGAACGAGAGTTTGACCGTCCCCGTCGGACCGTTACGCTGTTTGGCGATGATGATCTCGATCGTGTTGGCATCTTCACTCTCTTTGTCGTAATAGTCATCCCGGTACAAGAACGCGACGATATCGGCATCTTGCTCGATCGCCCCGGATTCCCGGATATCTGACATCATCGGACGCTTGTCTTGACGGCTCTCAACACCACGTGAAAGCTGCGACAAAGCGATGACCGGTACTTGGAGCTCACGCGCGATCGCTTTGAGCGTCCGCGAGATCTCTGAGACTTCTTGTTGCCGGTTCTCGCCTGGCTTGCCGTTCCCGACGATGAGCTGCAAGTAGTCAATCATGATCATGCCGAGGCCATGCTCTTGTTTCAAGCGGCGGCACTTGGCCCGGATCTCGTTGACGCGAAGACCCGGTGTATCATCGATATAAATACCGGCTTGCGACAGCGATGACATGGCGAGCGAGAGCCGACCCCAGTCCTCGGCCTCGAGCCGTCCCGTCCGTAGACGCTGGGCGTCGATATTGCCTTCCGCACAGAGCATCCGCATGACGAGTTGCTCGGCACCCATCTCCAAACTGAAGATGGCGACGTTCTCACCGGTACGGACGGCCACGTTTTGCGAGATGTTCAAGGCGAAGGCCGTCTTCCCGACGGAAGGACGGGCCGCGACGATGATGAGGTCGTTACGTTGGAAACCGGCCGTCATCTTGTCTAGATCGCTGAACCCGGTCGCGATACCGGTGATCTCCCCGCTCGATTGGTGCAGTTTTTCAATCGTCGAGTAGGCGTCCGATAAGACCGAGCCAATCGGATGGAAGCTCGACTGCCCTTTGCGTTGCGAAACTTTTAAAATATTCCGCTCGGCGTCTGACAGGACGGCATCGACCTCGTCTTGGCGTTCATAGCCGTCTGAGACGATATTCGTCGCGGTCCGAATCAAGCGGCGGAGCGCCGCCTTTTGATCGACGACGTTCAAATAATACCCGATGTTCCCGATGGCCGGAACCGCTTCGGCGATTTCCGCCAAGTAGTTCAATCCACCGATTTCATCGAGAATGCCTTGAGCTTGAAGTTCCGAACTGAGCGTGACCAAATCGACAAGTTCACCGCGGTCGTTAATCTTCAGCATCGCCTCAAAGATCCGTTGATGGCTGACACGATAAAAGTCGTCCGGGTCGACCCGCTCCGAGGCCGTGATCAGCCGATCGGAATCGAGAATGACGGCCCCAAGGACAGCTTGTTCCGCTTCGACGCTATGTGGCGGGGTGTTGACTTGAATCGCATCACTCATACGTTGTCTACCTCACCTTCACGCTTCTTGAACATGAACGTTTAACGAAGCCGTGACGTCATGATGCAACTTCACCGGCACTTTCGTGAACCCAAGCGCTTTGATTGGGTGCTCAAGCTCGATTTTACGCTTGTCGATCTTGTAGCCCATCCCTTTCAACGCTTCACCGATTTGCTTGCTCGTGACCGATCCGAAGACGCGACCGCCCTCACCTGACTTCGTCTTGACGACGATCGTCTCTTTTTCAAGCTTGTCTTTCAACTGCTGGGCTTGCTTCAATTCCTCTTCGGCCGCTTCTTCAGCACGTCGCTCTTTCGCGGCGAACGCCTTCAAGTTACCTGGTGTCGCTTCGACCGCCAAGTTCTTTTTAAAGAGTACGTTCTTCGCATAAGCGTCCGCGACGTCCTTGACGTCACCCGCTTTACCTTGACCTTTTACATCTACTTTTAAAATGACTTTCATTCAGAATCCTCTCCCTCTGTTTCATCTGTCATATAATGATCAATCGCTTCTTGTAACAACGTTTTCGCCTGTTCCCGGCTCACGTTCAATTGCGTCGCCGCGTTCGTCAAATGACCGCCCCCGTCCAGCATCTCCATGATGACTTGGACGTTGACATCGCCGAGCGAACGCGCACTGATTCCGGTCCGACCGTCTGGCAAGACGGCGATGACGAACGACGCTTTGACACCCTCCATGTTGAGGAGTTGATCGGCCGATTGGGCGATCAATACTTGATGATGCGCCTCGTCGTCTGAGGCGACGGCAATCGCCATACCTCCGGAATAGATGTCCGTATTTTCGAGAATATGGGACTGCTCGATATACGAATCGAGGTCTTGGCGCATGAAGTGCTGAACGAGCACGGTGTCGGCCCCTTGAATCCGGAGGAAAGAAGCAGCATCAAACGTCCGCGACCCTGTCCGTAAAGTAAATCCTTTCGTGTCGACCACCATACCAGCGAGGAGTGACGTCGCCTCTAAAATCGATAGCTTGCGCGTACCAGCCTGATACTCAATCAACTCCGTCACGAGTTCGCACGTCGAGGACGCGTACGGTTCCATGTAGACGAGGACCGGGTCTTCGATGAACTCTTCACCGCGGCGATGGTGGTCGATGACGACGACCCGTTCCGCACGGTCTAAAATATCCCGCGAGATGACGAGGGACGGCCGGTGTGTATCGACGACGACGAGCAACGTCTGTTCATCGATAAGCGGTTGGGCCTCGAACTCGGTCAAGAAGCGGCTATATAGCTCTTCGTCGTTCTCGACTTCATGGACGAGCCGCTGAATCCCCACGCTCGTCTCACCGGCGGGGATGACGACATACGCCTCGCGTCCGACAAATTCGGCCAGTTTCATGATCCCAATCGAGGCTCCAAGTGAGTCCATATCCGGATTTTTATGCCCCATGATCAGGACACGGCTCGACTCACGAATCAAATCGCGCATCGAGTTCGAGATGACGCGGGCCCGAACCCGAGTCCGTTTCTCGGTCGGGTTCGTCTTACCGCCGAAAAAGCGAACTTTTCCGTTATGACGTTTGACGACGACTTGGTCCCCGCCGCGACCGAGCCCTAAATCGAGGCTCGATTGCGATAAATTCCCAAGTTCCGTCAACGTCGTTTCTCCACAACCGATGCCGATGGAGAGTGTAAGTGGAATTTTATGTTCTTTCGTCGCCTCGCGGACCTCATCGAGAATCGAGAAGCGATTGTTCTCAAGTTCAGAGAGCGTCCGTTCGTTCATGACGAGGAAGAAACGGTCGGCTGCCGTTCGGCGCATATAAACGTAGTATTTTTGAGCCCATTGGTTCAATAGGACGGTCACCCGTCGATTGATTTCACTCCGCACCTGTTCATCGACGGCGGTCGACATCTCATCGTAGTTATCTAAGTATAAAACCCCGATCACCGTCTGTGTTTCCGAGTATTTTTGTTCAATCTCTGCTTCATCCGTCATATCGAACAAGTAAAGGGTTTGATATTCCTTGTTATAGAGGACTCGATAGACGCGGTCCCCGACTTCGATGGTCGCTTCATCCTCTTCTTCCTCAATCAACTCGGTGAACGCCGAGTGAATCGAGTCGATCGAGATCCCAAGTTCCATCTCGAGCTCGAAGATGAGCCGAGACTGTTCATTGAACCAGCTGATGCGACGCGCTTCGTCGAAGACGAGAATCCCGATCGGCATGCTGGTGAGCGCCTCTTTCCCGACGTCTTCGATTCGATGCGACAAAGAATGGACGTATTGTTCCCATGCCTTACGCTCTCGTCGAATCGTCACTTGCTGATAGATGAAATAAATCAGCGTGCCCACGAACAGGGTGATTGCCGCCACAATGCTGTAGAACGCCAATCCTAACGCGACGAGCAGTCCAATCACATATGGGACGGCGTGACGCGCGTACTGGTTCTTCACTGATGTTATTGCTTCACCACTGTGCATGTGTGCCTCCTAAAATGAGTGATATTCCACCCATGATGTCTAAATGGTTTCTGCTCTATCATACCATATCCGCCCGTTTCACTTACACTCCAACATCGGCTCAGAAAACAAAAAACGACCTATCCCGAGGGATAAGCCGTGTGTCAAAAATTACTCTGCAACGTATGGAAGCAAAGCCATTTGACGTGAGCGCTTGATAGCGACAGTAAGTGGACGTTGGTATTTCGCTGAAGTACCAGTCACACGACGTGGAAGAATTTTACCACGCTCCGAAACGAAGCGTTTGAGCAATTCTACGTCTTTATAATCGATATGAGTGATGTTGTTCGACGTAAAGAAACATACTTTACGACGACGACGACCTCCTGGACGACGTGCCATGTGAAGACCTCCTTTTTAGTTTAGTTTCGAATCGATGCGATCAAAATGGCAGATCGTCATCCGATAAGTCGATTTTTCCGCCGCCCGAGAACGGATCGGCTTCAAAACCTTTGTTTGAGTTCGAGGACTGAGATGAAGTCGAAGAAGCGGCTGCGCCCCATCCTGACCCACTTGACTCACCACCACCGAAGACATCTCCAGCCGGTGCTGTATCACGTTGCGTTGAAGCACCGCGTGGTTCAAGGAAGCGTACGCTATCGGCTACGACTTCTGCCCGGTAACGACGTTGGCCATCTTGACCTTCGTAACTACTGATTTGAAGGCGACCGTCTACGCCGGCCATGCTGCCTTTTTTCAAATATTGTGCTACGTTCTCTGCTTGTTTGCGCCAAACGACACAATCAATAAAGTCCGCCTCGCGCTTCCCATCTTGTCCAGTGAATGGACGATCGCAAGCGAGAGTGAAGCGAGTTACGGCAATCCCGCTCTGCGTATAACGCATTTCTGGATCACGTGTCAATCGACCAACTAACACAACTCGGTTAATCATCTCAAAGCTCCCCTTTCGCAATATGAAGCGTTAAGAATTAACGCTCGTCTTTAGTTGTCATTTGACGGACAACGTCATCAGAGATCTTCATGAGACGCTCTGTTTCTTGAATCGCTTTAGGCTCAGCAGTGATGTTGAGAAGAACGTAGTGTCCTTCGCGCATCTTGTTGATTTCGTAAGCGAGACGACGTTTACCCATGTCTGTTGTTTTGTCAACAGTACCACCGTTTTCAGTGATGACGTTGTTGAAGCGTTCGATCAAAGCTTTCTTCGCTTCCTCATCAACTGATGGACGGATAATGTAAAGAAGTTCGTATTTACGCATTATCTTTCACCTCCTCTTGGACTAACGGCTCCTACCGGTTGTAGGAGCAAGGAGCAAACAATTGTTTTACTCACGTCATAATATACTATCAAACTTCTGTTCATTTTACAATACGTTTCCGTAAAATGGCTTAAACGTTGAAACGGAACGTGACCACGTCGCCATCTTGGAAGACGTACTCTTTCCCTTCCGAGCGAAGCTTCCCTTGTTCTTTGACGGCCGTCATGTTGCCGGCAGCAGACAAATCTTCATACGCGACGACTTCGGCACGGATGAATCCACGTTCGAAGTCAGAGTGAATGACGCCCGCACATTGTGGAGCTTTCATGCCTTGCTTGAACGTCCAAGCACGTACTTCTTTCTCGCCCGCCGTGAAGTATGTCGCGAGACCGAGCGTCGAGTAAGCGGCACGGATCAATTGATCGAGTCCAGACTCCTCGATGCCGAGATCTTGCAAGAACTCAAGGCGTTCTTCTGGTTCAAGCTCCGAGATTTCCTCTTCGATACGGGCACAGATGACAATCACTTTCGCCCCTTCTGTCGCCGCGTGTTCACGAACCGCTTGGACGTATGGGTTTTGATCGGCATCCGCCACTTCGTCTTCGCTGACGTTCGCGACGTAAAGCATCGGCTTCATCGTGAGCAACTGGAAGTGTTTGACGATGGCGAGTTGGTCTTCTGTCAATTCAGCGACACGGGCCGGACGCTCCGATTCAAGAATCGCTTGAACGATTTCGAGCGCCTCAAGTTCTTGGGCCGCCCCTTTATCTTTCGATTTGACCATTTTTTGGACACGCGTGATGCGTTTCTCGACCAATTCGAGGTCAGCCAAAATCAACTCGAGGTTAATTGTCGTGATGTCATCGATTGGTGAGACTTTACCTGCCACGTGCGTGATGTTGTCATCTTCAAAGCAACGGACGACTTGGCAAATTGCATCGACTTCGCGGATGTTGGCCAAGAACTTGTTTCCGAGTCCTTCTCCTTTTGACGCGCCTTTCACGATTCCGGCGATATCTGTAAATTCAAAAGCGGTCGGTACGGTTTTCTTCGGTTTGACGAGTTCCGTCAATCGGTCAAGACGCGCATCCGGTACTTCAACGACCCCAACGTTCGGGTCGATCGTGGCGAACGGATAGTTGGCTGCTTCTACACCGGCTTGCGTGATGGCGTTAAATAATGTCGATTTCCCGACGTTCGGTAATCCGACGATTCCTGCTGTTAATCCCACTTGTATTTCCTCCTCATCCGGCTTTCCCGGGAAATGTTGATCCGTCTGTGGAGTGGGTACGTTCAGTACACCACACCGTCACATCCTTCACAATTATAGTTAGTCCTCGATTAAACCGCAACTCACGGTTGTAACATAGAGAAGAACGCCACTTAGTCAGCGGCGTTCTCTTGTGGAAGCACTTTTTTCAATCGCTTATCGAAGTCTCGGCGTGGCATGAGTACGCTTGCCCCGCAGCCTTGACACTTGATGCGAATATCCATCCCGACCCGAGTCACCTGCCAACGGTTCGTCTGACACGCATGCGGTTTCTTCATTTCTACAAAATCGTTTAATTCATACGATTTAGCCTGCATTTTCGGGCGCTCCTTTAGTCGATGTAGTTGGCGGCATCATGACGGTCCGCGGATACGGAATCTCGATTCCGCGCTCATCCAATCCGGCCTTCAACTCTTTATGCAAAATTCTCCCGGCCGCGAAATGTTGCGTCGGTGGAACTTCAGCCATAAGACGATAAACGACTTCTGATGGTCCGAGCGACTGGACGCCGGCGAGCGTGATCGGCTCGATGAACAAATCGTGATACTTCTCTTCGACCGTCTTCGCAATCTCTTTCAACGCCTTCTCGACTTTGCCCATATCTTCTTCATAGGCGACACCGATGTCGACGACCGCGACGCTATTCTCGAGCGAGTAGTTCGTCACTTGCATGATCTGTCCGTTCGGGATGATCGTCACTTGTCCGTTCAACCCTTTCAACTTCGTCGTCCGAATCCCGACTTCGATGACGGTCCCGTCGACTTGTTGATTCAAATTGACGTAATCCCCGTTTTTGTACTGATTCTCAAAAATGATGAAGGCGCCCGTAATGACGTCTTTCACCAAGTTCTGTGCCCCGAACGAGATGGCGAGACCAGCAACCCCGGCCGATGCGATCAACCCGGCGATATTGACACCGAACTGACCGAGCACCGTCAAAATCATAATCAGGCCAAGCACGTAACGAATCGTGTTTTGAGCCAGTTTCGACAACGTCTCATTTTGACGTTGGGCGACGATATTATCTTCTTTGATTTTACGTAATGCGAACACGCGCTGGACCATCGATGTCAAAATGCGTGACGCCACATAAAGCGCCAAGATGATGAGTGCGACACCCGTCAATTTAATGCCAAGGCCGATCCACATCTCCGTGTCTTGGAAATAGGCGACGAACCGATTGACGTTATCAATCGTCTCGTCTGCCACCGTACTTAAGTCTGTATCTGTATTTTGTGAAGCCATGTTGTCACCTCTAAAGTTATAGATTCTCACTCATCAAACCATAATTGACGACTTTTCTCAAACGCTACATCCGGACGTTATAAGTTTTGATGTTCCGGGAATGGGATAATACGATGTCATTCCGCAATTGCAACTAGACGCAGACAGCTTAGAAGAGAGGATGAGATTCATGCCGTTTCGCCTAAAACCTCATAAACCATACTCTTTCTTCATCGAACATACCGAACGGAGTGGATCCAAGCTCTTTGCCGATCAACTGCACGACCAGTTGGCAAAAGAGACGCATCGTCCGATTGTCCTCGTTTGTATCGGCTCCGACCGTTCAACCGGTGATTCCCTCGGACCGCTTGTCGGAACGTTCCTCGAAGAACGGTCCGTTCGCAATATCCATGTTTACGGCACACTGACGAAACCGGTCCATGCCCTGAACCTCGTCGAGACGCTCCACGAGGTGCAGACACGCTTCCACCGTCCCCTCATCATCGCGATCGACGCCTGTCTGGGCCGATTGTCGAGTGTCGGGTATATTTTCTTTTCGGAAGGACCGCTCGCTCCCGGCGCCGGTGTCCAAAAAGAACTCCCTTCGGTCGGTGAGTACAATATTAAAGCTGTCGTCAATGTGAGCGGCTTCATGGAAATGATGATTTTGCAAAACACGCGCTTACATCTCGTCTATGAGTTGGCCCGTTTCATCACCGATGGCTTCGCCGAATTCGACTCACGAATCGGACGGCTCCCTCAAGAAGAAGCGGCCATTACTCGGCTACGTCAATCCCGCGACGAATCGAAATCTTGAGGCGATAAAAGTGTCAACAGATGCTCCAAATCATCTTGTGAGAAATACTTCAGTTCAAGCACGCCCCCTTTTCGACGCGGGCGAATCGACACATCCATTTGAAGACGTTCCGCTAGTACCGCCTCGACGGCTTCCACGTCGGCGTCCGAGCGCTTGAGCGTCTTTTTTTCGATGCGTTCTTTTTGTAAGTAGCGCTCGAGCCGTCGAACCGTCCACTGCTCGGCGATGACGCGACGAGCGATCTGTTCCATGGCCTGAGCCGATTTCATGCCTGTGATGGCACGTGCGTGTCCCATCGTCAATTCGCCGACCATGACCGCATGTTGGACCGCACTCGGCAACCGGAGCAGTCTGAGACTGTTCGTCACGCGGCTCCGACTTTTCCCAACGCGTTCGGCAAGTTGTTGCTGCGTCAACCCGAGCGTTTGCATCAACTGCTCGTAGGCAAGCGCCTCTTCAATCGCATTCAAGTCGGCTCGTTGAATGTTCTCAATCAAGGCCAGTTCCATGACGCGGTCCGAGTCGGCTGTCACGATCAGCGCCGGGATGTCCGCTTTGCCGGCTAACTTCGCAGCTTGAAATCGGCGTTCCCCGGCAATGATCTCATAAAATCCGCTCGCTTTACGGACGACGATTGGTTGCAACACACCGTAACGCTCAATCGACTGTCTGAGTTCGTCTAACTTTTCCGGCTCAAACTGTTTGCGGGGCTGGTTCGGGTTCGGGCGAATATGATTGATTGGTAACCGTTCCATCCTGATTCCTCCATTCCATCTAATTGCTACAAAAAAAGCACGGGCTCACTTTTGTGGCCGTGCTTTCGGGATTCGAATCCGAATTTCAACAAATTCATCCTCTTCGACTTCCTCGGTTTGGACTTCGATGCCGGTTTTACCGATCAAGCTGACCGAGTCACGGATGGTGTTGATAGCGATTCGCGTATCTCTAGCAAAACTTTTCGTCCGACGGCGCTGTTTTTTCGGTTTCCGTTTCTCTTCTTCAATCGGTGTCGTCAAAAATTCGACGCGTTCCTCCGTCTCTTTGACGTTGAAGTCTTGCTCTAAAATCTCCATGAGCACTTGGATTTGAAGGCCGGACTCTTTGAGCGGTAAAAGCGCCCGGGCATGACGTTCATTGATTTGGCGGTCACGCAAACATTGCTTCACGTCTTCTGGTAGTTTCAACAGACGCAATTTATTGGCGATTGTCGACTGACTCTTTCCGAGACTCTTCGCAAGTGCGGCTTGTGTCAGCCCGTTCATCGCGAGCAGACGGTCATACGCTTCCGCTTCCTCGATTGGACTGAGCTGTTCCCGTTGCAAGTTTTCAATCAATGCCAAAGCAGCTGTCGTATCGTCATCCATATCACGGACGATGGCCGGAATGACAGACCAACCGAGCGACTTGACGGCACGGAAGCGACGCTCTCCAGCGATAATCTCGTAGCGCTCCCCGTCCGCCTTGCGAACGACGATCGGCTGCAACAGACCGTGCTCGTCAATCGTGACGGCCAATTCTTCAATCTTAGCCGGCTCGAATACTTTACGCGGTTGATAACGGTTCGGTAGAAGCAACGATAAGGCGATTTCTTGGACAGCGTCATTCGGTTTGACTTCTGCCAGTTCCGTGACGGCTACTTCCGGACGACTTCCGAACAGTTTAGCAAATGTTTTCTTCAACGTCGGCACCCCTCTATGTAAAAAAATAAGCAGATTCCACTACCGGAATCTGCTTTTAGTTTCACGTGAAACACTATTGCTCAGATTAGCGGCTCTTTCGCCGGGGTCCCCGCTTTACGAGGATATTTCCCAGGCGTTTTTCGTAATTTATCTACAATTACGATATTACGCTCACTCATCTCTCCTGGCAATAGGAACTGGTGTGTCGTTTTTACTTTCCCACCGAGCACGGCCAAAGCATTTTTCGCATCGACGAGTTCATCCGAAACTTTCGCCGCCTTGAGCGCTACGAACGTTCCTCCAACTTTTGTGAGCGGTAAACAGTACTCGGCGAGCACCGTCATCCGGGCAACCGCACGGGCGGTCACAACATCAAACTGCTCCCGAAATTTTTTATTTTTCCCGAACTCTTCAGCCCGACCATGATGGAACGCGACACCGTCTACTCCGAGTGCAAGCGCGAGTTCGTTTAAGAACGTGATGCGCTTGTTCAATGAGTCGATAATCGTCACATGAAGGTGGGGGTATAAAATTTTCAGCGGCAAGCTCGGGAAACCGGCCCCTGCGCCGACATCACATACGGTCTCGACGTTCGAGAAGTCAAAATGGAACGCTGCACTGAGCGAATCATAGAAATGCTTCAAGTATACTTCTTCTTTGTCTGTAATCGCCGTCAAATTCATCTTCTCGTTCCATTCGACGAGCATCTCGAAATAACGCTCGAATTGAGCGAGTTGTTTCTCACTCAATTCGAATCCTTCTGCCTGCAACGCCTCAATAAATTGGGATTGGTTCATCGTTTCACTCCACTGTCGCGTATTGTCCTTGCTCGATATAGACAAGAAGGATCGAGACGTCTGCCGGGTTTACCCCGGAAATACGTGACGCTTGTCCAATCGAGAGCGGACGAACTTGTTTTAGTTTTTGTTTCGCTTCCGTCGCAAGCCCACCGATTGCATCGTAGTCGAGCTTCTCCGGAATCCGTTTTTCTTCCATCCGACGCATCTTCTCGACTTGTTCGAGTTGCTTCGAGATGTATCCTTCGTATTTCACTTGAATCTCGACTTGTTCCGCCACTTCGAACGGTACTTCGATCGGAGCCGGTGCAAAGCGCGTGAGTGTCGCGTACGTCACTTCAGGCCGCTTCAACAAGATGCTGGCATGGGTCGCTTCCTTGAGCGGGTTCGCGCCGACTTCTTCGAGCACCGCGTTCACTTCTGCCGACGGTTTGATGACGAGTCCATTGAGACGCTTCACTTCTGCCGCGATGGCAGCTCGTTTGTCTTCAAGGTGGGCATGACGCGCTGGAGACAATAGACCGACCTCATGGCCGATATCGCTCAAGCGAAGATCGGCATTGTCGTGGCGAAGGAGCAAGCGATACTCGGCACGTGATGTGAGCAAGCGGTACGGCTCGTTCGTGCCTTTCGTCACGAGGTCGTCAATCAAGACGCCAATATACGCTTGCGAGCGGTCCAAGATGACCGGCTCTTTGCCGAGCACTTGGCATGCGGCGTTGATTCCGGCCATGATGCCTTGTCCAGCCGCTTCTTCGTAGCCGCTCGTCCCGTTGATTTGACCCGCTGTGAACAGTCCACCGACCGTCTTTGTCTCAAGCGTCGGCCAAAGTTGTGTCGGCACGACCGCATCATATTCAATCGCGTATCCAGGGCGCATCATCTCTGAGTTCTCAAGTCCCGGGATCGTCCGGAGCATTTGATGTTGGACGTCTTCCGGCATGCTCGTCGAGAAGCCTTGAACGTAAATTTCTTCCGTGTCGCGGCCTTCCGGCTCGAGGAAGATTTGGTGACGCGGTTTGTCGTTGAACCGGACAACTTTGTCTTCAATCGATGGACAATAACGTGGGCCCGTCCCTTTGATCGCACCTGAGTACATCGGCGAACGATGCAAGTTCTCATCGATCAATTGATGTGTCCGCTCGCTCGTATACGTGAGCCAGCATGGAATCTGTTCGATTGGATCGAGATCTGTCGATGTGTACGAGAAGAGCGACGGATTGTCGTCCCCTGGTTGAATCTCTGTCTTCGAGTAATCGATCGTCTTGCCGTCGATACGTGGCGGTGTCCCTGTTTTGAAACGAACGAGTTCGAGTCCGAGCTCTTCTAAATGCTTCGATAATTCGACCGAAGGCATCTGGTTGTTCGGACCGCTCTCATACGACAATTCACCGATGATGATTTGACCGCGCATAAACGTCCCCGTCGTGACGATGACCGCCTTCGAGCGGTACTCCGACCCGGTATTCGTGACGACGCCGGCGACTTTCCCATCTTCAATGAGGAGTCGTTCGACGAGTGCTTGACGAAGCAACAAGTTTGGTTCGTCTTCAAGCACTTTCTTCATATGATTTTGATATTGGAATTTGTCCGCTTGCGCCCGCAATGCGCGAACCGCTGGACCTTTCGATGTGTTGAGCATCTTCATCTGGATGTACGTCGCATCAATCGCCTTCGCCATCTCGCCGCCAAGGGCATCGATTTCGCGAACGACGATCCCTTTTGCGGGACCACCGATTGACGGGTTGCAGTACATGAATCCGACCATGTCCGGATTCATCGTGAGCATCGCCGTTTTCGCGCCCATGCGCGCCGACGCGAGCGCCGCCTCGATCCCTGCATGACCGGCTCCGATGACGATGACATCAAACTCTCCTGCCGTGTAAGCCATAGTTGTTCCTCCTTATTATTTCCCAAGACAAAACTGTGAAAAAAGTTGATCAATCAAACTTTCTTGAACGGTATCCCCATTGATTTCGCCAAGCGTATCCCACGCCCGTCGTAAATCGATTTGGACCATATCGATCGGCATGTTCATGACGGCACTTCCGAGTGCCTCATCGATTTGGTCGATCGTCCGTTTGATGAGTTGAATGTGTCGTGCATTCGAGATATATGTCATATCCTGTGATTCGACGCCTTTGGCGAAGAACAAGTTCGAGATCGCCTTCTCCAATGCGTCGATGCCCTCTTCTAATAAGAGGGACGTCGCCACGATCGGGCGACCCGCCGCTAGTTTCTCCAGCTTAGAAGCATCCATATTTTGTGGCAAGTCCGTCTTATTGATAATGATGATGGCATTCATCCCAGCAATCGCCTCAAACAGCGCCTCATCTTCGACGGTCAGTCCTTCGTGCCCGTTCAAGACGAGCAAAATCAAATCTGCGCCCTCGAGCGCCTTGCGCGACTTCTCGACACCGATCCGCTCGACGATATCTTCTGTCTCCCGAATCCCGGCCGTATCGATCAATTTGAGCGGAACGCCTTTGACGTTCACATACTCTTCAATCGTATCACGTGTCGTACCGGCAATTTCCGTGACAATCGCTTTCGTCTCTTGAACGAGTGTGTTCATGAGCGATGACTTCCCGACGTTCGGGCGACCGATAATCGCTGTCGCGAGCCCTTCGCGTAAAATCTTCCCTTGTCGCGCCGTCTCGAGCAGTTGCTCAAGGACACGTTTCACTTCGCCCGCCTTGTCTTCGACAATAGCTTGGGTCATTTCTTCAGCGTCGTATTCCGGATAGTCGATGTTGACCTCGACCGCCGCAATCGTCTCAAGCAACAGTTGGCGCAAGTCGCGGACGAGCCGTGACAAACGTCCTTCCATCTGTGACATGGCGACGTTCATGGCCCGATCCGTTTTGGCACGAATCAAATCCATGACGGCCTCTGCTTGCGATAAATCGATGCGTCCATTCAAAAAGGCGCGTTTCGTGAACTCGCCAGGTTCTGCCAAGCGGATGTCCGGTTGTTCAAGAATCAGTTCGAGGACACGATTGACCGCGACGATTCCTCCGTGGCAATTGATTTCGACGACGTCTTCTCGCGTGAACGTCTTCGGTGCGCGCATGATGCTCACCATGACTTCATCGACGACCTCGTCCGTGCCAGGACGTTTCAATTTTCCGTAATGGATCGTATGTGACTCCACTTCAGTCAAATCTTTTCCAGAAAACACACGGGCCACCGTCTCGACGGCGCGGTCACCGGACAAGCGGACGATTCCGATTGCCCCTTCACCCATCGGCGTCGAAATCGCCGTAATCGTGTCAAACTCTAGCATCATCTTTCCCTCCCATACTTCTTACTACTTCCTTTATCTTATGCATAACGCACCTACTATACACGATATTTGTCTCGAACGAAAGAGTCCGACCTCTCGAGCGATGCTTGCATTTCAGGGAATTACTTTAGTACAATAAAGGAATATATTTCCATGGAGGACGTGATGAAATGCGACAGCAAGATGCCATCGCCACATTGACCGACAGCCTCATCTTCGATGCGGACGTGCAGGCCATTTTCTTGAAAGGATCGTTCGGACGTGGTGAAGCGGACGAACATTCCGATGTCGACTTGTACGTTATGGTCGCCCCTGACAGCCTGAATGAGTTCTTGTCGCGCCGCCGCGACCATCTGGCCACATATCGCCCGTTGCTGCTCGAGGACGAAATCGATATCGTGGCTCCCCAACTGATCGTCGTCTACGATGATTTCTTGCATCTCGACTTCTTCACGGTGACGGCGGATACGTTGAACCATCAAGACACAATCACGGTGCTGTATGATCCGGAACACCGACTAAGGCAGCATCCGAGTTCGCTCGCTTTGTCGGATGAGGACTTAAGTGGACACGTATTCGATGCGATTTGGTTCTTTTTCCAATATACGAAAGCCCGTGACCGCGGCAATGACATTTGGGCCGTCGAGATGCTCCGGCAAGGGATGAGTCATTTCGCTTACGCGCTCGCCGCTCATCATGAAGCTGAACGGGCCGCACTCGGATTGAAGGACGTCGCCGCCAGACAGCGGATTGAACTCCGGAGTTTTTATGAAGCGTTGACACCCGACCATCATGCCACGGCCGCGCGTTGGTATGTCGCTCGCCTCGAAGCCGAACGTCCTTTTTTTGAGACGACCGATGCGTTCGAACAAATCGGCCCCTTTTTCGACAGTCTCATGGCACGCGAAAAAAGCCGCTCCTGATGTGAGCGGCTTTTCGTTATCCTTGCTGACGTCTCGAGGAGCGCAGCGTGAAGTATAGTACCCATTCGATCACTCCGACGACGATGAGAAAACCACCGAACAGTTGGAACAAGACGAGCAGGCTGTCGAACGGGTTCGCCAACATGAGGAGCCCGATTCCGATCCATAGTAGACTGCTCAGCATGAAGTACATCCACCGATTGGCGATGGTCCGGCGAAACCCAACGGCTTGAATCAATCGGATGATACCGCCGAACAAGAACAGCACACCGATAAAAATCGGAAGCAGGCTCGCTAATGTTTCAGCGAAGAAAAAGACGATCAAAGCGATCAATAAATAGATGATTCCCATAAAGAAGCCAGGGGGGAGACCGTCTCGTTTATGACGTAACCCTTGAACGATGGCAACTAAACCGATGATGGCAAAATAAGCAGCGACCAAATAGACGATCGCGTCAAAAAAGAAGCGTGGATACAAGATGATGAGTAAGCCGATGATGACATAAAGCGCCGCCTGAATGAATGTCGACCGTTCTAACCGTTTGACGAGTGTCTCCATATGAAAGACCCCTTTCCCATGTAACGAAATAGACCACTTCTTCCTTTATTCCCGTATTCTGCCTTGATCCATCCGAAACGACAAAAAAAGGCTGTGGATTGGTTATCCACAGCCTTAACAGTTATTTACGTTTTTTCTTTTTCGTCTTCTTATCTTCTTCTGCGAGTACGGCACGTTCTGCTTCTTTCGCCGCGATTTTCGCTTCAGCTTGAACTTTCATCTTCTCACGCATCGGGAGCATGATTGCCATCGTCACGATGATTGAGATGATGTAACCGACGACCCAGTACATAGAGAGGGCTGCCGGAAGCGTGATCGACATGACGAAGATCATCACAGGGAAGATGTAGAGCATCATTTTCAATTGCGGGTTCTGTTCTTGGCCCGCCATTGAGATTTTTTGTTGTGCATACGTCAAGATCGCCGCGAGAATCGGTAAGATAAACGTTGGATCTGGCGCCCCGAGGTCGAACCAGAGGAACTGCGCTTCAAAGATTTCAGGTGTCCGACGAATCGCATCGTAGAACGCGAAGAGGATCGGCATTTGAATCAAGATTGGCAAGCAGCCCGCGAGCGGGTTGATTTGATACTCTTGATACATTTTCATCATTTCTTCTTGCAGTTTACGTTGTGTCTCTTGGTCTTTCGAGCTGTATTTCTCACGCAACTTGAGCATCTCTGGCTGCAACACTTGCATCGCACCCATGCTCTTCGTTTGCTTGATCATAAGCGGTAAAATCAAGAGGCGGACGATAATCGTCGCAACGATGATCGAGTAACCGTACTGCCACGTCCCACCGATTAAGTAAGCCGCTTCTTTCAACAACCATGCTAGTGGCCAAACAAAGTATTGTGACCAGAAGCCTTCCGTCTCAGCCGTGATCGGCTCTCCTTGGATCGTCGATGGGTCGACACAGCCGGCCATCAACATGATGACGCCGGTCATGACGGCCAACAATCCTAATTTTAGCTTTTTGCTCATAGTTCCTCCTACGCTTTCTTTATTGATTCTTTTGTTTCATCACACGTCTATCGGTCAATCCTAATTAGTTCGCGTTATATATGAAAGAACGAGCTCGGATTGTTACGATCGATCGACTTGTCTCTGCTTCCAAACTTTAGCCCGTTTAAAGACGTGTTTCAAGCTTTCCGTCACTTCATCTTGCGTCAGTGACGTCGCAGGCTTGCGCGCAATGATGACGTAATTGTGCGGCGCCACGTTTGGTTCGAGCAAGCGGAGTGATTCACGCATCAATCGTTTCATCCGGTTTCGTTCCACGGCATTCCCAAGCTTTTTGCTGACCGAAAGTCCGACCCGGAAGTGCGCTTGATCCGCTTTCTGTGTGTAGACGACAAACTGACGATTGGCCACGGAGCGTCCTTCACGAAACACCGCTTGGAACTCTTCATTCTTTTGCAGGCGGTATTCTTTTTTCAAAATTCTCACTCCATCCTTCGCTTCAAAAATCGTCAACTAACATCATACCATATCCCATAGATTTCAACGAGAGCGAATCAGTTTTTTCCGTTCGTTTGTGTGACTTCTGTGACGATATAAAAAAATTGCCCAAGGAGAATTCCTCGGGCAATCTCATGATCTGTATTAGACAGTCAAGGCTTTGCGGCCTTTACGACGGCGAGCTGCAAGAATGTTGCGGCCGTTTTTAGTCGCCATGCGTGCACGGAATCCGTGGACTTTCTTACGCTTACGGTTGTTAGGGTTGAAAGTTGGTTTCATTGTTAAAGCACCTCCTCAAGGTTAACGCTCTATTAGCAAGTTATAGTTTCATTTAAGGCAGTCTTTAAGATTATATAAACTGTTGTCTAGAATGTCAATGAGTTTTCGCCAGGTTTTCCGTTAGGGGGAAATCCATCAGGCGGGAAGGGGACAACGCCTCATGATGGCATGATCTAGAAGAAACGGAAACGATCAGTAACATTGAAAATTAACACTCTTACAGTGACTTTTTTACAAACAGCTGTCTAAAGCCATTTTATCCACATATTCTGATAGTTATCCACACTTATATGTGAATAACTCCTCTTCTTTCAACAATTTTACGATTCCGATTTTTAATTTTTCATTTTCTTCTCTTAAAAAAATATTCTCCCCAATTCCTTCTTCCTCTTTTGTGTATAACTTTCCCACTCTATGTTTCCTTACTTTTAATTATCCACAACATATCCACAGTTTATCCACACTATACACAGCATGTGGATAACTGCCTGTGGATTCTTTTTGTGGTCTGTGGATAAATATCGAAAACCGTTGCCACGTCTATTTTATTTTGATAAACTGAATGTGCACAAACTTGTGGATGAACTTTTAGCAATTCCAAGATATACACAGGCTGTGGATAACTGTTATCCCCAACATTAACACCATGTGGATAACTTTATCCACAGTTTTTGTTCTCTGGGGATAACCCTAGTATCTACTATAAAATAGTGTATGTGTATATCGTGTGAATAAGTTTCGCCAACATGTGAGTAAAGGAGGTCTTTCATTGAAGAATGCTCGCGAGATTTGGAGAAATGTTTTATCTCTGATTGAAGAAGAGGAACGAACACCAAAAGCCAGCTTTGATATGTGGTTGAAATCAACAGAAGGAATTTCGTTGATGGGGACGACGCTCGTCGTGTCCGCACCAGCCAGTTTCATTGTGACTTGGCTCGAACGTCAGTACTTGTCATTGTTACAAGATACGATCGAAGAAGTGACGAACAACAAGCTTGAGATTCATTTTATCGAGGAATCACAAGCACACAAGTATGCACCTGTGGAGGGATCGAAAGAAACGATTGCTGCCACAGAAATGAAAGAACAACCGCTTCCAGTACTGCCGAAAGAGGAAGGGAACCTCGGGCAGTTGAATGACAAGTACATTTTTGAGACGTTTGTCATCGGCTCGGGGAACCGATTTGCTCACGCTGCCTCACTCGCCGTGGCGGAAGCGCCGGCACGCGCCTATAACCCGCTCTTCATTTATGGAGGAGTCGGACTCGGCAAGACGCATTTGATGCATGCGATTGGGCATTACGTGAAAGGGCAAAAGCCTGGTGCGCGAATCGCTTACGTATCTTCAGAAAAGTTCACAAATGAGTTCATCAACTCCATTCGTGACAATAAGACCGAAGAATTCCGCAACCGTTATCGGAACATCGATGTCCTCTTGATTGATGATATTCAGTTTTTGGCGGGTAAAGAACAGACACAGGAAGAATTTTTCCATACGTTCAATGCGCTCCATAACGACCAAAAGCAAATCGTCATCTCGAGTGATCGACCTCCAAAAGAGATCCCGACGCTAGAAGACCGTCTTCGTTCACGATTCGAATGGGGACTGATCACAGACATCACACCACCTGACCTTGAAACACGAATTGCCATCTTGCGTAAGAAGGCGACGGCGGAAGGGCTTGATATCGCAAACGACGTCATGCTATACATTGCCAATCAAATCGACACGAACATTCGTGAACTCGAAGGGGCGTTGACGCGCGTCGTGGCGTACGCCAAGCTCGTCGGTCGTCCGATTGACCCGGATGTCGCTGCCGAAGCGTTACACAACATCATGCCTGTTCAAGAAGCGAAGAAGATCGTCATCCGTGACATTCAAGAAATCGTTGGCCGACACTTTAATATTGAAGTCGACGAGCTGAAGGCGAAAAAGCGGACGAAGACGCTCGCATTCCCTCGTCAAATCGCAATGTACTTGTCCCGTGAGATGACGGAGAGCTCACTTCCTAAAATCGGGGAGGAGTTTGGAGGACGCGATCACACGACGGTCATCCACGCCCATGAGAAAATTAGTACGTTACTCAAGCACGATGCAGAGATGCAAGAGACGATTCAAACGTTAAAGAAAGCTTTGTCATAACAGCATCGATTTCGTTGTGGATATCCTGTGGATAAACCCACCTAGTTATCCACAAGTTATTCACAGGCAGAATGGCTCAATACGAGTGGTTTAAGTGACTTATCCCCAGTATCCACAGCCCTTATTACTATTATGACTTAAATAATACTATTATTATTAACTATATGACTCAGTTCACTTAGGAGGAATTATCCACATGCATTTAACGATTCAGCGAGATGTATTCATGCAAGCCGTACAAGATGTATCGAAAGCCGTTGCTTCTAGAACGACGATTCCAATTCTCACAGGATTAAAGCTTGAGGCTCATGCCGATGGCTTGACGCTCACAGGAAGTGACACCGAGATTTCAATCGAACGCTTAATCCCGATTGAAGAAGGCGGGATCGAACTCATTCAAATTCAACGGGCAGGCAGTGTCGTGCTCAATGCACGCTTCCTTGGTGAAATCGTTAAAAAGTTGCCGACGAATGAAGTGACACTCGAAGTATCGCCAAACTTCATGACGCGGATTGAGTCGGGACAAGCCGAATTCCATTTGAACGGACTCGACCCGGATGAATATCCACGTCTACCTGAACTTTCGAGCGAGCGTCGTTTCTACTTGCCAGCCGATCTGTTAAAGACAATCATTCGTCAAACTAGCTTTGCTGTTTCAGCGCAAGAGACACGTCCTGTGTTGACAGGGGTCAACTTCTCTGCTGAAAAAGGATTCTTGACGTGTGTCGCTACGGATAGCCACCGTCTGGCACTTCGCCGGGCACGATTTGAGACAGACAACGATTTGACGTTCCAAAATGTTGTCGTCCCGGGCCGCTCATTGAACGAACTTGCAAAATTGTTGGATCGTGAAGAATTACCAGTCGAAATCGTGTTGACGGACCAACAAATTTTGTTCCGTTTGAAAAACATCTCGTTCTTCTCGCGTTTACTCGACGGGGCATACCCAGACACATCGCGCTTGATTCCGGAAGAATACCGTACGGCGGTCCGCATGAACGCGAAGGACTTCCTTCAAGCGATCGATCGTGCGTCACTGCTTGCACGTGCTGATCGGAACAACGTGATCAAGTTTGTCGCGGAAGAAGCGACGACGGTAGAAGTCTCATCTCATTCTCCAGAAGTCGGGAAAGTGTCAGAGCGCGTCAGCATCCTGTCACTTGAAGGAGAAGAGTTAAAAATTTCATTCAACTCGAAATTTGTCATGGATGCGCTTCGGGCGCTTGACGCTTCAGAGATCGAAATCCAGTTCACAGGTTCGATGCGTCCGTTCATCTTGCGTCCGGTCGAACAGGATAGCGTCCTACAGTTGATCTTGCCAGTCCGCACGTCTTAAGTCAGACTGAGCGGATTCGGGGATGATGAGGTGTTTCACCTTGTCATCCCCATTTTTGCCTTATTCGACGTTTTTCGATAAACTAATAAGTATGGCGATTTTTTGTACTAAGTATGAAGGAAAGGAAGTGACGACATGGGAAAAGTGTCGATTACAACCGAGTATGTAACACTCGGACAATTTTTGAAGTTGGCTGATATTATTTCAAGTGGAGGCCAGGCGAAGTTCTTCTTAGAGGACGTTCAAGTGAAAGTGAACGGTGAGGTTGATCAACGTCGTGGACGCAAACTACGCGATGGGGACACGATTGAGGTCGAAGGTTTCGGAGACTTCCAAATCGAGGGTAACTAACGTGCATTTAAAGTCGATCCGATTGCAAAATTACCGCAACTACGAAACCCTCGAGCTAGATTTTTCAGAACAGACGAACGTTCTCATCGGTGAAAATGCCCAAGGGAAAACGAATCTGCTCGAATCGATTTACGTACTTGCGCTCGCAAAGTCACATCGGACGACGCAAGACCGTGAACTGATTGGCTGGGAGGCAGATGCGGCGATGGTCGAGGGACGGATTCATAAGCGGACCGGTGAAACGGTCCAGTCGCTGACGTTTTCACCGAAAGGGAAGAAAGCGAAATTGAACCACCTCGAACAACGTCGCCTCAGCGACTATGTCGGCGCCTTTAACGTCGTGTTGTTCGCACCGGAAGACCTCGCCATCGTCAAAGGCAGCCCGCAAGGAAGACGACGGTTTTTAGATATGGAAATCGGACAAGTAAGTCCTGTCTATTTACATGAATTGAATCAGTACTTGAAGATACTGAAGCAACGGAACGCCTTGTTGAAACAGCTGTCCATCAAAGGCGGGGACGAGACATTACTCGAGGTGCTTACCGATCAAATGATTGAACTTGCCGTGAAAATCGTTTCACGCCGGCATCATTTTATCGATCAGCTTGAAAAATGGGCGGGCCCAATCCACGCCGGCATCACACGTGACTTGGAGACACTGACGATTCAATACGTATCGGATACGTTCCAAAAAGAACGTTACCCAAAAGATGCGATGTTTGAAACGTATCGTCAAAAGTTTGATAAAATAAGAGAGAACGAACGAAGACGAGGCGTGACGTTATTTGGTCCGCATCGGGATGATTTTGAGTTGTATGTGAACAATCGCAACGTCCAAACGTTCGGTTCGCAAGGTCAGCAACGCACAGCTGCTTTGTCTTTAAAGCTAGCGGAGATTGAACTGATCCATGAAGAGGTCGGGGAATATCCGCTGCTGTTGTTAGATGACGTGTTATCTGAATTAGACGACCATCGCCAAACCCATCTGCTCGATACGATGGGCCAGAAAGTCCAAACCATCATCACGACGACAAATATCGATGGAATCGCTCACGAAACGATTCAACAAGCAAAGGTGTTTCACGTGAAACAAGGCGAAGTTGAAACGGAATCTGTATAACGTAAGACCAATCCATATGAACACCAATTCATGTATAGTAGGTGAACAAAACCGATGAGTAACGAAAACGAAAAACAAATGCAAGATTATGGTGCCGATCAGATTCAAGTGCTTGAAGGGTTAGAAGCTGTTCGTAAACGCCCGGGGATGTATATCGGTTCAACGAGCTCGCGAGGACTCCACCACTTGGTATGGGAAATCGTCGACAACTCAATTGACGAAGCACTCGCCGGACACTGTGACACGATCACGGTCACGGTCGAACCAGGCAATTCAGTCGTCGTTGAAGACAACGGACGAGGCATTCCGGTCGACGTTCAAAAGAAAACTGGACGTCCTGCCGTCGAAGTCATCTTCACCGTCCTTCACGCCGGAGGTAAGTTCGGCGGTGGCGGATATAAAGTTTCAGGTGGTCTGCACGGCGTCGGTGCTTCGGTCGTCAACGCTTTGTCGACGAAACTTGAAGTATTCGTCCGTCGTAACGGCAACGTCTACTACCAGTCATTCAAACGCGGTGTACCGCAAGGTGAGCTTGAAATCGTCGGAACGACCGATACGACGGGTACGACTGTCCGTTTCTTCCCAGACGGAGATATCTTTGAAGAGACGCTCGAATACGACTTCGATTTGCTCGCTACACGTCTGCGCGAACTTGCGTTCTTGAATAAAGGACTTCGTATCGTCGCCAAAGACGAGCGTAGTGATGAGACGATTGAACGTAACTATCATTACGAGGGCGGAATCAAGTCATACGTTGAACACTTGAACCGTTCGAAAGCCTCAATCCACGATGAGCCTGTGTATGTACATGGCACGAAGGATGGGATTGAAGTCGAGATTGCGCTTCAGTACAACGAAGGATTCGCGAGCAACATCTATTCGTTCACGAACAACATCCCGACGCATGAAGGTGGGACGCACGAGACCGGGTTTAAAACGGCGCTCACACGTTCAATCAACGACTATGCAAAACGCTTCGGTCTCATGAAAGAAGCCGACGGTAGCCTCTCAGGGGATGATGTCCGCGAAGGATTGACGGCGATTGTCTCGGTCAAACACCCGTCGCCACAGTTCGAGGGACAGACGAAGACGAAACTCGGTAACGCCGATGCGCGTACAGCGACAGACTCGCTCTTCACGGATACGTTCGAACAATTCTTGCTCGAGAACCCATCTGTCGGTCGACTCATCGTCGATAAAGGCTTGATGGCGGCCCGGGCCCGCCTAGCGGCAAAACGTGCTCGTGAGATGACACGCCGTAAAGGGATTCTTGAGGTCAGTTCATTACCTGGGAAACTGGCTGACTGTTCATCGAAAGATGCCTCGAAATCTGAACTGTACATCGTCGAGGGTGACTCGGCCGGTGGATCAGCGAAATCAGGTCGTGATCGTCATTTCCAAGCGATCTTGCCAATCCGAGGTAAAATCATCAACGTCGAAAAAGCGAGACTTGATAAAATTTTAGCCAACCAAGAAGTGCGCACAATCATTACGGCGCTCGGGACTGGGATCGCGGAAGAGTTTGATCTCGCGAAGGCACGCTACCATAAATTGATTATCATGACCGATGCCGACGTCGATGGCGCCCACATTCGTACGTTGCTCTTGACGTTCTTCTACCGTTACATGCGTCCGCTCGTCGAAAGTGGCTATGTGTATATCGCGCAACCGCCGCTTTACGGGGTGAAGCACGGGAAAGACGTCACTTATGTCCAGAATGACCGTGAACTTCAAGAAGCGATTAAACAGCTTCCAGAAAATGCACGGTATAGTGTACAGCGTTACAAAGGTCTCGGTGAGATGGACCCTGAACAGTTGTGGAGTACGACGATGAATCCAGAGACACGCTCGATGCTTCGTGTCGACCTTCAAGACGCCATTGAGGCGGATGAGATCTTTGAGACGCTCATGGGTGACAATGTCGAGCCGCGACGTGATTTCATCCAATCACATGCGCATTACGTGAAAAACCTCGATATTTAAAAAGAAGGGTAGGCAATAACGAATGGCAGAACAAGAAAATATCAAGGATATAAATATTAGCCAAGAGATGCGCACCTCGTTCATGGACTATGCGATGAGCGTAATCGTGTCACGTGCCCTCCCCGACGTACGAGACGGTCTGAAGCCAGTTCACCGCCGGATCCTGTATGCGATGAACGAACTTGGGATTCGTGCCGACAAGCCCCATAAGAAGTCGGCACGTGTAGTCGGCGACGTTATCGGTAAGTATCACCCGCACGGTGACTCTGCCGTTTACGAGACGATGGTTCGGATGGCGCAAGATTTCAGTTATCGTTACGAGCTTGTCGACGGACACGGAAACTTTGGTTCGGTCGACGGTGACTCGGCGGCAGCGATGCGTTATACGGAAGCACGTATGTCGAAAATCGCGATGGAACTCGTCCGTGATATCGGCAAAAACACGATCGATTATCAAGCTAACTTTGACGGAGAAGAAAAAGAGCCGGTCGTCATGCCAGCCCGGTTCCCGAACTTCTTGGTCAACGGGACGAGCGGGATTGCGGTCGGGATGGCCACGAACGTGCCGCCGCACAACTTGAACGAAGTCATTGACGGGGTGCTTGCGTTGACGCATAACCCGGATATCACGATTTCTGAGTTGATGCAGCACATCCCGGGTCCTGACTTCCCGACAGCTGGTGAAATTTTAGGACGTAGCGGAATTCGCCGCGCCTATGAGACGGGTCGTGGATCGATCACGATGCGTGCCAAAGCTGAAATCGAAGTGTTGAAAAATGGTCGTGAACGGATTCTCGTTCATGAAATCCCATATCAAGTGAACAAAGCACGTCTTGTCGAAAAGATTGCCGACTTAGTACGTGATAAGAAAATCGAAGGGATTACTGACCTTCGTGATGAGTCAGATCGTAACGGGATGCGTGTCGTCATCGAAGTACGCCGCGATGCGAATGCTAGCGTTATTTTGAACAACTTGTATAAACAAACGCCGATGCAAACGACGTTTGGGGTCAACATGCTTGCCCTCGTCGGAGGTCGACCGAAGACGCTCAACTTGAAACAGGCGATCTATTACTACATCGAGCACCAAAAAGAAGTCGTCCGTCGTCGGACACAGTTCGACCTCGACAAGGCCGAGGCGCGCGCGCATATCCTCGAAGGATTACGTGTCGCACTCGATCACTTGGACGAAGTCATCGCCATCATCCGCAGCACGCGGACCGGTGACGAGGCTCGTGAGAAATTGATTGCTCGCTTCGGATTGTCGACCGAGCAGACGCAGGCGATTCTCGATATGCGTCTTCAACGATTGACTGGACTTGAACGTGAGAAAATTGAAGGCGAGTATCGCGAGATTCGTGCCTTGATCGAAGAACTTCGTGCCATTTTAGGGGATGAAGAACTCTTGCTTCAAATCATTCGCAACGAGTTGACAGAAATCAAAGAGCGTTATGGCGATGCACGTCGGACAGTAATCCGTACGGACATCATCGAGCTCGAAGATGAAGACTTGATTCCGGTTCGCGACATGATGATCACACTTACAAGCGAAGGGTACATCAAGTCGATCCCGAGCGATTCATATCGTACACAACGTCGTGGTGGACGAGGGAAGCAAGGAATGGGCACGAACGATGAAGATTTCGTGTTACGTCTCTTGTCAGCTTCGACGCATGATACGATCTTGTTCTTTACGAACTTCGGTCGCGTCTTCCGCTTGAAAGGCTATGAAATCCCAGAGATGAGCCGGACAGCGAAAGGGATGCCGATTATCAACTTATTGCAAGTCGATAAAGGCGAGAAAGTCGAAACGATGATCCCGGTCGACTTCAATAGCTACTTGGCAGACAAAGCCATCGTTGAGGATGGAAGTGAAGATTCGGAAGCGGAAGTAGCGGATGAGCAATTGTCACTCGTATTTATTACGAAACAAGGACTCGTCAAACGTTCACCGCTCTCAGCGTATGCCCGCATCAATAAAAACGGACTTCGAGCTATCAGCTTGAATGACACCGATGAACTCGTCACGGTCCGCCTCGCGAAGAGTGACGATGAGATGTTGATTGTGACGCGCGAAGGGATGTCGATTCGCTTCCCGCTCGAAGGTGAAGTACGTTCGATGGGCCGTACCGCCCGAGGAGTCCGAGCCATCCGTTTGAAGAAGGATGACGATCAAGTCGTCTCGATGGAAATCGTACGACCGACGCAAGACGTATTGATCATTACGGAAAAAGGTTACGGAAAACGTACCGCCATGGAACAATTCCGTACGCAAGGTCGAGGCGGTTCTGGAATTATCGGGATCAAGACCGACCGTGGTACCGTCGTCGGCATGCGAGTCGTGGATGAGGACGATGATATCATGCTCATGACCGAGCTCGGTGTCGCCATTCGAATCGATTCCCAGACGATTTCGCAAATGGGACGTAGCACACGCGGTGTGAAAGTGATGAATATCGAGGACGGCGATCGTTTGGCAACAATCGCTAAATTGAAAAAAGATGAGCTAGAAGAGGAATCAGCAGATGAGATGGAGAATGGGTTTGATGGTGAAGCACCAGAGACCGACCTGTCGTCTGAAGTGACCGAATAAGGCGAAACAGGTCGAGCGGAGCTTCCGTTCGACCTGTTTTTATATAATCAGGAGGGATGATCATGCGACTCGCTATTTCTAACGTTCACGTAGGGATGATCTTAAAAACATCGGTCTCTTCCTTAGAAGCCGGCATTAGACTGACGAATGAACACTTACGCTTACTTCGGTTTTTAAAAGTCGATGCGATTGAAGTTGATCCGGTGGAACGCCGTCGATTCACACAAGAAGAAGAACGTGATTTATGCGAGAAAATCCTTCAGTATGAACGTCACTATAACCAATGGGAGGAACGGATTGCTCCGAACCCATACGAGGCTCTAGAGTTTGTTCATCAACTGTTTCGTCATGATTATCCGTTATCAGCCATCGTTGCATTTTTCACGAAACAACCCCTTCGTAAAAATCATGTGATTCATCATGCGATTTATCGCGCACTCGTGGCGAAGACGTTGTCGAAATATCGAGGTGATGAACATCGGCTTCAATTTGACTATGGTATCGCCTCATATTTTGCGGATGCTAGCTATGCAAAAATTCGAAAATGGTCACATATGCGTTATTTCACAAAAATGGAACGAGAATTATTGTATCAACATCCTCTTGTATCAATGGCGATGTTGCCTCAAAACCAAACGTTGCGTCAGCGCGTCAGTAAATTGGTTGCGGAACATCATGAGCGGCTCGATGGCTCTGGATTCCCACATCGTTTAGAAGAGCGATCACTCCATCCGGCCTCACCACTGTTCATTGTGGCAGATCGCTTTTGTCAGTTAACGGCACCACGAACGTTTCGAGACGCGTTGACACCGGAAGAGGCTTATTTCTATATGTGGCAAAACGAAGCCTACGATGAGGAAGCACTTACCCTCTTGGCCACATTGCTTGGGTTCTATGAAGTCGGTCGCAGCGTTTTGTTGAGCAGTGGGATCCGTGGGACCATCCGTAACTATACAACGAGCGTCGAACAACCGATTGTCGTATCCGAACCGACGAAAGAAATGTACGATTTGACGCGTCTAGACGAAGTTCGAATCATTGCATTTCAATGAGTTGTGGTGTGTTTCTTCTATATAGTGGCGATGAAGAACACACCACCTTTTTATTCTTTTAAAATATTTTATTTTTATAGTTGACGAATAATAAAGCAGGTGCTATTATTAATGAGTCGCTAAGAGCGGCAGACGAACTTTGAAAACTGAACGATGAGGCAAAAAAGTTTTACAATTTTTGAATGAAGCGCAAGCTTCGTCATTTTTAAAGAGCTATATCAAATTCTTTGGAGAGTTTGATCCTGGCTCAGGACGAACGCTGGCGGCGTGCCTAATACATGCAAGTCGAGCGCAGGAAATCATCTGAACCCTTCGGGGGGACGTTGATGG